>CAMVLW010000018.1 GCA_947168445.1 uncultured Clostridia bacterium
TAATCCATTTTACTCTCCTGTATCTTTGCTGTGTATTTTGCGGAATCAATTCCGTAAGGCATAAGCCGTCATAGTGAACACCTGACCCGCCGTTGATGATACGCTTCCAAAACGCACATCTTTCCAAAGGCGGACTGCCCACCGCGGCAGCGGGCGTATTCTATTTTAACCAATTAGATGTAATTTTTCAAGTGTTTTTGCAATTTTTTCGCCTTTTGGAAGAAATTTGACTTCTTCTGCACTAAACGTGCGAATTATTAGTAAAACTGCTATATAGACCGCTATGGCAATCAGCACCGCGAACACGGTTGAAACACGGTCGAAGAAATGCGGGGGCAGCGAATGGACAAATCTGTTCACCAAAAATCCTGCCGCAGCACCGCCGATAATGCCGATCACAACCGATACCGCCTTGTGCTTTTTGGAGCCGCTTTCATCAAAATGCCGTCCGACAGGCGTTGTGCCCGCCAGAAAATGTCCGATAAACACCGCCGCCGCGAGCACAATCAAGCCCACCATAACCGTGAGTCCGATGGTCGTTGCGTGAATGTTGCCGGAGAACATTCTGTAGCTGAAAAACGCCGCGGCAGCACATGCCGCCGACGAAATGAGCGGCTTGAGCGTGGTGCTGAAAAAGTCAGGCACAATGCCGCTGTACTTAATCAGCAGGAACATGCCGATGATGCAAATCAGCGCGTAGGACACCATTGAGCCTGCCGTCGCGCCCTGAATGTTGATGGCGGGAATACTGACGAAAATCCATGAGGTGCCGATTTTGACAAGCATGCAGATGGTGTAGAGAATCATGGGCACCTTGACCTTGCCGATACCGTTAATCATGGAGCAAATCGGTGTGATAATCGCGGTGAAGATGGTGGTGATACCCATCACCATGAGCACGTTGCCGCCGATTTGAACAATCTCGGGACTGCCGCCGTAAACCAGCGCCATAATCGGGTGCGCCAGCACACATAAGCCGAAGGACATGGGCAGCGTAAACATCATTGTCATTTTGAGCACCGTATTGATGGAGCGGCGCAGCTCCTGCCTGTCGCCCTTTGTCCACGCGCTGGTGACGTTGGGCATTGCGGACGAGCCGAACACCTGCGTTACCGCCGTGACAAGCTGCATGAGCGTGAGCGCGTTGGAATAGCAGCCCCAGAGGTTGGTGTGAATCGTGATGTGTTTGCCGCCGAAGGCTTCGGGACCGTAGAACATGCCATACTGCGCTTGCAACTCATGACCGTGGGTATGCGCGAGATTGAGGAGCACGTTCTGAATAATAATCGAATCGACCCATGAGCCGAGACTCATGACAAGGGTGCCGCCCGCAATCGGGAGCGCGGTTTTGATGATGGTCATGAAGGTCTCGCGGTTTTGACGGGCGTCGATGGAATTTTCGTAATATTCTTTGGGAATACCGTCGCCCTGAAGCTTGAATTTCAGGAAATAATAGAGCCATGAGAGCATACTGCTCAGCGAAATGCCCGTGATTGCGCCCGCAACGGAGAGGGCGAGAATCGTGTGCATGGCTTCGTCCTCGTTTTGGAAGTGCATCCAGAGGAAGGAGTGGGTGGCGGCGTTGGAGCTGAGTCCCCACGCGAGAATTCCCCACGCGAACGCCGAGCCGACAACCAGCTTGACAACCGCCTCGATAATCTCCGAAACGGCGGTTGGGGTCATGTTGCGCTGACCCTCATAGTAGCCGCGGTAAGCGGAGGCAAGACAGCCGAAAAAGACTGTCGGAGAGAGAGCCAGCATACCGTAAATGGCATAGGGAGATTGAATGACAAACTGCGAATACGGAACGCTTGCCCCGGCGACAATCGCAAAGCAGACCAGTCCGAGGATGGTGAAGAACGGCACAGAAATTTTGTGAATCTGCCGCACGTCCTTGTAGCGCCTTTGGGTCATGTTTTCGGACACAAGACGCGAAATCGCAATCGGCAAGCCGCCCGTTGCGACGGTAAAAATGACGACAAACAGCTCGTAGGCATTGGCGTAAAGTCCCATTCCGAAGGACGCCATGCCGTCAACGCCGCAGGCGGTAAAGATTCTCACCAAAACAATTTTGTTGAGAAGTCCGAACACCTTGACGATGACCATGCTGATTGTCAGAATGGCGGCTCCCTTGATAAAGGAGGTCGAAACGTCCTTGTCAAAGTTTTTCACCGCGTTGTACTTTTTTATCAAATTATATCACCTTTGAGTCAGAGTGGTATGGATATGACATGATATGAGAGTGGAATGAGCGCGTCACTCCACTCTCTGCTTTTATCTGATAATTGCTTTGTGCCGCTTATGCTTCGGGTTCTTCTGCCGGAGCGGTTTCCTCAGCTGCTTCGGTTGCTTCCTCAGCCGCTTTAGCGGGAACCTGAGCGATTTCTTCCGCAGCCTCCTGCGCAGCGACAACGATTTCCTCGTCAGTGGTCACATCTTCCTCGTTCATTTCCTCAACCACCTTCTGAGCGGCTTCTTCGGCAGCCTCTTCATCAACGGGCGCCTCAAACTTGTGACCGCAGGTGTTGCAGAATACGCTTTCCTTTGTCACCTTGTTGCCGCAGTCGGGGCAGATTTTCTGGTTGTTGATGTCCGCGAGATTTGCCTCAATCGTCGCGAGGCTCTTCTTCAGTTCGGTGATTTCCCCAACGACCGCGTTGATTTCGTCAGCGAGGTCGCCTTCCTGTGTGATTGCCTTGTAGGTCAGCTTGCCGAGCTCAATCAGCTTTTTGGCGATGGTGCGCTTGATGGCTTCTGCGGAAATTTTGTGCTTGGAAGCGTCATAAAGCTTTGCGGCCTGCTTTGAAAGCGCGTTTGCGGCTGTTTTTGCGTTGTCAAAGACGTCGCTGAGAATAGAGTCAAAGTTTTTCATAAGTTTTCACCTTTCCTTTTCAGAATATCCGATTGGTTAGTATTATACCACTGTTTGCATAAATAATCAACCGCCAATTGTACTATAAAACCGCTTGATTGCGGCTTTTCTGTTAAGCAATTCTTCAAATCTGTCTATATATTCATATGGATATTTGAAATTAAATATCCGTTCCAGATAATCGGAATACGGATTTTTCAGCTTGGTGACGCCGCCGGAGCCGCAGGCGAGTATGGTGTGGGTTTCGTCCATGACATAGACGTTGTAAAGACTTTCATACCCGCGCTTTGCCCAGCCGACGTTTTCGAGATTGCCGACCATGCGGGTTTGGCGGTAGAGGTAATACGGAATGTAGTCCTGCTCATTGAGGACTTTTCCCGTGTAGGCGAGCATTTGCCGTGCGGTGAGGGCTTCCTCACGGTTGAGGGTTTTGCCCTCGGTGGTGAGGTTTGCGGCGCGCTTCATGCAAAGGGTGTGCACCGTGACGCACTCCGCGCCCAAACCGACAACCGTGTCAAGGCTGTTTTGAAAGCTTTCGAGCGTGTCGGTGGGCAAGCCCGCGATCAAGTCGGTGTTGATATTTTGAAAGCCGCATTTCCGCGCCAAGGCAAACGCTTCCATAAACTGTCCGGCGGTGTGCCGTCTGCCGATGGTTTCCAAAACGGAATCGCTGAGCGTTTGGGGATTAATGCTGATACGGTCAACATGATTTGCTTTTAAAGCAAAAAGACGCTCTGTGTCAATCGTGTCGGGTCTGCCCGCTTCCACCGTGAATTCGCGGCAGGTGCGCATGTCAAAGGACTGATTGACCGTGCCGAGCACGCGGTTAAGCTGTTCGGCGCTGAGCGTGGTGGGCGTGCCGCCGCCGAAATAGACGCTCTCGAGCCGCAGTCCCAAATCAGCGGCGATTTGGGCGGTTGCCTTGATTTCTTCACAAAGCAGGTTGGCGTAGGGCTCCATCAGCTTTTTCGCCCGCTCCACCGACGACATGACGAAGGAGCAATAGCTGCACCGCGAAGGACAAAACGGAACGCCGACATACAGGCTGAACGATTCGGGGCGCGACAGCTCAATGATTTTGCGCTCGTTCTGCTCGGTTTGGGCGGCGAGAGCGGTTTTTTCACCGCTGACAAAGTAGGCGGTTTCAAAGCGCTTTTTGGCTTCGCTCTCCCCTTTTTCGCGGCTGAGCTTGCGGAACAGCTTAATCGGGCGAACCCCGGTGAGCAAGCCCCATGCCTGCTCAACGCCGCTGTAGTTCACTAAAATTTGATAGAGCAGCCGCACGGTGGACAGCTCGTTTTCGTCCGAAAGCGCGGCGGTGCGCTCCTCGGCAAAGCTGCCGATTTTGACGCGGACGGAGATATTCTCTCCCAAATCCGCGAGAATAAACGGCTCGGCAATTTCGGAAAACTCACGGTATACATTGATTTTTTCATTCGGAAAAAACAGGCGGGTGAGGTTTTCCAGCTCGAACCAAAAGGTGTTGTTTTTCACGTACAGATTCATGTTACAAACGGCTCATTAAGGGATTGTATCTTCTCTCGTGCGAGAGGGTGGTCAACTCGTCGTGTCCGGGAATGATTTGGTAATCGCCCGGCAGCTCCTTGACGCGCTTGAGGGACTGCATCATCTGATAGTCGTCGCCGGTGGGCAGGTCGGTTCTGCCGTAGGATTCGCAGAAAATCAAATCGCCCGCCAGCATGATGCCGTCAAAGAGGAAAATGCCGCAGCCGGAGGTGTGACCGGGGGTGTAGAGATACTTGATTTCGGTTTCGCCGAGGGTGAAGGTTTCGCCGTCGTCAAGCAAAATATCCGCCGAAAAGGGCGTGAAGGGAATTCCGTGCTTTTTGGTGCCGTTGAGGCTGCCGTCGCGCAGAAAGACGTTGTTGTGCCTGCCGGTGATGATTTTTGCGCCGTATTTGCCGGCAAGCTGCTTGGCGTAGCAGATGTGGTCGTAGTGACCGTGGGTGAGCAGGACATATTCCAGCCTGCCGCCGTCCTTTTCGATTTGCGCTTCAAGCGCCTGTGAGCGCGCGCCGGGGTCGGACACCGCCGCCTTGCCCGTGGCTTCGTCCACAAGGTAGCAGCAGTTGGTGCCGAGCATGGTGACAGGGTAAATCTGAACTTTAATCATCTTTTCAAATCCTTTGAGTTAATGTCAATGGTGACAGGTCCGTCGTTGAGCAGGCTGACCTGCATATCCGCGCCGAAAACGCCCTTTTCCACGCGCCTGACGCCGTTTTGCAGCAGCCTTTCGCAGAAGAACTCATAGAGCGGCTCGGCGGTTTCGGGACGCGCCGCGCGGATAAAGCTGGGGCGTCTGCCGTGGGAACAGTCGGCGCAGAGCGTGAAGTTGGAAATCACCAGCACCTCGCCGTCAATGTCGGCGAGTGAAAGGTTCATTTTATCGTTTTCGTCGGTGAACAGGCGCAGTCCCGCGATTTTGTCGGCAAGCACACGGGCTTCGGTTTCGTCGTCGCCCTGCTCAACGCCGAGCAGGATTAAGAAGCCCTTTGCCACCTCGCCCGCCACGGCGTTGTCCACCGTGACGCAAGCGCGGGAAACGCGCTGAAGAATCGCTTTCATAAATTATCTCCGTTATATCAGGTTCCGGTTTGTATCCAATCTGTATCCAATCTGTATACAATCTGTATCCAATCTGTTTCCAAATTGGATACACAGGATAGGATAGGTTAGGTTAGGTTAGGTTAGGATAGTATAGTATAGGTTATATCTATGTCAACTGACGTTGACGCGAATTCCGAATTTCGAATTCCGAATTCCGAATTCAATTACAGTCGTTTGATTTCCTCAATGCCGCTGATGTCGGACAGGCGGGAAATCACGCCGCGAAGGTGGTCTCTGCCGGCAACGTCAATGGTGACGGTGACAACCGCCTTGCCGTCCTTGAGTTCGCGGGAATTGAGGGTATGAATGAAAATGTGCATGTTGGAAAGCTGAATCGTGACGTCGGCAAGGAAGCCTGTTCTGTCCGCCGCAATGATTTGCAGCGTGCTGCGGAAGGTTTCGCCGGCGGATTTCTCCCATTTTGCGGACACCCAGCGCTCCGGCTCCTCGCAGTTGGTGAGGGGCTTCGGCACGTTGGTGCAGTCGCGCTTGTGAATGGAAACGCCGTAGCCGCGTGTGATGTAGCCGATAATTTCGTCGCCGGGCAGCGGGTTGCAGCAGTTGGAGAATTTCACCAGCACGTCGGGGTCGCCCTCGACAATAACGCCGGAGGACGCTTTTTTGCGCTTCACGGGCGCGGGCGGAACGGTGATTTGGTCAACGTCCTTGACAACGTAGAGCTTTTGGTATTCCTCTTTGAGCCGCGGCATGATTTTCCACAGCTGAATACCGCCGTAGCCCACCGCGGCATAGAAATCGTCAAGGGTGTTGTACTGCTTTTTCATGGACACATTGCGGAAGAATTCCTCGGCTTCTTCCTCGGTGAGATTCATGCCCTGACGCTTGAACTCACGCTCAACCAGCTGTCTGCCCTCAATGATGTTCTCGTCGCGCTTTTCGTGCTTGAACCATGAGCGGATTTTTGATTTTGCCGAAGCGGTTTTGCAGATGTCAATCCACGCGCGGTTGGGGTGCTCTTCCTTTTGGGTGATAATCTCGCAGATGTCGCCGGTGCGCAGCGTGTAATCAATCGGAACGATTCTGCCGTTGACCTTTGCGCCGACCATGCGGTGACCGACCTGTGTGTGAATGAGATACGCCATGTCAACCGGCGTGGAATCACGCGGCAGGCTCATGACGTCGCCCTTGGGGGTAAAGACATAGACGTCGTTGGCGCCGAGGTCGTTGCGGATGTTGCGGGCAATGTCGGTGGCGTCCTCGGCTTCAAGCTGGTCGAGAATCATGCTCTTGACCTTTTCGATGTTCTCGTGAACAAGGTCCTCGCTCTTGCCGCCCTCCTTCATGCCGAGCTTGTATTTCCAGTGCGCCGCGATTCCGTATTCGGCGGTGTAATGCATTTCCCAGGTGCGGATTTGCACCTCAAAGGGAATCATCTTTTTGTCAAGAACCGTGGTGTGCAGGCTTTGGTACATGTTCTGCTTGGGCATGGAAATGTAGTCCTTAAAGCGGTTCGGAATCGGCTTGAAGATATCGTGCACCACGCCCAGAACATTGTAGCAGTCGGACACATTGTCCACAATCACGCGCACGGCGAACACGTCGAAGATGTCGTTGATGGTTTGGTTGCGCATGATGGTCTTGCGGTAAATGCTGTTAATGCTTTTGACTCTGCCGCTGATATAAACATTCGGAATGGTGTCCTTTGTTTTTTCGATAATCTGCTTTTTGATGGAGTCGATAAACCTGTGGCGCTCCTCCTCGTTGAGCAGCAGCGCGTCCTCGATTTCCTTATAGCCAATGGGGTCGAGATATTGCAGCGAGCGGTCCTCCAGCTCCTCCTTGACGCGCTTGATACCGAGGCGGTGCGCGATCGGCGCATAGACCTGCATGTTTTCCACCGACTTGTCGCGGCGCTTTTGTTCGGGCATACAGTCCATGGTGCGCATATTGTGCAGGCGGTCGGCGAGTTTGATGATGATGACGCGGATGTCATCCGCCATGGCAATCAGCATTTTGCGGATATTCTCCGCCTGCTGCTCCTCGCGGGTGGAATAGGGTATTTTTGAAATTTTGGTTACGCCGTCAATCAGCTTGGCAACATCACCGCCGTATTTTTTGCGGATTTCCTCCAGCGCAACGGGCGTGTCCTCCACCACGTCGTGCAGCAAAGCGCCGCAAATGCTGTCGGTATCCATACCCAGCTCCGCCACAATGCAGGCGACAGAGGTAGGGTGTAAAATATACGGAATACCCGACACCCTGCGCTGGTCGCCGTGCGATTCCTCGGCAAAGCGGTAGGCGGCTTCGATTTTTTCCATATCATAGTCGTTGCCCGACTTTTCCAATATGCCGAGCAACTCGTTAAAGTCCTGATAGTGAGCGATTTTGGAGTATTTGCTCATGGCGTCCCCTCCCTGAGTTTTTTCAAGATTCCGGCGGACATTAAATCCACCTTGCCCGCCGCGGCGTTGAGCGTAATGCGGCAGGTTTTCAGCCCCTCGCGGATAGTGATAAGTCCAAGCTCGTTGAGGGCTTCCGCCGCCACACGGATTTTGCCGTAGGACAGGCGGTAGTCCAGCTTGCCGCAGAGTGTATAAAGCGGCGCCGACCACCCGCCGCGGTCGCGCAAAAAGCGGTAAAGCAGCGCAAAGTCATTGCGGCCGGGCGTAATGCTCTGCCGCTGTTCGCGGCTCAGCCTTGCGCCGCGGCAAAAGCTCTCAAACAATCTGCCGCTTTCCAGAATTTCCAGCGCGTCGTCGGTGTGCGCCTTGATGTCCTTGATCACAACGGAAACACTTCTCTGTCCGTTATACTCGTTGATGTCGAGCGTGGCGGCTAAATCAAGCACCGTGCCCTTTTCATAAGGAAATTCCTCGGTGGAGGTGAAAAACAGCATACCGGCAAGGGTGGCGTTTTTGCGGGAAAAGACCAGCCGCAGGTGTTTATTATTCGAAACGGGAATAATATTAACCAAGGTCATCTGATAAAAGCCGAAAACCGGGGTCGGATTGCCCGCGCCGTAGGGCTGCAAGGCGGAAAGCTCAGTGACCAAATCGAGAGAAATCGCCTCCGGTTTAAGCTTGCAGTCGATTTTGAGCAGGTCAAAGGGCATGTGTTCAACGGAATCGGCGTATTCGTTAATTCTCTTACGGAATATTTCTATGTTTTCGGAGCGGAGAGAAAGCCCCGCCGCCATGGGGTGCCCGCCGAAATGAATCAGCACGTCGGCACACGCGGCAATGGCGTCGCAGAGCGCGAAGCCCTCAATGCTTCTTCCCGAAGCGCGGGCAAACTCTCCCTCACGCGAGATAATAATCGTGGGCTTGCCGTAAATTTCCTTTATGCGCGCCGCGACGATTCCCACCACGCCGTGGTGCCAGCCCTCACCGTCGAGCACAAGCACCTTGTCCATGACAAGAGACGGATTGAGCGTGACCATTTTGTCAATGTCGGCAATGATATTGCGCTCGATTTGCTGGCGCTCGGCATTGTCGCTGCCCATTCCCGAGGCGATTTCGCGGGCTTCGTCCATATCCTCGGTGAGCAGCAGCTCCACGGATTTTCCCGAAAAGCCGAGCCTGCCGACGGCATTGACGCGCGGCACCAGCGTGAACGACACGTTGCCGGCGGTCAGTTCCTTGCCGAGTTGTCCGGCGTTTTCAAGCAGGGCGTGAATTCCTGCCCGGTCGGTGTTCATCAAGCTTTGCAGACCGCGCTTGACAAATACGCGGTTTTCGCCCTTCAACTCCACTATGTCGCCAATCGTGCCGATACTGAGCAGGTCGGAATAGTTGTCGAGCAGCGAGTCGGCGTCGCAGTATTCGCCTTCCAGCGCCATAATCAGCTTGAATGCCACGCCCACGCCCGAAAGCTGCTTGAAGCGGCTGGGACAGTCCGCGCGGTGCAAATCCACCACGGCGCAGGCGTCCGGCAGCTTGCCGAGCGGCATGTGGTGGTCGGTGACAACGGTGTCGATTCCGAGGGTTTTGGCATAGGCGATTTCCTCAATGGCGGCAATGCCGTTGTCAACCGTGACAATCAGCTGCACGCCCTTTTGGTGCAGCAAATCGACCGCGTGCATGTTCATGCCGTAGCCCTCCGCCTCGCGGGAAGGAATGTAATACATCACGCGGGCGCCGACGGCTTCAAGATAAGAATACAAAAGCGCGGTGGAGGTGACGCCGTCCGCGTCATAATCGCCGTAAACACAGATGAATTCGCCGTTTTCAATCGCCGCCTTTACGCGCGCGCAGGCTTTGTCCATGTCCTTGATTTCAAGGGGCGGCGCAATTTCGCTTTCGTTAAATAAGAAATCCCTGATTTCATCGGGGGTGTTGATATTTCTGATTTGGAGCAACATCGCGATGATGCCCGGCAGTTCATATTGATTTTGTATTTTGCGCGCTTCGTTTTTGTCCAGCGGAGCTACTGTCCACAGCTTCAACTTGTCGCTTCCTTCCGTTATTTTAAGTATCCGTTATTCATTCTCACGCAGCATGCTTGCCGCGTGAGAGAGCGCTGCTTCGGTGATGTTGACGCCGCCGATAATGCGCGCCAGCTCGTGAATTCGCGCGTCGCGGTCGAGCGGGGTGACAACCGTGAAGGTTCTTCCCTGCTCCACGCGCTTTTCTATCAGATAATGATAATCCGCAAGCGCGGCAATCTGCGCTTGGTGGGTGACGCAGAGCACCTGGCTGTCCTTGGAAACTTCCTTTAATTTTAAGCCGACCTTTTCGGCGGCGGAGCCGGAAATGCCGGTGTCGACCTCGTCGAAAATCAGGGTGCCGACGTCGTCTGTCGCCGCCAAGACCGTTTTGATTGCCAGCATCATGCGCGACAGCTCGCCGCCGGAGGCGATTTTTGCCACCGGGCGCGGCGTTTCGCCGGGATTGGCGGAAATCAGCAGTTCCACCTTGTCAATGCCGTCGGAGGAAAGCTCCGTTTCGGTAAACTGCGGAATCAGTTCCACGTTCGGCATGTTCAAAAACCGCATTTCCTTTTTGACGTTCGCCGCAAAGGTCTGCGCCGCCTTGTGACGCTTTTCGCGGAGCGCCTTTGCCAATTGCAGCGCTTCGCTTTTTGCCTTTTCGCAGGCTGCAATTAATTCGTCGCGGTTTTTGTCGTAGCTGAGCAGCGCTTCAAGCCGCGTCTGCATTTGCTCCGCAAGCGCGGGCAGCTCGTCGGCGGCACAGTTGAATTTTCTTGTTAAGCGGTTGAGCAAATCAAAGCGCTCCTCAATTTCCTCCAGCCGCTGCGGGTCGCTTTCCAAATCGTCGAGCGCGCCGCCGATTTCCTCGGCACAGTCGCGCAGGTTATAATAGAGGTCGGTCAGGCGGTTGCTGAGTTCCTCGTATTCGCTGTTGTAGGCGGCGGCGTTTTGCATGGCGGTGGCGGCAATATCCACTGCCTCAGCCCCGCCGTTTGCGTCCTCGCCGTCGAGCATCAGCTTGGCTTTATTGAGCAGCGAGGCGATTTTTTCCACATTGACAAGCGCAGTGCGCTCGGCTTCCAGCTGTTCCTCCTCGCCGGGCTGCACGTCAGCGTCAAACAACTCCTGCGACTGGAATTGCAGCAAATCAATTTCGCGCAGGCGCTCGCTTTCGTCGGTATTTGCCTCGTTTAATTTCTTTTGAAGAATTTTATATTGCTGATACACGGCGCGGTAATTCTCGATTTCCGCTTCAAAGCCGCCGTAGCTGTCGATATAGCCGAGGTGCTTGTCGGGTGAAAACAACTCGTAGCTTTCGTGCTGACCGTGAATGTTAATCAGGTGAGCGGACAGCTCGCGCAGCATGGAAACCGTGGCGGGTCTGCCGTTGATTTTGCAGCTGCTTTTGCCGCTTGCGCTGAGGGTGCGCTGTAACATCAAAACGCCGTCCTCCGCTTCAAAGCCGAGATTCTCCAGCACGGCGTCCACCGCCGGACTGACGTCCTCAAACACGGCGGAAACAAACGCCGCGTTCTCGCCGGTGCGGATAATTTCCTTTGAGGTGCGCTGTCCCATAATCGCGTTAATCGCGTCGATAATGATACTTTTTCCGGCGCCGGTTTCGCCCGTGAGGACGTTGAGCCCCTCGGAAAAGTCGATGGAGGTCTTTTCAATGACCGCAATATTTTCTATGTATAAGGTCTTTAACATATGAATTACCTGATGATATATTGTTTGAGATTTTCCGCCAGCTCAGCGGCGCTTTCGGTGGTGCGGCACGCGACAAAAATCGTGTCGTCGCCCGCAATGGTGCCGATAACGGCGGCGTTTTCGGTGGAATCCATCGCGGCGCAAACGGCGTTTGCCATGCCGCTGAGGGTTTTGATGACCACCAAATTCTGCGCGCAGTCAACAGAGGTGACGGAATTGGAGAAAAGCTGCGCAAAGCTGGAGCGCAAATCCGCGTTGCGGTTCTGAGCGGAGGTGTAGCGGTATTTGCCGTCGCTGCCGAGCGTTTTGACAAGGCGCAAATCCTTGATGTCGCGCGAGATGGTCGCCTGCGTCGCCCGGTAGCCCGCTTCCTTGAGGCGGGTGATGATTTCGTCCTGCGTTTCTACAGGGTATTCGGAAATGATTTCAAGTATTTTTGCGTGTCTTCCGCTTTTCATCAGAGTTCCCTCTCCTTGAGTTTTTCGTTGAGCTTTCTGTAAAAATTACGGTTTTCAATGGAAATCAGGCGCAGGGTGAGCGCTGATTTTTTGACGACAATTCTGTCTGCTTCCGCAATTTCAATGTTTTTTTCGCCGTCAATGGAGAGCATACAGCTGCAGCCCGCCGGAATTTTGACCGTGACCGCCAGCTCGGAATCCGCGTCGAACAGCACCGAGCGCGAAAACAGCGAATGGGGACACACCGGGGTCATGAGAATACACTGCATTTGCGGCGCCAAAATGGGTCCGCCCGCCGAAAGCGAATAGGCGGTGGAGCCGGTGGGCGTGGAAAAGAGCAGACCGTCCGCACGGTAGCGGGAGATTTCCTCGCCGTCGAGAAACAGGCTGAAATCCACGATTTTTGAGAGCTGACCGTGGGTGACAACCGCGTCGTTCACCGCCAGATAGCTGCTTGACCCGACAGGCGTTTGCACCTCCACATTGAGCAAAACGCGCTCCTCGGTGGCGTATTCTCCGCTGACCAGCTTTTTCAAATCACCGATTTCGTCGGCTTCAACGTCCGCCGCAAAGCCCAGCCTGCCGACGTTGACGCCAATCAGGGGCGTGTTGGTGGGCGCGGCGTATTTGGCTGCGTGAATGATGGTGCCGTCGCCGCCGACAGTCACCGCGGCGTCGGCGGTTTCAAAAAGCTGTTCCACAGACGGCGCAAACGCAGCGCCGCTGTTCGAGAAATCCATTTCGCACTCCGGCGGCATCACGGGCTGCGCGCCCGCCTCGCGCAAGATTTCAATGATTTTGTGCGCGCAGGCAATCGCCTTTTCTTTTGTCAGGTTAACCACAATCGCAATTTTCATATGTTCCTCTTATTTGTCGAGCGCTTCGTGAGAAGCCTTCACAAGCTGCTCCGGAGTGATGGTGACGGTCGCCTTCGGCTCGTCGGATTTTTGCAGAAAAATGAGATATTCAATGTTGCCCTCGGGTCCCTTGACCGGGGAAAAATCCAAGCCGAGCACGTCAAAGCCGTTTTGCAGGCAGAAATCATAGATATTCCGCACCACCTCAGCATGCACCGCAGGGTCGCGGACAACGCCCTTTTTGCCGACCTTTTCACGCCCCGCTTCAAACTGCGGCTTAATCAGGCAGACCGCCTGACCGTTTTCCGCCGTCAGCTCCCTCGCCACAGGGAGAATCAGGCGAAGCGAAATGAACGAAACGTCCACTGAGAAAAAGTCAATCAAATCCGGCACCTGCTCGCGCGTGACCTTGCGCATGTTGGTGCGTTCAAGGTTGACAACGCGCTCGTCGGTGCGCAGCTTCCACGCAAGCTGACCGTAGCCGACGTCGATGGAATACACCTTTTTGGCGCCGTTTTGCAGCATACAGTCGGTAAAGCCGCCGGTGGAGGCGCCGATGTCCATGGTGATTTTTCCGCTGAGGTCAATCGGAAAGCTGTTCATTGCCTTTTCAAGCTTCAGCCCGCCGCGGCTGACATAGCGCAGGG
The DNA here is from genome assembly GCA_947168445.1 of uncultured Clostridia bacterium. Classification (GTDB taxonomy): domain Bacteria; phylum Bacillota; class Clostridia; order Oscillospirales; family Acutalibacteraceae; genus Ruminococcoides. Next base: position 13,563 of record CAMVLW010000018.1, read on the forward strand.
CGTTGCCGCGCACCTCAAGATGCACGGTTTCCTCATAGGAAGCGCCCGCCTTGTCCGCCTTTTGGTTGTCAACATACACCTGCCCCGCCATGATAATCGCCTTTGCTTTTTCACGGCTTTCGGCAAAGCCCTTTTCATATACCAAAACGTCAAGTCTTTTTTTCATGCTGAATGTCCTTTGTGATAACCTCTGTCATGCCCTCGTCGTCAAGCTTTAGCATAGAGAGCGCCTCGCTGACGGTCATTTGCTTGACGAATTCATCACCGATTGCCTTGATGTGATAAACGCCGCGAAAGCCGCGGAACACCACCAAGTCGGAGAAATTGCGGGCAATGCCGCCGTTTTTCACGCCTTCCTCAAAAAACCAGATTTCTTTGAAGCGCGAGGCAAAAAAGACCGCTTCGCCGCTGACGGGCTTGATTTTACAGAGCTTTAAGATGCAAACGTCAATCCCCCGGCTGCGCAGCTTTTCCTTTGCCTTGCACGCATAGGAAAAGAGTCTGCCGTAGGTGACAAGCAGATAGCGCGCGTTCGGGTTGCCGTAGATGTTGTAGTCAATGCTTTCTTCGGGAAAGTCGGCGGGCTTATAGAGCTCGCCGCCGCGCGGATAACGCACCGCCGCCAATCCGCTTTGACGGTAAAGGGCGTTGTAGAGCGCCTTGCGCATTCCCTCAAAATAGGTGGGTGAGAAAATGACCGAATTCGGAATCGTGTTGAGCATGGAAACGTCGAACACGCCCTGATGGGTTTCGCCGTCGCTGCCCACAATGCCCGCACGGTCAATGGCGAGCACCAGATGGTTCTGCCCCAGAGAGGCGTCGTGAATCAGCTGGTCGTAGGAGCGCTGCAAAAAGGTGGAATACACCGCGAACACGGGACGGTAGGATTTTGAAGCCAAGCCGCAGCCGAAGGTCACGGCATGCTCCTCGGCAATTCCCACGTCAAAAAAGCGGTTTTTGTGTTCCTTCGCGAAATCGGTTAAGCCGGTGCCGCTTGTCATGGCGGCGGTGATGGCGCAGATTTTGTCGTCCCTGTCGGCAAACTCGCAGAGCGTTTTGCCGAATTCCGCCGAAAAGCCCTTGTGACTGGAAATCGGCTCGCCGGAATCAATGTCGAACTGTCCGATTCCGTGGAACTCACCCGGCTCCTTTTCCGCCGGACGGTAGCCCTTGCCCTTTTTTGTCACCACATGCACCAACGCGGGCGAGTTGTTCTTTCTCGCGGCACGGAAGGCGTTTTCAAGCTCTTCTACGTTGTGACCGTCAATGGGACCGAGGTATGTAAAGCCGAAGCAGTCGAACAGGGTGTTTTTATAGACTAAATTTTTCAGCCTTGATTTGCTGCGCCGCAAAAACGCCTTCATGATTCTGCCTGCCAGCGGAATATGCGACAGCGCGCGCTCGGTGACCTTCTTCACGCGGATGTACCACGGCTGAATCCGCACGGTGGTGAGATAGCGCGGAATGGCGCCGACGTTTTTGGAGATGGACATTTTGTTGTCGTTGAGCACGACGATAAAGTTTTTGTTGAAGCGCCCGGCGTTGTTGAGCGCCTCAAACGCCAAGCCGCCTGTCAGCGAGCCGTCGCCGATAACGGCAATGGTGGCGCTGTTGTCGCCGTTCATCGCCTTGGCGTTGGCGATTCCGAACGCGGCGGAAATGGAGGTGCTGCTGTGACCGGTGTTGAAGTCGTCATAGGGGCTTTCTTCCTTTTTGGGAAAGCCCGAAATGCCGTCCTTGGTGCGCAGCGTGTCAAATTCCTCGAATCTGCCGGTGAGCAGCTTGTGGGTGTAGCTTTGGTGACCGACGTCCCAGACAATGCTGTCCTTCGGAAAGTCAAAGACGCGGTGCAGCGCAACCGTCATTTCCACCACTCCGAGATTGGGCGAAAGATGACCGCCGTTGACAGACACCACCTCAACCAGCTTTTCGCGGATTTCGGCGCAGAGCGCGCCGATGTTTTCCTCCGGCAGCCGCTTGACGTCCTTTGGCGTATTTATTTTTGAGAGTATCGGATACTCACTCATAATTACCAGTTCCTAAAATATCAAGAAATCAGTTTTTCCTTTTGGCAAGCTGTCCGGCAAACTCCGCAAGCGGCTTGGTGTCGCCGTCAAAGCTTTCGAGCGCCGTAATTGCCTGTGCGGTGTAATCCTCCACCATCTTGCGGCATTTTTCCATGCCGAGCAGCGAAACAAAGGTGGATTTTTGGTTTTCCTCGTCGCTGCCGATGGGCTTGCCGAGTTCTTCGTCGGTGGAGGTGCAGTCGAGAATGTCGTCCTGAATTTGGAACGCCATGCCGATGCCCTCGCCGTACCGCGCGGCAGCCCTGCGCTGTTCCTCCGTTGCGCCCGCAGCGAGGCAGCCCAGCTCGCACGCCGCCTGAATCAGACAGGCGGTTTTCTTTTGCACCAGCTCGGAGACAACCTCATAGGGCGCGTTGGTTTCTTCGCTCATCAAATCAATCGCCTGACCGCCCGCCATGCCGGTGCAGCCCGCGTAGCCCGCGAGGGTGTTTGCCGCAAGACGGCACGCCCTGTCCCCCGCCGCTTCCGCGGCTTTGTCGCAGGAAAGCGTTTCAAACGCGAGCGTGAGCAGCGCGTCGCCCGCCAGCAACGCAATGTCCTCTCCGAACACCTTGTGATTGGAGGGCTTGCCGCGGCGCAAATCGTCATCGTCCATGCAGGGCAAATCGTCGTGAATCAGCGAGTAGGTGTGAATCATCTCGACCGCGCACGCAAAGGGCAGCGCAGCTTCAACGCTGCCGCCGCACAGGGCGCAGAATTCGAGCACCAGCATCGGACGCACGCGCTTTCCGCCCGCTTCAAGGCTGTATTTCATCGCGTCAATCAGCTTTTGCTCGCGGAGCGTTTCCCGCGGCAAAAAGCCGAACAGCGCGCTGTTAATCTTTTCTAAATATTCTTCATGCATTTGGGTCGCCCTCCCCGTTCAGATAAGGCGCAAGCGTTTCAAAGACGCTTTCAGCCTTTTTCTGATAGTCCTTGACCTCGTTCATGCAGTAGGCGAGCAGCTTGCAAGCCTTTGTGTAGATTTCCACGCTCTCCTGAAGCGGCAGCGCGGTATTTTCAAGACGGCTGATGAGCGCGTCGAGCTGTGCGCCCGCCTGCTCCAGCGTCAGCTTGTTTTGTGAATTTTCCATATCATAACTCCTTTTTGCCTGCCAAAGCCGCCTTTGACTGCGCAAATTCCATTATGCGCTGCAGGCGGTGATTGGCGCCGCTGCGGCTGATGGGCGTGCTCAGGTTTTCTCCGAGCGCGCGCAGCGACATGTCGGGATTTTCCAGTCTGAGCAGGGCGATTTCGCGCAAATCGTCGGGCAGCGCTTCAAGCCCGACGGTGTCCTTAATCAGCTGAATCGCCTCGGTTTGCTTCACGGCGGCGGAAACCACCTTTTCAATATTCGCCATTTCGCTGTTGACGCGGCGGTTGATGTTGTTGCGCACCTGCTTGACCGCCTTGGTGCCCATAATCTCCATCGCCTGAATCGGCGCGCCGATATAGGTCAGCAAATCGCAAATCTGCTCGCTGCCCTTGAAATAGACAATGTAGCTGCCGCTGCGGGTGACGGTTTTCGGCGCAAAATCACATTCGGTCACTTCGGTGAGGATTTTGCACAAATCCACGCTGAGGTTTTTGTGAGGAACGCAAAACTCGGCGTGATAGCTTTTCATGGGGTCGGACACCGAGCCGCAGCTGAGGAACACGCCCCGCACAAACGCCGCGGAAAGCTCGTCCGCGCTGAGGTTGGCACGGTTGACGCGCAGCGTGACCTGAGAGGCGGAATGACCGAAATCCTCATAAATCCTGCGGCAATCCTCTGAATCGACCACTTCTATTTTATAGAGCCTGCTCTCGCCGGAGCGCACGCGCAGCGCGTTTTGCCGCTCGATGATTGGCATGTAGAGCTCTTCCAGCAAAAGCGTCAGCCGGGCTGCCGCGTGGGAGCTTTCGGTGGTGAACACCAGCTTGTCCGCGCGGAAGGTTTTGCCGAACAGCAGCATGCCGTACAGCTCCGCCTTGCGCATTTCCCTGTCGAAGCACCGCGTTTTGCACAGCTCCTTTTTGACATCTGATGAAAAAGACACGGCTCCTCCTATTGCTTGTCAATATCGCGGTGCTGAATCAGGCAGCGGTAGCCGAGGTCGGCAAAATGCTGCTCCAATTCAAGGGCGACGGTGATGCTGCGGTGCTTGCCGCCGGTGCAGCCGACGCCGACCACCAGCTCGCTTTTGCCCTCCTTGAGATAGAGCGGAACGGAAAAATCGAGCAAATTCAGCGTGAGCCTGACAAACTCCTGCGTTTCCTCGCTGTTGAGAACATAATCGCGCACCTCCTTGTCAAGTCCTGTTTTGGGCTTGAGGTCGGGCAGGTAGAAGGGATTGGGCAGGCAGCGCACGTCGATAATCATATCCGCCTCGAGCGGAATTCCGTATTTAAAGCCAAACGACATAAACGTGAGCGTCAGCGCCTTGGTGGCGTCCTCCATGAACAGGTTCATGATGCGCTCGCGCAGCTGCTTGTTGGACATGTAGGTGGTGTCCACAATGTAGTCCGCCAGATTTCTGACGGAGATGAGCAGCGCCTTTTCAAACTCCACAGCGTCCGCCACAGAGCCGTCCTTTAACCGCTCGGCAAGCGGATGGCGGCGGCGGGTTTCCTTGTAGCGCATGATAATCACATCGGTTTTCGCGTCGAAAAAGAGGATTTTTACGTCCTCGTGCGCCGACTTGAACTGCTCAATCGCAATATTCATCATTTTGTAGTTTTCGGTGCCGCGCACGTCAACCACCACCGCCACGCGCCGCATGTTCTCGTCCTCCGACTTGGAGCAGAGGGTGTAGAGCATGGGAAGCAGCGAGGCGGGAATGTTGTCCACGCAGTAGTAGCCGATGTCCTCCAGCACATGGAGCGCCGTGGTTTTTCCGGCGCCGGACATGCCCGTGATGATGACAAACTCCATATATTTCTCCTAGAGAATAATTAACTCACATTCAAGGCTGTAGCCTGTTTCGTCATAAACCTTTGTCTGCACCTCACGAATCAGGCTTTTGACGTCGTTTGCGGTGGCGTTTTGCTTGTTGATGATAAAGCCGGCGTGCTTTTCGCTGACCTGCGCGCCGCCGTGGGAATGACCCTTCAAGCCGCACTGCTCAATCAGCGCGCCCGCATAGGCGCCCTCGGGACGCTTGAACACGCTGCCGGCGCTGGGAAAGTCAAGCGGCTGCTTGCTGCTGCGCCTGCCGAGATAGTCGTCCATTCTGGCGCGAATATCGCCGGGGTTATCCTTTTTGAGCCGGATGGTCGCGCCGGTGATAATCGCCTTGTTGCGGCGGTAGACGCTGGTGCGGTAGCCGAGCTCCAGATTTTCCTTTTCAATTCTGCCGGTGTCGCCCTCCGGGGTGAGGTGGTTCACGCTGTAAACCACGTCCTTCATCTCGCCGCCGTAAGCGCCCGCGTTCATAAAGACCGCGCCGCCGACAGTGCCGGGAATTCCCCACGCAAATTCCAGACCGCTCAAGCCGCAGTTGAGCGCGAATTTGCAGAGGGCTGCGAGCGTTGCGCCCGCACCGCAGTAGATGGTGGTTTCGTCCACCAGTGAAATCCTGCGGAAATCGCCGTCAAGACGGATTACCACGCCGCGGTAGCCGTCGTCGGAAGCAAGCAGATTGCTGCCGTTGCCGATAATCATGTAGTCGATGTCCGACTCACGGCATTCCTTTATCATGGTGCTGAGCTTGCTGACGGAGGTTGCCTTCACATATGTATCGGCGGTGCCGCCGATTTTGAAGGTGGTGTGACGGCTGAGCGGTTCATCCTTGCGCGCGTCACACCCCAAAATCTCCGCAAGATTATAAATAATGTCTGTTCTATCCATAAATTACCTCTATTATTCATTATTCATTATTCACTATTTCCCCTACTCCCACTTGTCGATAACGACCTTGGGGGATTCGGGCATGGCGGTCAAGTCCATGCCAAGGCTTTTGAGCAAATCCTTGGCGGCGTTGTAGCCCATTTTCTTTTGGCGGTTGTTCATTGCCGCCACCTCGATAATGACCGCGAGGTTACGTCCGGGCTTGACGGGAATGGTCATGGTGGGAACCTCTACGCCGAGGATTTCCATGTATTCGTTGTCAAGACCCATGCGGTCATACACCTTGGTGTTGTCCCACAATTCAAGGTTGACCACCATGTCGATTTTCTCGCTGGTTTTAATCGCGCCCATACCGAAGAGTTGGCGTGCATTGATAATACCTATGCCGCGCAGCTCGATGAAATGACGGATATTCGCCGGAGACTGACCGACAATCGTGTTGATGGAGGTGCGCAGAATTTCAACCGCGTCGTCCGCAACAAGGCGGTGACCGCGCTTAATCAGTTCAATGGCGGTTTCGCTTTTACCGACGCCGCTGTCGCCGATCAGCAGACAACCTTCGCCGTACACCTCAACCAGCACGCCGTGGCGCGTGATGCGCGGCGCGAGCTCGCGGTTGAGAAATTGTACCAGACGGGCGGTGAGGTCTGACGTGTTTTCATCCGTGCGGAAGATAGACACCTTGTGCAGCTTGGCGCTCTCCAAAATCACGTTGCTCGGCTCAATTTGGCGGCAGATAATGACCGCGGGCGGGCCGAAGCTGAAGATGGAGTCAATCACCATGCGCTGCGCCTCGGAGCCGAAGCGTCCGAGATAGGAAAACTCGGTGTTGCCGAGAATTTGAATACGCTTGTTGTCAAAGAATTCAAAATAACCTGTCAATTCCAAGCCGGGTCGATTGATTTCAACCGAGGAAATCATGGTTTCCTCATAGTTTTCAGACACATAAACCTTGTCCAAGCTGAGTCTGTCAACGATTTCGGACAGAGGTACGGAAAATTCAGACATAATTCCACCGCCTTTTTAAAATTGGGTATAATACATTTAGTTTATATTATACTACAAAAGGCGATTATAATAAAGGGTTTTCGTGAATATTTTTGAAAAAATTTTGATTATTCCATCTTCCCGGCGGAGATTTTCATCTCGCCGTCCGAGGTGATGAACGCAACGGAAAAGCTGTTCGGCGATTGGCGGGCAAAGCTGTTGAACACAGAGAGATAATCCAACTGAACCGTGGGATTTTGATTCTTACAAAGAATTAACTGCTGCTTTATCAGCGACTGTGTTTCTGTTTTTTGCCGCAGACGGCGCAGGACGTTTTCGTCGCAGAGCGCAAGGCAGGCGACAGGCGAAAAGGACGCCTGTGTGGAAATATAGTCAATGTCGGCGCGCAGTGCTTTGCGCTCAACGTCTGTTTGGTAGAGCAGCAGCTCCAGCTTGGCGAGCGAAAGATTCGGAATATACTGCGCCGCGGCGAGTTGAAGCGCCTGCTCAAAGGATTCGGCGGGTACGCTGACCGCGTCGGGAGAATCGCTGTCGGTCAGACGGAAAAAGGTGTAGAGCTGGCTGCCGCCTTGACGGCTGACGCTGACGGTTTCAATGACAGCGGCGGACTCAATTTGCCGCGAGGCAATGCAGCCGGAGAGCACTATCGGCAAAAGCAACAAAAGCGCTGTCAGTTTTTTAGGCATGTTTCTTCCTCCCTATCAAGTATGCCGACGGAATCACCACAGCGGCAACAAAGGTGAAGCCGTTGAGCAGCGCCGCGTTGGTAAATAATTCATTTAAAGAATCAAACTTTTCCGCGATAAAGCGCACAAAAAACAGAAGCGCGGCAAACGCCGCCGTCCATTTGACGTTTCCGCCAAGCTGAAAACCGCGGCAGGTACAGCAGAGCAGCAGCGCGGTTATCATAAACACGGACATGGTGGAAAGCGCCATGTAAAAGCTTTCAATGCCCGCAAAGCTGCCGAAATGCGCCACGCGGGAGAGCAGATAGGTTTCGTATTCCTGCCGCCCGGCGTATTCTCCGGCGGAAAACGCGATAAAAAACAACACCAGCGCGTATTTTAAGCCTGTGAGCGCAAGCGCTGTCAACGGCTGCCGCCATGTGAAGCGCCGCGTGTAGCCCGATAAGCAGACATAAATCGCCGCGATAAAGCAGGGCGTGATGAAGTAGCCGCTGTTTTGCAAAAACGCGGAGAGCGTGCCGCGAAAGGCGAGATTCTCCTCAAAGCGCAGCGAGGAGGCGCTGCCCGCGAACATCAGGAAATTCGTCACCAGCGCGAGGACAAACAGAAAAATGCCAAACCGCGTAATGACGTTGACGCCCTTGACGGCGGCATAGACGCAGCACGCCAGCACCGCCAGCGCAATCAGGCAAGGCGGCGCTCCGGCATAATACTTTTTGCAGAACATGTCGGTGTACGGAATCAGAAAATACTCGGCGGTGAATAAGAAATAGAGCGCGTAAAACACCGCCGTCGCCCATTTCAGCGGCGTGCCTGCCTGATTTGCGAGGGTCATCACATCGGTATTATACTTCTTCTTTAGAATAATAGCGGGCAAGAAGTAGAAAAAGCAAACCCCCAGCCCCGCAAAAACGCTGAGCAGATTCACCCAGAAGGAAGCGTCCGCCGAGAGGTCGTGATTTTGCAGCAGAATGACCGCGCAGGCGCAGAGCATGAGCGTCATGAACAGCCGCTTTGATGAAAAGGGAACCTCTGTTTTCATGCCTTTTCCTCCGTTTCCGCAAAATTCTGCACCTTAATCGTATGCTCCGAAAGCTTCTTCCAGCCCGCACGGACAAAGACGTCGCGCATGGTGCGCAGTGAAAACGGCGCGAGCGAGGACATATACGGCACGCCGAGCGAGGTTTTGGAGCACATGCTGATTAGCACAATCGCCGTGGCGAGCACGATTCCCCACAAGCCGAGCGTACCGCCGACAATCACAAACAGGAAACGCAGCGTCATAATCGGCGGATAGAGCGACGAGGTGACATAGCTGCAAATCGCGGCGGTCGCCACCACCATGAGGGTTGACGAGCTGATGATGCCCGCCGTGACCGCGCTCTCCCCGATTACCAGCGCGCCGACAATGCTGACGGCGTGACCGAGCGATTTCGGAATCCGCAATCCCGCCTCCTTCATGATTTCATACACAAAGGTAATCAAGAGCACCTCCAGCGTAACGGGCAGCGGCGTTTCGGAGAGGGATTTTGAGGTTTTGACCAAAATCCATGTCGGAAAATATTCGGGGTGAAATTGCGCGAAGGCGGTGTAAATCGCGGGCAAAAATATCGCCGTGAAAAATGAGAGGTATTTCAGCGTGCGGATAAACGCCGCGTAATAAGTGCGGTTGGAATAGTCGTCCACGCCCTGAAATTCCTCGACAAACAAATGCGGAACCAGCATGACGGCGGGTGTGCCGTCAACAATAATCGCGATTCTGCCCTCGGTCAGCTTGCCGCAAACGGTGTCGGGGCGCTCGGAAATGCCCACGCCCGAAAACAGGCGGCTGGTGCGGCTGTCCTCCAGATATTCCGCGAGATAGCCGGAGGCGAGAACGGTTTCCAAATCGCAGCTTTGCAGGCGCTCGCGCAGCTTTTCGAGCAATTCCTGCGAAACGGCTTTTTGCAGATAGCAGAGCATCAACTGCGTGCGGGACTTTTTTCCCACGGTCATTTGCTCAAACACCAAATCGGGGCTTTTCACACGGCGGCGCAGCAGCGACATATTGACGCGCAGCGGCTCGGTGAAGCCCTCTCTTGCGCCGCGCTGCACCACCTCGCTCTCCGGCTCGGCAACCCCGCGGTAGGCATAGCCCTGTGAACCGACGGCAATCATCTTCTCTACGCCGTCCAGCGCAATCACCGCAAAGCCGGAGGTGATGAAGCTGATTAACTGCTCCTGCCCCTCGATTTCCGTCACGTCGGAGGACGCGAGCACGCGGCTGAGAATCGTTTGATACGCCTCCCGCTCTGTCTTTGCGCCGAAGTCGAACGCCATCAGCGGATTCACCGAGGACTGCGCCAGTTCCTCCTTGCTCACCATGCCCTCTACCGTGAGAATCGCGGCACGGATTTGCCGCACGGATTTCAGCGTGACCTCGCGCACGGACAAGTCGGCTGAATTGGCAAAGAGCGTTTGCAGGTTCTTTATATTTTCTTTCAGAGAATTATTCATAAAATCACCGCTCTTATTTTTGGTTATCAAACGGCAATTATTCGGAAAAGCGGAATATTTTGCGCCGGAAGGTCAAAAATAACAGCGGTGATGCTATGCTTATATCAATTATCCGCACCATTGTGCTTTACGCGTTTATCATTTTCGCGATACGGCTGATGGGCAAGCGGCAAATCAGCGACATGCAGCCAAGCGAGCTGGTGGTGACGATGGTGATTTCCGACATTGCTTCTCTCCCCATGCAAAACACCTCGCAGCCGCTGCTCAGCGGCGTGATTCCGGTGCTGGTGCTGGTGGCAATGGAGGTGGCGGTGAGCGTTTTGATGATGAAAAGCCGCCGTTTTCGCAAGCTGATTTGCGGCAGCCCGGTGGTGATTATCGCGGACGGCAAGCTGCTGCAAAACAATTTGAAGCGCCTGCGGCTGACGGTGGACGACCTGATTGCGCAGCTTAGACAGCAGGACGTTTTTTCGCTCGGCGACGTGCAGTACTGCATTATGGAAACAAACGGCACGCTCAGCGTTTTGGAAAAGCCCGCAAAGCGCGTGCCGAACGCCGGAGAATGCGGCGTGGAAATTCCCGACAACAAGCTGGAAACGGTGGTGGTGAGTGACGGCGCCATCATTGATTCTTCCGTGAACATGCTTCCAAACGGCGAAAATCAGGTGAGGAATATTCTGAAAAAGAATCAAACCGACCTGAAGAATGTGTTTATCATGACGCTCGACGGCAGCGGCGCGTACACAATTATCAAAAAGGAGAACCGGGCATGAAGCGGATTTTTATCTCTCTGGGACTGATGGCGCTGTCGCTCGGCGCGTCGCTGTTTGAAATCGGTTATGTGAAAAGCAAAACCGAAAACTGCCTTGCGCGGATTGAGGAGATTGACCGCATGACAGGCAGCGGTCAGACAGCGCAAGCATTGGCGCAGTGCCGCGCTTTGGAGAGCGCGTGGGACGGGGACGTGAAGGGAATCGACGTGCTGCTGATTCACGATTATGTGGACAGCGTGGGAACCGGGATTGCCAAAATGCGGGTGCATTTGGAAAACGGCAACGCGGACATGTACTTTTCGGAGAGCGCGAACGCAAAAAAAGGACTCGCCTCCATCAAAGGAAGCGAGTACCCGTTTTTAGAAAATATTCTTTAATTGGCAACGTGACGCTGCACAGGTGCGTTTGAACGCGGGCATGAACGGCAATCATTCATGCAAACGTCTGTTGCGCGAACTGCCCACCGTGGCAACGGTTATTGCTTTGCGGCAGCCTTCTTTGCAGCCTTTCTGTTCTGCCACATCACCCACAGGGGACCTGCGATGCAGATAGAAGAATAACAACCGGAGATGACACCGATCATCATCGGCAGCGCAAAGCCCTTTACGGAAGCGATGTTAAACACGCTTGCCACAACGTAAACGGTGAGAATTGCCGCCAAGGTGGTGACAGAGGTCATGATGGTTCTTTTGATGGTCTTGGTGCAGCTGACGTTGAAGGTCATGTCAATCGGCACCTTTCTGCCCATAACCTTTCTCTGCTCACGCACACGGTCGTAGATAACGATGGTATCGTTCAGTGAGTAACCGAGAATCATCAGGACAACCGCGATAAAGTTGGAGTCAATCGGCCAGCGGAAAATGACATACATGAAGTAAATCATTGCCACGTCGTGGAACAGCGCGACAAGCGCCATCATACCTGCGGACAGACCGCCGATTTTCTTGAAGCGGATGGTTACGTAGAGCACCATCAGAACGCTTGCGATCGCAACCGCCGCCAGACACTTGAGCAGGAAGCTGAAGCCCATGGAAGCGTCAACGGAGTTTTCTTCAAGCAGCGCGAACTTTGCGTCGGGATACTTGGTTTGCAGCTCTGTTGTCAGCGAAGCGCCGATTTCCTTGTCGATGGAATCGTTGCCGGAGAACTGAACGGTGACGTTGTTGCCGGTGCCGCCGACCAAATCACTTGAAAAAGCGGTGGTAATGCGGTCGGTGGTTTTTTCCTGAATAAAGTTGTGCACCTCGTTTTCATCCAGATTGCCCTGGAAGCTGTAGGTCAGCGTTGCACCGCCGGAGAACTGAATGTCAAGGGTGGTGCCGAAAATGAAGTTGCAAATGATACCGATAATGATGATACCCAGCGAAATGCCGAAGAAGATTTTCTTCTTGCCGGTAAAGTTGATAATGCGCTTGCCGCCGTTATACTTTTCGCTGATTTCCGCAACGGTCATAGAAGTTTCTGCTTTCGTCTGAACATTATTTGCCATTCTTAGCACCTCCATATAACCAGGGATTTCTAAAGGGCTTGAGTCCCGCGATACTTCTGAGCATGAGTCTTGAGAAGAAGATACCCATGATGAAGTTGGAGATTACGCCGACGAGCAGCGTATAACCGAACGCGTAGATAGTACCCGTGGTGGATTCACCGAAGATGAAGGAAAGAATGTTGGAGGGACCGAACACCAGCATCAGAATGATGGATACGATAACAACGGTCATGTTACCGTCAACAATCGCCGCCAGTGAGTTCTTGGTACCCTTTTCCAGCGCGCCGTCAAGCGTTCTGCCGCCGCGCAGCTCTTCCTTGATACGCTCCGCCGTGATGACGTTACAGTCAACGCCCATACCGATAGAGAGAATCAGACCCGCGATACCGGGCAGGGTCATGGTGAAGGAGGACATAATCGGGAAATAGCCCGAAATTGCCGCGACCGACAGACCCATCTGTCCGAGCAGGGAGATGATAGCGATAAAGCCGGGCAAGCGGTAGAATACCAGCATGATAATCGCGATGATGATAAACGCGATGACCGCCGCAACGCCCATTGCGAGCAGCGCGTTTTGACCCAATGTGGGGCTGATGTTACCGTAGGTGACGGTTTCCAGCGCAAAGGGCAGCGCACCTGCCTTGATTTTGTTTGCCAGCGCGTTTGCGGTGGCGCTTGTGAAGCTGCCCGAGATAACGGCGTTGCCGTCGGAGATAACGTCGTTAACGGTGGGAGCGGAAATCATGATGTCGTCCATCCAGATAGAAACGACCTTTCCCTTGTACTGGGTGGTAATGTCCTTAAAGGTTTCCTTGCCTTCGTCGGTGAGGGTCAGGTTGACAACATGCTGGGTGCTGCCGTCCTGATTGGTCTGAATACCCGCCTTGGCGTCCTTGACCGCGGAACCGTCCATCAAAATGGTTTCCGCTGTTTCGCCGGACGGTGTTTTCATCACCGTTTCGCCGTTGGTGTCGTAGGAAACGTCCTCATAGGAATTGCCCGGACGGAACGTCAGGCTTGCGGTCGAGGAAATCTCGTTAATCGCTTCGTTGGCGTTGTAGTCAACCTCGTCGGACTTCCACGGGAAGCGGACGATAATTCTGTCCTTCGCGGTGTCCGCGTACAGCTCGTAGTCGGTGATACCCGACGAAACCATACGTGTTTCGATAATCACCTTTGCAGCTTGCAGCTCGTCATCAGTGGCGTTGTAGTCGTCCGCGGGCTTAAAGGTCGCGTTAACGCCGCCCCTGATGTCAATTCCCCATCGAATGTCGCCGACGCCCTTGAGTACCGTGTTTTTGTTGTCGCCGTTGTAGTAGGCGATACCGAAAATCGCGGTAAACGTGAAGGCAAGAATCAGCAAGGCAACGATGAAGAACACAGGCTTTGGAACTCTTTTCATGCCTTAAAAACCTCCATGTAATTTTCGTTTCTCACAAAAGAAAAGCCCTGAACAGGCTCTCTTCCGCGGGAACTTATCTGAATATGCATACAAAAATAACTCCGTTACGCATGCATACTTACAGACATAACAGAGTTATTATAAGATTTTTTTGTCAAATTGTCAATAGAATAAAGAATATTTGCGCATAAAATCTTTTAATTTGGAAGAATTGCATAACACATTGCCTAAAGTCTGTCCGCTCCGCGCGTTGAACCCGCGCGAAAACAGAGTGTTTGCGCTGTTCGTTTTTACTTCGCAAGCAGCTTTTCACACGCGGCAAGCTTGACGCACACGCAGAACAAATCCATTGCGGTTTGCAGTTCGTCGTTCGGCGGGAAGGACGGCGCAATGCGGATATTCGCGTCGTGCGGGTCGTTGCCGTTGGGATAGGTCGCGCCTGCTCCGGTGAGCACCAGACCTGCCTCCCTGCAAAGCTGCACCACGCGCTTTGCGGTGCCGCTCAGCACGTCAATGCTGACAAAATAGCCGCCGTTGGGGTTCGTCCAGCTGCCGATTCCCGCGGGAACCAGCTCCTTTTGCAGGGTGTCGAGCACAATGGCAAACTTCGGCGCAAGCACCGCCTTGTGCTTTTTCATATGCTCCAGAACGCCGTTGTAGTCGCCGAAGTATTTCACATGACGCAGCATGTTGAGCTTGTCGTAGCTGATGATTTCAAAGTTATATCTCTCGCGGAACACCTTCATGTTGTTGGGGGAAGCCGCCATTGCCGCAACGCCCGCGCCGGGGAAGGTGATTTTTGAGGTGGAGCAGAACAGCAGCGGCAAGTCCTCATTGCCCGCCTTCACGCACTCGTCATAGATATTCAGCAGTTCGTCGGGGGTGTCGGTGACGTCGTGCACGCAGTAGGCGTTGTCCCACATAATGCGGAAATCCTTTGCGGCGGGCTTCAAATTTGCCAGACGCTTTACGGTTTCGTCGCTGTAGGTGATGCCCTGCGGGTTGGAATATTTCGGAACGCACCAAATGCCCTTGACGGAGGCGTCGCTCGCAACCAGCTCCTCAATCATGTCCATATCGGGACCGTCCTCGCTCATGGGAACGGGAATCATTTCAAAGCCGTAATAGCCGGTGATACCGAAGTGACGGTCGTAGCCGGGAACCGGGCAGAGGAATTTTCTGTCGGGAACCTCATACCAGGGCTTGCAGCCCTCTGCAATGGATTTTGTCATCAGGCAGGAAATGGTGTCGAACATCATGTTGAGCGAAGAACTGCCGCCGACCATGACATTTTTGTAGTCCACGCCGAGAATGTCGCCGAACAGCTTTCTGCACTCCTCAATGCCCTCGAGAATACCGTAGTTGCGGCAATCCATTTTGTCGGCGCCGACAAATTCGGACTTGCTGTTCACCACGTCGAGCATGTCGAGAGACAAATCAAGCTGCTCCTTGCCGGGCTTTCCTCTTGCCATGTTCAGGTTCAGACCCTTGCCCTTTTCGTCCTCATACTGCTTTTTTAAGGCTTGATACTCCTGCTCAAGTTCCTGAGCGCTGCAATTCAAATAGTTCATCATGCGTTCTCCTTTGTCAAAAAATGCAAATCGTGATGGTTTATCCTCAAATATTGTAGCGCAAACGGCTCTAAAATGCAAGTCTTTTTTCAAAATCTTGCATTTTCAGTGTTTTGTTGATAAAAAAACAGACTTACCGCAAAATCCTTGGTAAGTCTGTTGAGTATTTTAATAGTATTGGTAGTAGTAATAGCCGCGTTTGCCGCGCTTTTTGTTGTTGGTGCAGCCGACCTTGATGAAGCCGAGCAGCTTGCAGTCTGCAAGGCTGGCACTGTCAAGAAGGTTTTGAATATCACCGTGGGTGGTGCTGCGCTCGCGCAAAACCACCACAAAGCCCGCGACCAAATCCTTGAGCAAAAGCGCGTCGGCAACAACGCCGATGGGCGGCGTGTCGAAAATCAGGTAGTCATATTCCTCCTTCAGCTTGCCGACAAGCTCGATAAACCGCGCCGAGCAGAGCAGCTCGGAGGGGTTGGGAGGGATGGTGCCGGAGGGCAGAATGTCAAGATTCGGGAGCACATCGCGGTGAACCACGTCCTCAAACTCCACCATTTTGCCGATAATATTGGAAAGTCCGGCGCTGTTCTCCACCTTGAAGATGTTGTGCAGATTGGGACGTCTGAGGTCGCTGTCAATCAGCAGCACGCGCTTTTCCATCTTGGAAAAGGAGATGGCGAGGTTGGAGGACACGGTGCTTTTTCCCTCACCCTTGGAATAGCTGGTGACGGCAAACACCTTGTTGTTGTCGGCAGAAAGCGAGAACATAATGTTGGTTCTCGCCGCCTTGTACGACTCAACAATCGCAAATTTGCTCTTTTCGGAGATGGTCTCCGTGCGCATTTCCGTATTTTTATTTTTATTCTTCTTACCGATTTTAATCTTCATGCCTCTCACCTGCCCGTATTTTCAAAATCAGGAATTTCCGCGAACACGGGAACCTTATACAGCGCGGACAAATCGTCGTCGCTCTTGATGGTGGTGTCAATCAGCTCCATGAGAATCGCCACAATGCACGCGAGCACAATGCCAATGGCAACGCCAATCAGCGTATTCTTCATTTTGTCGGGAGAAACAGGTGCCGTGGGCGCGTATGCCTCGCGGATCACGCCGGTTTTGCCGTAGGAGAAGTACTTGTTGAACACCTCGTCGCACTTTTCCGCAACGATATTCGCAACATTGGCGCACTTCTGCGGGTCGGAGCCGCTGACGTTGATGGTGACATAAAAGCTGTTGTCGGTGGTGGACATGCTGACAGCGCAGCCGTCATAGTAGCTGGTGATTTCCTTGGAATTCTGGAACAGAATAATGCAGTTGGCGGCAAGCGCCGCGGAGCCCGACATATCGGAATTAAAAATCTTCTGCGCTGTCTCATTATTGCTGGAATTTGCAGAGGAGCCCGAATCCGCCGCGCCGGTTGCGGGCTGCTTGTCGGGGTCCTCGACCGCCTTGGCGTTCTTCCCATAGTTGAGAATGTAAATCATGGCGGAGGTGCTGTAAACAGGCGTAATCGCAACGCTGGTGTAGATGAAAAATATCAGTCCCACCAAAGCGCCGGAAATCAAAATAATATGAATTCTGTGCAGCAGAATCCCTAAAATCTTTTGAATTGTAATATTTTTCGGCATTGTGTGTGTATCTCCTTTATTTCATCAATCCTGAAAATATACTCATACTAGCTTATTATATTATAAGCTTTCAAAATCATAATTCTGAAAGAGAATTATATGCAAGATTTTGTCGTAAAAATAAAGGAAGCTGCAAGAGCCTCCTTTATCCAAAATATCTAAAATCAGTGCGGAATGACGTTGAGCAGAACGCCCGCGGCAACCGCGGAGCCGATTACGCCCGCAACATTCGGACCCATAGCGTGCATGAGCAGGAAGTTGCCGGGGTTCTCCTGCTGACCGACGCGCTGGGAAACACGCGCCGCCATCGGAACAGCGGAAACGCCCGCCGAGCCAATCAGCGGATTGACCTTGCCGCCGGTGAATTTATACATCAGCTTGCCGAAGAGCACGCCGAACGCGGTGCCCATAGCGAAGGCGATTAAGCCGAGCGCGATAATCTTGATGGTGTCAAAGGTGAGGAAGGTGCTGCCCTTGGCGGTCGCGCCAACGGTGACGCCGAGGAAAATCGTGATGATGTTCATCAGCTCGTTCTGTGCCGCCTTTGCGATTCTGTCCACCACGCCGGATTCCTTAAACAGGTTGCCGAGCATCAGCATACCGACCAGCGGCGCGGCGTCGGGCAGGAAAATCGAAATCAGAATGACAACGATAATCGGGAAAATGATTTTTTCCAGCTTGGAGACCGGGCGCAGCTGTTCCATAACAACCGCGCGCTCTT
>CAMVLW010000019.1 GCA_947168445.1 uncultured Clostridia bacterium
GCAGAAACAGCAGCGTAATCATTCGCAGCGGTGTTTTCCCTCGCATGCTGTGCAGTCCGTTCAGCGGCACAGCGCAGTCGTCGGGGTCGCCCATTTCCTCTTCGGCTCTGCGGGCGGCTTCTTCCTCGGTGTAGCCGAGCTCAATGTAATAATCGCGCTTGTCGAGCAGGTGGCTTTCCAATTCCTCGCCGATTTCAGCGCGCGCGGCTTTGTTTTCAATTTTATCCAAAACAGATTGGAGATAGGCAGATTTCATAACATGCTCCTATACATTGCATTTCTATATACATCGGAAATCTATGTATATACTGTAGCACAACGAACAGGGTTTGTCAAGAGGGCTTTTGATAATTCGGAATTCGGAATTCGGAATTCGAAATTAGCTTGACCGAGATGTTCTGCGTAAATCAAGTGAAACAATAAAAAACAGGGCGAAGAGTTTTTCTCTCCGTCCTGAGTAATTCCGAATTTCGCATTACGAATTACGCATTAATTTGAAACTCTCGTAAACATATACGAGGTGGTTTGGTTGTTGTAGCTGAGTTTCAGGGTCAGCACGCCGCCTTCGTAACTCAGCTTTTGACTTTTTCCGCCGTAGTGGACGTCGAGCGAGGTTTCGTTAAAGGTGTAGGTGCCGTCGTTTTGAATCCCGCCGATTTTAATCTTGCAGTTTCCGTCGGCATAAAAGTGGAAGCCGAAGTCGCGGTTTTCGGTGTCAAGCTCGCTGTAGGAAATGGTGGTGCCGTTGATGGAAACGGTGCTGGGCGTCCACTCGCCGACCACAGCGGAATTGTCCGCGTCCGAGCAGCCGGAGAGCGCAAAAACGGAAAGCACACAAAAAAGCGCCAACAGAATTGCCGCAATTGAATGTTTCATAAAAAACCCTCATTTTTATCGGATATGGATAGTATATCATCAGAATCGGGTTTCGTCAACAAGAATCGCGCCTTTTGCGCAGAAAATAAGCGTTTTTCACGAAAAAGCCAGTTTTTAGTGGTTAGTGGTTAGTGGTTAGTGGTAAGTGATGAGTTATAAGTAATAAGTTATAAGTTATAAGTAATAAGTTATAAGTATAAGTGTTAAGTGGTGAGTTACATTTAAATACATAATGGGGGGGATGGCTGCAATTTCCACTGACGGCAACATTTGACGCGCCGTTGCAGAAGCATTTCCATATGATGAACTGTGCCAAAGGCGCGCTGACGGCGACTCGGTCGCATTGCAAGATTTGGCTGAAAATATTGCATTTTTCGGCTTTTATTTGTCAATTCGGCGATATTGACAATAGCGTGAGAATTATGGTATGATGTATCTGTAAAAAATATAGAAAGAGGTAATCATAAATGGCAAACATTGATTTAACAAAATACGGCATTCGTGACGTAAAAGAGATTATCTACAACCCCTCTTACGAGCAGCTTTTTGAGGACGAAATGGATCCCGCTCTCGAGGGCTTTGATAAGGGTCAGCTCACCGAGCTGGGCGCTGTCAACGTAATGACCGGCGTTTATACCGGCCGTTCCCCTAAGGACAAATTCATCGTGATGGACGACAAGAGCCGCGACACCGTTTGGTGGACGACTCCCGAATATCCCAACGACAACCACCCCGCAAGCGAAGAAACCTGGGCTGCCTGCAAAAAGCTCGCGATTGACGAGCTGAGCGGCAAGAAGCTCTATGTTGTTGACTGCTTCTGCGGCGCGAACAAGGACACCCGCATGGCTGTCCGCTTTATCGTTGAGGTTGCATGGCAGGCGCACTTCATCAAGAATATGTTCATCAAGCCCACCGAGGAAGAGCTTGCTGTCTTTGAGCCCGACTTCACCTGCTACAACGCTTCCAAGGCGAAGGTTGAGAACTTTGAGGAGCTGGGTCTGCATTCCGAGACCGCGGTTCTCTTTAATGTTTCCAGCCGTGAGCAGGTTATCCTGAACACCTGGTACGGCGGCGAGATGAAAAAGGGTCTGTTCTCCATGATGAACTACTACCTGCCGCTGCAGGGCATCGCTTCCATGCACTGCTCCGCCAACACCGATATGGAAGGCAAGAACACCGCGATTTTCTTCGGTCTTTCCGGCACCGGCAAAACCACCCTGTCCACCGACCCCAAGCGTCTGCTCATCGGCGACGACGAGCACGGCTGGGACGACAACGGCGTGTTCAACTTTGAGGGCGGCTGCTATGCGAAGGTTATCGGTCTTGACAAAGAGAGCGAGCCCGACATCTACAACGCAATCAAGAGAGACGCGC
This sequence comes from uncultured Clostridia bacterium, assembly GCA_947168445.1. Taxonomy (GTDB): domain Bacteria; phylum Bacillota; class Clostridia; order Oscillospirales; family Acutalibacteraceae; genus Ruminococcoides. Next base: position 2,251 of record CAMVLW010000019.1, read on the forward strand.
TGCTGGAGAACGTCACCGTTGCCGACGACGGCACCATCGACTTTGACGACAAGAGCGTGACCGAAAACACCCGCGTTTCCTATCCGATTGAGCATATTGAGAAGATTGCGAAGAACGTCAACAAGATTTCTTCCGGCCCCGCGGCTGAAAATGTCATCTTCCTTTCCGCTGACGCTTTCGGCGTACTGCCGCCTGTTTCGATTCTGACTCCCGAGCAGACCCAGTATTACTTCCTCTCCGGCTTCACCGCGAAGCTGGCAGGCACCGAGCGCGGCATTACCGAGCCCACTCCCACCTTCTCCGCTTGCTTCGGTCAGGCGTTCCTTGAGCTGCACCCCACCAAGTATGCCGAGGAGCTTGTTAAGAGAATGGAAAAGAGCGGCGCAAAGGCATACCTCGTTAACACCGGCTGGAACGGAACCGGCAAGAGAATCACCATCAAGGATACCCGCGGCATTATCGACGCGATTCTGGGCGGCGACATCAAGAATGCGCCCACCAAGACCATTCCTTACTTCAACTTTGAGGTTCCCACCGAGCTGCCCGGCGTTGACACCGGAATTCTCGACCCCAGAGATACCTACGCCGATCCCACCGAATGGGATACCAAGGCGAAGGATCTTGCCGAGAGATTCATCAAGAACTTCAAGAAGTACACCACCAACGCCGCAGGCGAGGCACTCGTTGAGGCAGGCCCGCAGCTCTGATTTGCAATTCGAAATTCGGAATTCGGAATTCGGAATTAACGCTTTTTCATAGGTGTGATATGATTAAAAGGACGTGTTCGTTTTGAGCACGTCCTTTTCTGATTAAAGAAATGATTTCAGCTGGGTGATGTGTTCTTGCTCCACATCAAGCATTTTTTTGGCGAGAAGGGTGATGTTGGGGTCGGTGCGGTCGTAGTCGCGCAGGTGCTGTGCCATTTTGTTGACGCCCATCGTGTTGCCCTTAATCATCATTTCCGCAATGTGCGAACTGGTGGGGTCGCGCTTCAAATCGCGGTTGGTGCTCATCTTCGCCATTTTTTTCGCAATGGGGCTTACGCGGTGCAGTTCCTCGCCGCGTGAGCGGAGCATGCTGCCCGCCGTTTGATAAATTTTGCCGTAACGCGCAAGCTGGTCGCACAGCAGGCTGTCCATCGCCATGCTCAGCTTTCCTTCGCGCACGCACTTGACGCCCTGACAGCCCATTTCGGCATTCTGTAAAATGTAGGTCAGCATTTCTGTATCGTTTATCATGTTCGATTCACCTCTATCACAATTATTCACGAAAAAACAGGGTTTATACAGTTGCAAGTTTTTTATTTTTGTGCAATAATAAAATGAGGTGTTTTTGATGATTCACGAGAATATTTTTGATTTTACATTGCCATATCCCGGCAAGGACAGCCGCCGCGTGCGCGTGTTCGTGCCGGAGCATGAGGAAGGGGAGACCTTTCCCGTGATTTACATGACCGACGGTCAGAATTTGTTTGATGAGGAAACCTCCACATGGGGCTGCTGGAATACGCGGGAAGCCGTGCGCGCGGAGATGAAAAACGGCTTTGGCGGCGCGGTGATTGTCGGCATACATAACGTTAATATCTGGCGCGACAACGAGCTGACGCCCGGCACAATCGGCGAGGTGATCGGCGCGAATGAAATGGAAAACTTTACGCAGCCCGAGGGCGAGATTTTCGACAGCTTTGTGATGAACACCGTCAAGCCCTATGTGGAGCAGCATTTTCCGGTGAAAACCGGCAGAGCGAACACCGCCTTTTGCGGCAGCTCCTCCGGCGGCTTGCAGTCGTTTTTTACCGCCCTCAGCCACCCGGAAGCATTCGCGGCGGCGGGCGTGTTTTCCCCGGCGTTTTTGCTCTATTCCGCAGAGGATATGCGCCGCTGGATTTGCAGCCGTTTGCAGGATGAAATGCCCTATCTCTACATCTACACCGGCTCAGGCGACGATTTGGAAGCCCGCATTTTCAAAAGCGTAGAAACAACCTACGACATTCTCAGCGAATGTTATCCGCTTGACAAGCTCAACGAAGTGATTCTGTTCGAAAACAAGCACAACGAATCCGCATGGAGCGAGATTTTTCCCGACTTTTTACACACATTTTTGGGACGGTAAGCTGCACGAAACATAAAAAAGGCGCGCCGAAGCACGCCTTTACAAATCACTAGCCACTTGCTTACGCAATGATTTCTCCGTCAACCGTGCCGCTCAAGCCTGCCGCGTTGCTCTCGTCGGTGTCAATGTGCATAGCGGGAGCGTATTTGGGGCTGACGCGCACAACAACGTCACCGAAAACGGTTTCTCTGCCGGTGCCCATGCCGACCTTTACGGAAACAAGCTGCTTGTCCTTCAAGCCGTATTCCTCAGCGGTCTTGGGGTCAAAGTGAATGTGACGCTGCGCCGCGATAACGCCCTGCGCAATCTCAACCTCACCCTTGGGACCAACCAGCTTGCAGCCGGGAGTGCCCGCAACATTGCCGGACTCTCTGATGGGAGCGGTCACGCCGAGCTTTCTCGCGTCGGTGAGTGAGACCTCAACCTGATCCTCGGGTCTTTCGGGGCCGAGAATGGACATGGTCATTTCGCCTCTGGGACCGACAACGGTCACCTTCTCAAAGCAGGCGAACTGTCCGGGCTGAGAGAGATCCTTTTTGTTAGTCAGCTGATAGCCCTCGCCGTAGAGGACGTCCAAGGTTTCTCTGCAAACGTGCACGTGATGCGCGGAGGTTTCTACCATAATTTTCATTGTCATTACCACCATTTCATAATATTTTGATGAAATACTTCATTAGCTTTATTGTACTACGAATGATTGATTTTTTCAACCATATTTTGATAAAAGGGGATTTAAAATGTATCAGACTTGGGAAGAGTTAAAAAACGCCTGCGCCGCCTGCACCAAATGCGGCTTGTGTGAAACGCGCCACCATGTGGTTGTCGGCGTCGGTTCGCCCACAGCCGAGGTGATGTTTATCGGAGAAGGCCCCGGCGAGAACGAGGATTTGCAGGGCGAGCCGTTTGTCGGCAGAGCGGGCAAGCTGCTCGACAAAATGCTGACGGCGGTGGATTTGGACAGAAACAAGAATATCTATATCGCCAACATTGTCAAATGCCGCCCGCCGCAAAACCGCGACCCCAAGCCCGAGGAACAGGAGATGTGCATTGACTGGCTGCGCAATCAGGTGAAGCTGATTCGCCCGAAAATTATCGTTTGCTTAGGCAGAATCGCCGCCGCGCGCATTATCAAGCCCGACATCAAGATTACCAAGGAGCACGGTCAGTTTATCGAGAAAAACGGCGTGCTGATGATGGCAATGCTGCACCCCGCCGCAATTTTGCGCGACCCGCGCCGCAAGCCCGACGCGTTCAATGACTTCTTAATTCTCAGAGAGAAAATAAACGAAATCTGCGACCACACTTATTGATAAAAAGGAAAAACTATGGCATTAGTAGAATTTAAAAACGTATACAAACGCTACAAAATGGGCGAGGTCATCATCAACGCGGTGGACGGCATTTCGTTTTCTGTTGAGGAGGGCGAATTTGCGGTGGTTGTCGGCGCTTCGGGCGCGGGCAAAACCACTGTGCTCAACCTTCTCGGCGGCATGGACAGCGCCACCGAGGGTGAAATTTTGGTGCGCGGCAACGACATCAGCCGCTATTCCGACCGGCAGCTGATTGAATACCGCCGCTACGACATCGGCTTTGTGTTCCAGTTTTACAATCTGGTGCACAACCTGACCGCCAAGGAAAACGTGGAGTTGGCGGCGCAAATCTGCAAAAATCCGCTCGACAGCGAAGCAGCGCTCGAAAGCGTCGGCTTGCTTGACCGCATGGACAACTTTCCCGCCCAGCTTTCGGGCGGCGAGCAGCAGCGTGTTTCCATTGCCCGCGCGCTGGCGAAAAGACCCGCGCTTTTGCTTTGCGACGAGCCGACAGGCGCGCTTGACTACAACACCGGGCGGCAGATTCTCGGACTTTTGCAGGACACCTGCCGCAACGAGAAAATGACCGTTGTCCTCATCACCCACAACAGCGCCATCACTCCTATGGCAGACCATGTGATTGAGATGAAAAGCGGCAAAATCGTCCGCGACGAACACAACCCCACCCCCAAATCCATAGACCAAATCGAATGGTAACTACGGCTGTAGCAGCAGCGCGCCTTTTGATAAGTCGGTGCATAGACCAACGTCGGCGTAACGGCGCATTTAAACATACATATAACTCTCAACTCTCAACACTCAACTCTCAACTCTAAACTCTAAACTCTCAACTCTACATGAAAAAATCTCTATTGAAAAACACTTTTCGCGAAATAGCGAACACCAAGGCGCGGTTTATTTCCATCATGGCAATCATCACGCTGGGCGTGGGCTTTTTTGCGGGCATTAAGGCAACCAGCCCGTCGATGTATCACCTCGCCGAGCAGTATTACCGCGACAAAAATCTCATGGACTTCCGTTTGGTTTCCACCACGGGCTTCAGCGAAAACGACATCAAGGCGGTGTCGGAGCTGGAGGGCGTGGAGAGCGTCATGCCGTCGTACTTTTGCGACGTGATGACCTCCGCCGACGACGGAGGCGATATTGTGCGCCTGATTGCCATTCCCAAGGCGTATGAAAAAAATCCCACCCTCAACACCCTGACCATGCGGGAGGGCAAAATTGCGAAGAAAAGCGGTGAAATCGTCACCGAGGCGGTCGCCTTTGCCAACGTGCGCCACGAGGTCGGCAGCAAAATCACCTTTGCGCCCACGGCGGGCGACAACAGCCTGTCCGATTTGCTCAATACGAATGAATTCACCATCACCGGCAAGGCGGAGTCGCCGCTGTATATCTCCTATCAGCGCGGCGTGACGACCATCGGCGACGGCAAAATCGACGAATATATGTATATCTGCGCGGAGGATTTCAAGCTGCCGCGCTATACCGAATTGTATGTCAAGGCGGATTATTCCGGCACGGTTTCCGCCTTTTCCGACGAATTTCAGGACAAAACCGACGCGCTGAAAAAACGGCTGGAAACGCTCGCAGAGGAGCGCGAAGCTGCCTTTACCGTTGAACTGGAGCAGGCGGCAAAGGACTTAGCCGACGCAAAAGCGGAATACGCGAGCCAAAAAGCCGCCGCCGGGGAAAAACTCAGCGCGGCGCTTGCGGAAATCACCTCAGGCGAAGCGCTCTATAACAGCAAGCTCAGCGAGGGAGAGGCAAAGCTGCGCGAAGCGCAGGAGCAAATCACAAGCGGTGAAGCCGCGCTTGCGGAAGGCGAGCAGGCCTATCACGAGGGAATTGCCGCGGGACAGGCGCAAATCGCAGCGGGCAGAGAACAGCTCGCTGCGGGACAGGAGCAGCTTGACAGCGCAAAAGACAACTTCAACAGTCAGCTTGCCGAGGAGCAAAAGGCGCTGAACGAAGCGACAACCCCGACCAACCCGCCGCCGGAATCCGTCAAGGACGCGGTGGAAAACATCATGAGCGGCATTACCGCCGAAACCGAAAAGAACGCCGCACAGGTTGCGCTCGACACCAAGGAAGCCATCGGAAAAGCGCAGATGGCGGCGGCACAGGCGCAGCTTGCCGCAGGTCAGGCACAGCTTGCCGAGGGAGAAACCGAGCTTTCCGTGCAGCAAATCAACGGCAAAGACCAACTCACCGCGGGAAAAATGGCGCTCGACGCGGCAAAATCACAGTACGACAGCGGCAAAGAGGAACTGGAAGCCAAAAAGGAAAGCGGCGCCCAACAGCTTGCCGACGCAAAAGCGGAATACGATAAGGGCAAGGCGGAGGCGGACAAGCTGCTTGCCGAAGGACTTGCAAAAATTCAAGAGGGTGAAGCCGCGCTCGAAAAAATGCAGGGCATGACCTCCACATGGCTTGTCTTTACCCGCAACGACAACCCCGGATACCCGACCTTTACGCAGAATGCCGACAGGCTGGACGCGGTCGCTTCGGTGTTCCCGCTGTTCTTCCTGCTCGTGGCGGTGCTTGTCTGCGTGACCACCATGACCCGCCTGATTGAAGAAAAGCGCACCGAAATCGCCACCCTGAAAGCGCTCGGCTATTCCAACGGCGCGATTATTCTGAAATATGTCATCTACTCGCTGATGGCGGCGGTGTCCGGCAGCGCCTTGGGCGTGGCGCTGGGCGTGAACAGCCTGCCGTTCATCATCTATAACGCCTACAAAATCATGTATTATATCGGTGACATCACGCTTGTGCTCAACGTGCCGTCCATTGTGATTGGCGTGCTGGCGGCGGTTGTCTGCACCTCGGCGGTGTCGGTGATTGTGTGCGCCAAGTCGCTCAAAGCCAAGCCCGCGCAGGCAATGCGCCCAAAAGCGCCCAAGCCCGGCAAGCGGATTTTGCTGGAGCGCATTACGCCGCTGTGGAAGCACATGGGCTTTACCGCCAAGCTGACCGCCCGCAATCTGTTCCGCTACAAGGTAAGGCTCGGCATGACGGTCATCGGTGTGGCGGGCTGCACCGCCCTGATTGTCGCGGCGTTCGGATTGCTCAACAGCTTTGAACCGCTCACCGAAACGCAGTTCGGCGAGATTTATCAGTACGACGTGACCGTGATTCCCAAAACCTTCGGCAGCGCTGAGGAATTAAGCTATCTCAAAGACCTCGCCGCCGGAACGGGAAAAGTCAGCGCTTCCATGCTCGTCATGCGCGAGGACGCGACTGTCGGCTTCAACGGAAAAGCCACCACCGAGAGCACCTATGTGCTTGTGCCGGAGGAGCCCGAAGCCTTTGACAGTCTGGTGTCGCTGCGCACCCGCGCCGACAAGGAGCCGCTTGCGCTTGACGACGGTTCCATTCTGCTCAACGAAAAGCTTGCCTCGGAATTCGGCATTTCCGTGGGCGACGCCGTGACCCTCACCACCGAAAACGGCACGGCGAAGGTGAAAGTCGGCGGCATTTATGAACAATATATCTATAACTTTGCCTACATGACCCCAAAGTGCTATGAAACCCTGTTCGGCAAGCAGCCGGTCTACAATATGTTTGACGTAAGGCTTGCCGACAAAACCGACGAAACCGGCGAAGCGTTCAGCTCCGCCATGCTCGGCGACAGCCGCGTGGTGGCGATTTCCTTCATGACGCAGAATATCGACGACTTCCGCAACATGCTCAATTCGCTGAACATGGTGGTGTTGGTGATGATTGTCTGCGCGGCGGCGCTTGCGTTTGTGGTGCTGTATAACCTCACCAACATCAACATCGCCGAGCGCGTGCGCGAAATCGCGACCTTCAAGGTGCTCGGCTTCTACAACGGCGAAACCTCGCGGTTCATTTACATTGAAAACATTATCTTAACCCTGCTCGGCATTATCGCGGGCGAAGGGCTGGGCGTTATCCTCACGGGCTTCATTATCCGCACCGTGGAGGTGGACAACGTGATGTTCGGCAGAGAAATTTTTCTCTCCACCTTCCTCTACGCCGCCGGTCTGACGCTGGTGTTCTCCCTGCTCGTCAACGCCGCCATGAGTTTTAAGATTCGCAAGGTCAACATGGTTGAGAGCCTGAAAAGTGTTGAATGATGTCAACACTCAACTCTAAAAAAACTATTGATTGTCACAAACAATTGTGATATAATCTATAAGATAGGCAAAAATATCTGTGAAAGGACAGATTTGATGATAAAGGCAAACAAGTACCGCACCGTCAGCTGCGGTGAACTCAGAGAAGAAAATATCGGTCAGCAGGTGCGCGTGGCGGGCTGGGTTGAGAATATCCGCGACCACGGCGGCGTTATGTTTCTCGACATCCGCGACCAGTACGGCGTTTTGCAGGTTGTTGTGCACGACGACGCGCTGCTGAAAAATATCAATAAGGAGTGCACCGTCACCCTCAGCGGCGAGGTCGTGAAGCGTGACGAGGACACCATCAACAAGAAAATCGCCACCGGCTATGTTGAGGTTCACACCGAGGACATCACCGTGCTGGGCAAGTGCAAAAACGTGCTGCCCTTTGAGGTTGCCACCTCCACCAACACCGGCGAGGACGTGCGCCTGAAATACCGTTTTCTCGATTTGAGAAACCCCAAGGTGCACAAGAACATTATGCTCCGCTCCGAGGTTATCGCTTTTCTGCGCAGCAAAATGAACGAACTGGGCTTTACCGAAATCAACACCCCGATTCTCTCCACCTCCTCTCCCGAGGGCGCGCGCGACTATCTGATTCCCAGCCGCAAGCACAAGGGCAAATTCTACGCGCTGCCGCAGGCGCCGCAGATTTTTAAGCAGCTGTTGATGGTATCGGGCTTTGACAAATACTTCCAGATTGCGCCGTGCTTCCGCGACGAGGACGCCCGTGCCGACCGTTCTCCGGGCGAGTTCTATCAGCTTGACTTTGAAATGGCGTTCGCCACCCAAGAGGACGTTTTCGACGTTGCCGAGCAGGTGCTCTATGAAACCTTTAAGAAGTTTACGGACAAAGAGGTCAGCAAGCCGCCGTTCAAGCGGATTCCCTTTGCGGAATCCATGCTCCGCTACGGCACCGACAAGCCCGACCTGCGCAACCCGCTTGAAATCGTTGAAATCAGCGACATGTTCGTGGAAACCGACTTTGCGCCCTTCCGCAAAAAGTGCGTCCGCTCCATCAATGTGCCCGGCGCTGCCGCGCAGAGCAAAAAGTGGTTCAAGCGCATGGAGGAATTTGCGCTTTCCATCGGCATGAAGGGTCTGGGATATGTCAAGGTTGAGGACGATTTGAGTTTTGACGGTCCGATTGACAAGTTCCTCAAGCCCGGCGACCGCGAGGAATTAATCAAGAGAAACGGCTCAAAGGCAGGCGACGTGATTTACTTTATCGCGGACACCGCCCAAGAAGCGCCCAAGCTTGCGGGACAAATCCGCACCGAGGTCGCGACCCGTCTGAACCTGATTGACACCTCCCGCTTTGAGATGTGCTTCATCGTGGACTTCCCGATGTTCGAGCGCGACGACGACGGCAAGATTATCTTCACCCACAATCCCTTCTCCATGCCGCAGGGCGGCTTGGACGCGCTCAACAACCAAGACCCCGAAACCATTCTCGCCTATCAGTACGACATTGTCTGCAACGGCGTAGAGCTTTCCTCAGGCGCGGTGCGCAACCACGACATTGAGATTATGAAGAAAGCCTTTGACATGGCGGGCTACAGCGAGGACGACCTCAAGGCAAAATTCTCCGCGCTTTACAACGCGTTCCAGTACGGCGCTCCGCCTCACGCGGGCATGGCTCCCGGCGTGGACAGAATGCTCATGCTGCTCACCGAGGAGGAGAATATCCGCGAGGTTATCGCCTTCCCGATGAACTCCAACGCGCAGGACGTTCTGCTTGGCTCTCCCGGAGAAGTCACGGAGCAGCAGCTGCGTGAGGTTCACATTAAGCTGAGATAAGTTATAAGTTATAAGAAAAAGCAGTCAGGAAGCGTTTGGCTTTCCGGCTGCTTTTGGTTTAGGCGTAGGGGCGAGCATTGCTCGCCCGCTGCACCGCGCTGTCCTATCATACCGTTTTCAGATAGAATAAGATTGATTTCCTATCCGCGGGCGACCAATGGTCGCCCCTACGCAAAACGCTCAACTCTGCAAAACTCCCTCTTGCAACGTACTGTAAAATAGTGTATAATAATATGGATAGTTTATAAAATTTACTTTAGAAGGTGAAGCTATGGTAACAAGAGAAGATGTGGAAAACATTGCGCTGCTTTCCAAGCTGTTTGTGCCCGAGGATGAGCTTGACGGACTGACCAAGTCCATGCAGGAAATCATCGACTTTGCCGACGCGATTAACAACGCGCCGTCGAGCGACGTGGGCTTTGACAACATTAACAATCTGTCCAACGTGTTCCGCGAGGACGAGGTTGTGCCGTCCTATCCCGTTGCGGAAATTCTGAAAAACGCGCCCGAACAGGCGGAAGACCACTTCTTAGTGAGAAACAGAGAGTGAGGTGCGCTATGGGTTCTATTGCTAAAATTCACGAAATGCTTGTCAAGAAGGAAATCTCCTGCACGGAGCTGACCAAAAGCTATCTTGACGAAATCGAAAAATCCAACGGTACTCTCAACGCCTATGTCTGTGTGACAGGCGACGAGGCGCTCAAAACAGCGGCTGCTGTTGATAAAAAAATCGCGGCGGGCGAGGAAATCGGTCTGCTTGAAGGCGTTCCCATGACCCTGAAGGACAACATGTCCACCAAGGGTATCGACACCACCTGCTGCTCCAAGATTCTCACCGGCTACAAGCCGATTTACGACGCGACGGTGTGGGAAGTTCTGAAAGCCCAAAACGCCGTTATGCTCGGCAAAACCAACATGGACGAATTCGCGATGGGTTCCTCCTGCGAGAACTCCTGCTTCGGCGGCGCGATGAATCCCTTTAATGAAAATCACGTGGCGGGCGGCAGCTCCGGCGGCGTGGCGAGCGCTGTCGGCGGCAATATCGCGGCTTACGGTCTCGGCTCCGACACCGGCGGCTCCATTCGTCAGCCCGCGTCCTTCTGCGGCGTGGTGGGCTTGAAGCCGACCTACGGCGCGGTGTCGCGTTACGGCTTGATTGCCTATGCAAGCTCCCTCGACCAAATCGGTCCCATCACCAAAAGCGTTGAGGACGCCTCCATTGTGTTTGACGCGATTGCCAAGCAGGACAAGCGCGATTCCACCTCTCTCGGCGCTGTCGGCGGCGAAACCTATTCCAAGCTTAACAACGACATCAAGGGCATGAAAATCGGCATTGCGCGCGAATATCTCGACGGTGTGCGCGACGACGTAAAGGAAGCGGTGCTCGCGGCGGCGAAGGTGTATGAATCCCTCGGCGCGGAGATTGTTTACTTTGATTTGCCGGTGCTCAAATTCGCCCTGCCTGTCTATTATATTATCGCCTGTGCGGAGGCTTCCTCGAACCTCGGACGTTACGACGGTATCCGTTACGGCTACAAAACCGCGCATTACACCGGCACGCACGACATGATTTGCCGCACCCGCAGCGAGGGCTTCGGCGAGGAGGTCAAGCGCAGAATCCTGCTCGGCACCTATGTGCTTTCGGCGGGCTACTACGACGCTTACTACAAAAAGGCGACCGACTTGCGCGGCACGATTATCAAGGCGTTCAACGACGCCTTTGAGCACTGCGACGTCATTCTGGCGCCGACTGTGCCGATGACCGCGTTTGAAAAGGGTCACGCCACGAGCGACCCGGTTGAAACCTATCTCACCGACATCTGCACCGTGCCTGTAAACATTGCGGGTCTGCCGGGCGTGTCGATTCCCTGCGGCTTCAACGCAAACGGAATGCCGATTGGCATGCAGCTGATTGGAAAAAGCTTCGGCGAGGCGCAGATTCTCAACGCCGCTTACCGCTATCAGCAGGCGGCTCCCGAGCAATTCAAGGATACAAAGTGGGGTGTAAAGCTGTGAAATATGAGTTAGTTTCGGGTTTTGAAACCCACATTGAGTTATCGACAAAGACAAAGATTTTCTGCGGCTGCACCACGCAGTTCGGCGGCGAGCCGAACACCCATTGCTGCCCGGTTTGTATCGGACTTCCCGGCACGCTTCCCGTGCTCAACCGCGAGGTCGTGCGCTTCGCGATTAAGGCGGGCTTGGCGGTGCACGGCAAAATTGCCGACGTCGCCAAAATGGACAGAAAAAACTACTGCTACCCCGACTTGGCAAAGGCGTATCAAATCAGCCAGCTGTATGAGCCGCTGATTATCGGCGGCTACATCGAGCTGAACAGCGGCAGAAAAATCCGTCTGCACCATATCCACATCGAGGAGGACGCCGGAAAGCTGATTCACCAGCACGGCGACACCTATGTTGACTATAACCGCGGCGGCGTTCCGCTGATTGAGATTGTCTCCGAGCCGGACATCCGCTCGATTGACGAGGCGAAGGAATATGTTGAAAAGCTCCAGCAGGTGATGCGCTGGGTGGGCATTTCCGACTGTAAAATGCAGGAGGGCTCCATGCGCTGCGACGTCAACATCTCCGTCCGTCCCGAGGGCGCCGAAAAATTCGGCACCCGCACCGAGATTAAAAACATGAACTCCATCACCAACATCGCCCGCGCGATGGAATATGAGTACGAGCGTCAGGTGGATTTGATTGAGAGCGGCGGCAAGGTGGTTCAGGAAACCCTGCGCTTTGACGACGCCACCGGCACCACCTCCTCCATGCGCAGCAAGGAGGACGCCCACGATTACCGCTATTTCCGCGACCCCGATTTGGTGACGATTACCGTTCCGCGCGAGGAAGTTGAAGAACTCAGGGCGCAAATGCCCGAACTGCCCGGCGAAAAGCTGGAGCGCTATGTGGACGAGTACGAAATTCCCGAAAAGGACGCGGCGCTGCTCACAAAGTACCGCAATATCAGCGAATATTTTGACAAGGCGATTGACGGCGTAAAATCGCCAAAGACCGTTTCCAACTTCATCATCGGACAGATTTTCCGCAGAGTCGAAACCGAAGCGGACAAGGAAGTGTTTGATGTGGCGGTGTCGCCCGCGCAGCTCAACGAGCTTGTCAAACTGCTCGACAGCGGCAAAATTCGCAATAACCTCGCCAAGTCCACGCTCGAAAAAATGCTCGACAGCGGCAAGGGCGCGCTGGAATTCATCAGCGAAAGCGACATGGGCGGCGTAGACGACAACGCCCTGCTTGAACTTTGCAAGGCTGCCGTCGAAGGCAACCCCAAGGCGGTTGAGGATTTCAGAAACGGCAAGGAAAAGGCAATCAAAGCCCTTGTCGGCAACGTCATGAAAAACAGCCGCGGCAAAGCAGACGCTATGGCGGCGGAAGCCAAGATTAAGGAATTAATCGGTTAATTGAATAAAACAGAAAAAGCAGTCAGGAAACCAAACGCTTCCTGACTGCTCTCTTATTACTTATCACTCACTTGCCACTAACCGCCGAATACCTCACAAATGCAAAAATCATCAGCACATAGCAAATGGTTTTCGGAATCATCAGCATGCCGAGCATGGGCACAATGCCCGCGCCGACGGCAACCGGCATGTAGAACAGGAACGAAAGCAGGGTGTAAAGCCAAATTCTGCCGAATTCCTTAATCTTCCTGCGGTGCATGAAGTACACAATAATAATCACGATTCCGAGCGCGGCGAAGGGAATGTTGCGCGCGATTGCCCATGTCAGCGGGCTGTCGTTGTCGCGCCAGCCGTTCCACGGCAGCAGGCAAATCGCAATGCGCAGAATCACCAGCAGCAGCACGCCCTTAAACGCCTTTTTGTCGCGCGGCTGTTCGTACACCTTGACGTGCAGCACATAGAGCAGCAGGTAAAAGATTGTCATGGTAATTGACGTCACCAGCTTGCCCACGCCCAGCCAGACGGTGAAGTCCGCCTCAACAAAGTAATTGAGCACACGCGGCACCAGATGAAAGGCGTCGCCCGCGCCGAGCAGAATCACGGCGCTGCCCATGATTTTTCCCACGCTGTCGCGCTTTTTGAGCAGAATGAATACACCCGAAACCAGCGCTGTCAGCAGATATAAAATGTCAAAAATACTTTCTCCGTATTTCATGCTCTCACCTATAAAATCGTTCCGCCGCCGAGTACATATTCGCCGTCGTAGAGAACAACCGCCTGTCCCTTGGAAATCGCGCGCTGCGGCTCGTCAAACACCACGCGGATGGTGTCGCTGTCAAGCTGATACACCGTCGCGGGCTGTTCCTTTTGGTTGTATCGCACCCGCGCCGAAACGCGCAGGGGCTTTTCGATTTTGTCAAACGCAATCAGGTTGAGGTCGTTTGCCAGCAGCTCCTTTGAAAACAGCGCCGCGTTGTCGCACAGCACCACCTTGTTTTCTTCAAGGTTCTTTTCCTTGACGTACATCGGGTGGGGAAGCGCAAGCCCCAGCCCCTTGCGCTGACCGACGGTGTAGCGGATGATTCCCTTGTGCTCGCCCAGCACCGTTCCGTTTTCGTCAACAAAATCGCCGCAGGGATAGGTTTTGCCGGTGTATTCCTCAATGAACCGCGCATAGTCGCCGTCCGGCACAAAGCAAATGTCTTGGCTGTCGTGCTTGCCGGCGTTAATCAAGCCGAGTTCCCCGGCGAGAGCGCGGGTTTGCTCCTTCGTCATTTCACCCAGCGGAAAAACGGTTTTTTTCAGCTGCTCCTGCGTGAGCGAATAGAGCACATAGCTTTGATCCTTGCTCAAATCCACGGATTTTTTCAGCAGGTAACGCCCGCTTTCCGCGTTGTATTCCACTGTGGCGTAATGCCCCGTTACCACGCAGTCAAAGTCCAGCTCCTCCGCGCGGCGCATCAGCTTTTCAAACTTGATAAAGCGGTTGCAGTCAATGCACGGATTCGGCGTTCTGCCGGTTTCGTAGGCGTCGATAAACCGGGCAATCACGTTCTCGCGGAAGCTGTCTTTAAAATTGTATACATAATAGGGGATACCGAGCCGCCGGCACACATTGCGGGCGTCCTCAATGTCGTCGAGCGAGCAGCACGCCTTTTCGGTGGCGTCCTCCTCGTTGTCGCGGTCAAACAGCTTGAGCGTAATGCCGGTGCAGTCAAAGCCGCGCTCCTTCATCAAATAAGCCGCCACCGAGCTGTCAACGCCGCCGCTCATGGCGATTAGCGCTTTCTTCGGCATATCAGCCACCCAGACGAATCATTTCGTCAATGCAGCGCTTGGCGTTGGTGATGGTGTCGTCATCAAGCACAATTTCCTCGCCGCCGCAGCCCGCAAGACAGTTGTAAACGTCTACCAGCGTCGTCGCCTTCATGTTCGGGCAAATCAGCTTTAAGCTGAGAATGCGGAAGGTCTTGTCAGGGCACATGTACTGCAAATGCTCGGCAATGCTGATTTCGGTGCCGATAATAAATTCCTTCTTGTCCGACTTCACGGCATAGTCCATGATGCCGGAGGTGGAGCCGATATAATCCGCCATCGCGCAGACCTCCGGGACACATTCGGGGTGCACCAAAAGCTCCGCGTTCGGGTAAAGCGCCTTTGCTTTCTTCACGTCGTCCACGCTTACGCAGGCGTGAATCGGGCAGCCGCCGTTTAAGAGCTTGATGTTCTTATCGGGGCATTTTTCCGCCACGAACGCGCCGAGATTGCAGTCGGGAATGAACAAAATATCCTTATTGTCTATATTGTTGACGATTTTGACGGCAGACGAACTGGTGACGCACACGTCGCAGATGGTTTTGAGTTCGGCGGTGGTGTTGATGTAGGCAACAACCGTGTAGCCGGGGTACATTTTTTTGACCTGAGAAATGAGTTCCCTGTCCATCTGGTCAGCCATCGCGCAGCCCGCCATCGGCTGGGCGAGCAAAACGGTCTTTTGCGGGGAGAGAATCTTGCAGGTCTCCGCCATAAAGCGCACGCCGCACATCAAAATGGTCTTGTTTTCCACCTTGGAGGCGTCCACGCTCAGCTTGTAGCTGTCGCCGGTGAAGTCCGCGATTTCGCAGATTTCACGCGCCTGATAGCTGTGCGCGAGAATACAAACGTCCTTTTCCTTTTTCAGCCGTAAAATTTCTTCCTGAAGCTGTGAAATATTCATTGTGATACCTTCTTTAAATTTGATACCATTATTATACATGCCAAATCAGGTTAATGCAAGAGAAAGCGCACGTTATTTTTGAAAGCACCGCAAAAAATAAAAAACTTTCGAAAAAAAGCCTTTACTTTTTAAGTTTTATGTGCTATAATCAACTTACGAAACAGAAACCTTGCACATTCTTTGTGTTAGTAAAAATTGTAATCAGGAGGAGTAAAAATGAAAAAACTGGTAACTATTGCGATTGCAGTCATGATTATGGCGTTCTCTGCGTTTACCGCGTTTGCTGAAAGTGTTAACAGCCCCGTTGCTACCACTCAGCCCGAAACTCAGACCACCACTATCGTGCCTACCCCCGATGACGACAAGACCTCTCCTAAGACAGGTTCCAACGACATCATGGTTTATTCTGTACTCGCTCTCTCCGTTATCGGCTGCGGCGCTGCTGCTGCGGTTCTCGCTAAGACTGCGAAGAAAAACTAATTATAGTTTGCAAGAGCCTCTGCTGATGAGCAGGGGCTTTTTTGTATGGTGAAAAAGGAAGCCAAGCGCACGGAGCAAGCGCACGGAGCAAGCGCGTGAATTCCGTTTCGCTCTCAACTTTTGCGCGCGGCGACTCAAAAAACTCTCCAAAAAACATTCAACTCCTGAAAAAACCATTGACATAATGTACTTGAAATGCTAAAATAAAAAGACATGTGGTGATAAATATGAATCAAAACAGCAAGAAAAAAATTCTGATAATCATTATCGTCGTTCTTGTCGTCATTATTCTGGCGGCAGGCGGTTATTTGCTTGTGCGTCACCTCGGACTGCTCAGCACGGGCAACACCTATAAGGAAGCGCAGGAATCCTTTGCGAATTTTACCACCGAAAAGGCTCCCGTCACCGACGCTGAGGGCAGCTTTATCAACACAACAGGCGCGACCAATCCGATTCCGCCCTCGGTTGACAATCCGGTGAACTTCAAGGAGCTGCAGGCGCAGAATCCCGACATTTACGCGTGGATTCACATGCCCGACACCAACGTCAACTACCCGGTGCTGCAAAGCGACCAAGACGACAATCTTTATCTCGACCATGACCTCTACAAGGATTACAGCTTTCCCGGGGCGATTTATTCACAGTCGAAGAACAACAAGGAGTTTACCGACAGGGTGACGGTGCTTTACGGTCACAATATGCTCGACGGCTCCATGTTCGCCACGCTGCATAATTATGAGGACGAGACGTTTTTTAACTCACACCCTGATTTTTATGTATATACCCCCACCCGCAAGCTGACCTACAGAGTGGTGTCTGCCTATGACTACGACGACAGGCACATTCTCAATTCATTCGATTTTTCCAAGAATGAGGTGTTCAGCGACTGGCTCACCGCCGCGCAAAGCCCTCACTCGATTTACAGCAACGTCAGAACCGACGTCAAGCTTGACCTCAACAGCAAAATGCTGGTGTTGAGCACCTGTCAAAACGGCGGCGACGGACGTTATCTTGTGCAAGGAGTACTGATAAAAGATGAACAAACCAAGTGAGGAAGGCGTAACCAACGAGAATTTGACCGGCGACGAAACGGTCTTTTCGGAAAGAGACGCCCATACACCGTCTGAATATGACCATTCTCCCACCGCCGACGATATGCAGGACTATAAGTTTTTGAAGTCCAAGAGCGTCAAGGAAAGCTCCGGTCATTCCTCTCACAGCGGCAGCTCAAGCGGACATCATCATCACCATCATCATCACCATCATCACCGCCGCAGAAAAAAGATGAAAAAGGGACTCAAAATTGTGCTGATTATCGTCAGCGTGATTTTGGCAATCGCCATTGTGCTCGGCGGCGTTGGATTCTATCTGGTCAACAGAGGACAGGACGAAATGATGGAAACCGAGCTCAATGTTATCGTGCCCGCCGAGGTTCCCGCCACGGTGCAGGACGACGGCGACTACATTGTCTATAACGGCAGCACCTACCGCTACAACAAGGACATCACCAGTCTGCTGTTCATGGGTATCGACAAGCGTGACTTTGACGACGAAAACGAAGAAGGCACCGGCGGACAGGTTGACGTTATCGTGATGATTGCCATGAACACCAAGGCACGCAAGCTGAGCCTGATTGCCGTTCCGCGTGACACGATTACCGAGGTTGCGCTCTATACCCCCAGCGGTCATTACAACGGCATGGAAAAGGCGCAGGTCAGCTTGGCATACGCCTACGGCGACGGCAAGGAGAGCAGCTGCGACAACACGGTTTCTTCCGTAAGACGCCTGTTCTATAATATCCCTGTCAAAACCTACTACACGCTCGACTTGGACGGTATTGCCGCCATGAACGACGCGGTGGGCGGCGTTGACGTGGTTTCTCCCGAAACGATTGCGGAATTTGTTGAGGGCGAAAGCTATCATCTGGAAGGCAAGCAGGCGGAGTCCTTTGTCCGTTCCAGAGATAAGTCGAAGGTGGAATCCAGCCTGCAGCGCTTGGAGCGCCAGAAGGTTTACGCACGCGGCTTTTTGACCACCATGTCCTCCACGCTCAAAAAGGACATCACCAAGGCGGTCAGCCTGTTCAATGAATCCGCGCCCTATTCCATCACCAACCTCAACGCGGCAAAGGTGACTTATCTTGCCAAGGAGTTCGCGTTCGGCGGCGGTATGTCGGCTGAAATGGCAAGCGTCCCGGGCACCATGTCCTATGACGGCGAGCTTGCGCGTTACACCGTTGACGAAAAGGCGTTCTTTGAACAGTTCCTGAGCGTTTATTACGAAAAAATGTAAGAATCATTTGCAGGGCAAAGCGCGTTCTTTGCCCTGTTACTATTTTAAAGTCCTAAAAAACTATTGACAAATGACAAACATTGATGTAAAATATGTCTAAACCGATGAGGAAGAGTGAGTAGGCGCTGCCAAATCTCTCAAAGAGAGCCGCGGACGGTGAAAGCGCGGCAGAGAAAGCAGGGCTGAATGGACTTCCGAGGGCAAACAGAAATGCAAGGCAGAGTATGGGCGACGGCGTGACTGACCGTAACAGCAGTCGGCGTATGTCAGTACGCATGAGAGGACGCGCAAGCGTCAAGCAGGGTGGCACCGCAGGAATTTCCTGTCCCGGCAGTTTTTGCCGGGACTTTTTTATTTAATGTCCGTTATCAATTAATATAAAAAGGAGAAACACACATGAAAGAGAACAAAATCCCTTACAAGACTTACCTTGATGAAAGCGAAATCCCGACCAAATGGTACAATGTCCGCGCGGACATGAAGAACAAGCCCGCTCCGCTGCTCAATCCCGTGACCCACAAGCCCATGACGGCGGAGGATTTGGCTCCCGTATTCTGCGACGAGTTGATTGCGCAGGAGCTCAACAACACCGACGCGTATATCGACATTCCGCAGGAGATTGTGGACTTCTACAAGATGTACCGTCCCTCGCCGCTGATTCGCGCTTACTTCCTTGAAAAAGCGCTCGACACGCCCGCCAAGATTTACTACAAGTTTGAGGGCAACAACACCAGCGGCAGCCACAAGCTGAATTCCGCCATTGCGCAGGCTTACTACGCCAAAAAGCAGGGCTTAAAGGGCGTCACCACCGAAACCGGCGCGGGTCAGTGGGGTACAGCGCTGTCAATGGCATGCTCCTACTTTGGACTCGACTGCAAGGTTTTCATGGTAAAGGTCAGCTATGAGCAAAAGCCGTTCCGCCGCGAGGTCATGCGCACCTACGGCGCTGATGTAACGCCTTCTCCGTCCGAAACCACCGCTATCGGCAGAAAGATTCTTGAGGAGCACCCCGGCACCACCGGCAGCCTCGGCTGCGCCATTTCCGAGGCGGTTGAGGTGGCAACCTCCACCGAGGGCTACCGCTATGTACTCGGCAGCGTGCTCAATCAGGTGCTTCTGCACCAGAGCGTCATCGGTCTGGAAACAAAAACAGCGCTCGACAAGCTCGGCGTGAAGGCTGACATCATTATCGGCTGTGCCGGCGGCGGCTCCAACCTCGGCGGCTTAATCTCTCCCTTTGTGGGCGAAAAGCTCAGAGGCGAGGCGGACTACCGCATTATCGCCGTTGAGCCCGCTTCCTGCCCCAGCCTCACCCGCGGCAAGTTTGCCTATGACTACTGCGACACCGGCATGGTTTGCCCGCTCGCAAAAATGTATACCCTCGGCTCCGGCTTCATTCCTTCCGCCAACCACGCGGGCGGTCTGCGCTATCACGGCATGAGCAGCGTGCTGTCGCAGCTTTATCACGACGGCTTGATGGAAGCAACCTCTGTGGAGCAGACGGCGGTATTCGAAGCGGCGGAGAAGTTTGCGAGAGTTGAGGGAATTCTCCCGGCTCCCGAATCCAGCCACGCTATCCGCGTTGCGATTGACGAAGCGCTCAAATGCAAGGAGACCGGCGAGGAAAAGACCATTGTGTTCGGCTTGACCGGCACCGGCTACTTCGACATGGTGGCTTACCAAAAGTTCAACGACGGTCTGATGACCGACTATATTCCCACCGACGAGGAGCTTGCGCAGAGCATTTCCAAGCTGCCTGTTGTTGAGGAGCAGTAATTATCCGTTTTCAAGGGGGCAGAGGTTTTCTGCCCCTTTACAAATGCCTGAAACAGTAGTATAATATTTCTGTCGAAACAGGTGAAATCCTGTTTTTGTCAAATGAAAAATGAGGAGAGTTTTTTATGTTCTGTGAAAATTGCGGCAGTCAAAATGTTGACGGCGCAAAGTTCTGCGCAAGCTGCGGCGCGCCGCTGGCGGCTTCTCAGCCTGTGCAGCCGGTTGAGCAGCCCCGTTATCAGGAGCCGCAGCCCCGGTTTGATTACAATTATTCCTATCAGCAGCCGCAGCCTGTGCAGCCGGCTCCGCAGGGAAAGTCAGCCGGAGCGATTGTTGTTTACATGATTTCCGGCGCGCTTGCGCTGCTGAGTATTCTGATGGTATTTTTGCCGCACGTTACGGCGATGTATCAAAGCTTTAACCCCTTCCAGTTAATCGGAGCGGAAGCCCTTTGGAGCCACTCGCGTGAAGCCGCAGTGGGCGGCGTCATTATTGTCGCGCTGCTGGTGCTCCCGATGATTTTGCAGCTTGTTTGGGCAATTTTGTCCTTTGCCCGCGTCAAGGCGGCAGGCGTTTTGGGCTTGATTGCCTCCATCTTCGCCGTTAACCATTCGCTGGTCTGGCTGATTATCCTCGCCGCAATCCGTGAAAGTACAGGCCGTTTTGCAAACGTCACCGCCGTTCCCGTTGTCATGATTATCCTTGCCATTGCGGGTTTAGTGCTCTCAATTATCCAAATGACAAAGAAAAACCGCGTCCGTTAACGCGGCTTAACGGCGCGACAAGTTGCGTGCTTTTATCGAAAAAAACAGGCTTGAAAGTTAAGTGGAAAAACTTTCAAGCCTGTTATTACTTTAATTACGAATTCCGCATTCCGAATTCCGAATTACCGAACGTAGCCGACCTTTTTCATCACCTTGCCCAGCGTTCTGCTGCTGATTTTCAGGGCGATTTCGTCTGCCTTGTGATAACATTCTTCCAGGTAAGCCTTGTCCTTGACAAGCTGCTCATAGCGCTCGCGAATCGGGCGCAGTTCTTCCACAACCGCCTCGCCGACTGCTGTTTTAAAGTCGCCGTAGCCCTTGCCCGCGAATTCGTTTTCAATCTGCTCAAAGGTCTTGCCGGTCACAGCGCTGTAAATCGTCATCAGGTTGTTCACGCCGTCCTTGCCCTCGGCATAGCGCACGCAGGCTTCGCTGTCGGTGACGGCGCGCTTGAACTTTTTCATGATAACCTCCGGCGGGTCAAGCAGGTGCACGCAGCCGTTGACGTTCTCGTCGGACTTGCTCATCTTGTTGAGCGGATTTTGCAGGCTCATGACGCGCGCGCCGTTTTTGGGAATAAAGCCCTCGGGAATCTTGAACACGTCGCCGTAAATGCCGTTAAAGCGCTTCGCAATGTCGCAGGTAATCTCAATGTGCTGCTTTTGGTCGGCGCCCACAGGCACCTTGTCCGCCTGATACAGCAAAATGTCGCCTGCCATCAGTACGGGATAGGTGAACAGACCCGCGTTGATGTTGTCGGCGTGCTTGGCGCTCTTGTCCTTGAACTGCGTCATGCGGCTCAGCTCACCGAACTGGGTGTAGCAGTTGAGAATCCACGCGAGTTCCGCATGGGTGTGCACATGGCTTTGAATGAAGAAAACGCTCTTTTCCACATCAACGCCGCACGCGATAATCGAAGCGTAGGCGTCAATGA
The DNA here is from genome assembly GCA_947168445.1 of uncultured Clostridia bacterium. GTDB lineage: Bacteria > Bacillota > Clostridia > Oscillospirales > Acutalibacteraceae > Ruminococcoides. Next base: position 24,023 of record CAMVLW010000019.1, read on the forward strand.
TATTCTTGCGGAACTGCGCGGGGTTTTGTCTGACAGTGATGGTGTGCAAATCGGCAAGCGCGTAAATGCAGTTGTATTCGTCCTGCAGGCTCACCCAGTTGCGCACCGCGCCGAGATAGTTGCCGAGCGTAATCGTGCCGCTGGGCTGAATGGCGCTGAAAACCACTTCTTTTTTCGGTGTATTTTCCATGATATTACTCCTTGTTGGCTAATTGACCCAAAATTTTGATGCCCTTCTCCAGCTGCTCGTCGGTGGGGGTGGAGAAGTTGATTCTAAAGCTGTGGCACTCCTCGTTCTCATTGGTGAGGAAGGCGTTGCCCGGAACCACGCAGACCTTGTTGAGCACCGCTTCCTTGCAGAACGCGGGCATGTCCACATCCTTCGGCAAGTCGCACCAGATGAACAAGCCGCCGTCGATTTTGTGATAGGTAATCGCGGGCGCGCAGTATTTGTCGAGCAAATCCATACAGAACTGCGCCTTTTTGGTGTAGATGTCGCGCAGCATTTGCAGGTGCGCGTTAAAGTCGTATTTGGTGATGAATTCGTCGCAAACATACTGCGACCACACGTTGGTGTGCACGTCGTTGCCCTGCTTGCAGACCACCAGCTTTTGGAAAATCGGCTTGGGCGCAATGGTATAGGCAACGCGGATACCGGGGGAGATGACCTTGGAGAAGGAGCCGGCGTAAATGACGATGCCCTCGGTGTCAAAGCTTTTGATGTTGGGCAGGTTCTCGCCGCTGTAGCGCAAATCGCCGTAGGGGTTGTCCTCCAGAATCAGCACGCCGTATTCCTTGGCAAGCTCATACATTCTCTTGCGCTTTTCAAGGCTCATGGTCACGCCCGAGGGATTCTGGAAGTTCGGAATCGTGTAGATAAATTTCGCGTTGGGCGTTGCTTTCAGCTTTTCTTCCAGTTCGGTCATGCTCATGCCGTCGGGCTCAACGGTCACGCCGACCAGCTTGGCGTTGTAGGAGCGGAAGGTGTTCAGCGAGCCGATAAAGGACGGCGCTTCCACAATTACCGATTCGCCCTCGTTGACAAGCGCCTTGGTGCACAAGTCCATAATCTGCTGTGCGCCGGTGGTAATCAGAATGTCGTCGCTGTCGCTGCCGGTGTTGTGCTCGCGCTTCATGTAGTCGAGCATGTGCTGACGCAGCGGCGTGTAGCCCTCGGTCACGCTGTACTGCAGCACGGAAATGGGATTTTCTTTGAGCACCTTTGCCGAAATTTCCTCAATCGCCTTTGCCGGGAACGCGTCGGGAGAGGGATTTCCCGCCGAAAGCGACACCACGGACGGGTCGGCGGCATATTTGAAAATCTCGCGGATAGCGCTGGGCTTCAAATTAGAAACTCTGTCGGAAAATTTGTATTCCATAATCTTACCTCTTTTACATAATTATACATTTTATATTGTATCACGTTTGGCGGTCAGAATCAAGTTTTTTATTAGTGAATAGTATTACCCCCTGCAATTCTCCAACGCTTTTTCTCCCCTCACTGTGGACAAGCGCCGTGTTTTTTGGTATGATAGAATGAAGAGAAAAGGGTGCAGGTGAGAGCATGGCAAATTTCGGAAAGTTTTATCTGGACAAGGAAAAGGACATTATCATTGAACTTGACATGGCAGCGGACGGTCTGCGCTATGTGCTGCGCACGCCGAACCACGCCAAGGGCAATTTGATTACCAATCTGGCAAGCCTCTGTGACCTGCCGCTGACAACCGGCAGCGACGGCTTGAAGGTGATTGAGGGAGAGGTTCCGTGCTATGTGGACGAGCGCAACCGCGAGGTTTATGTGCTGCGGCTGGCGGACACCAAGGTCGCGAATATTTATCCCGACGGCTCGATTGAGCGCAAGGCGTACATTCCCGCGATTTCAAAAACCCTGATGAGCCAGACAAAGGGCTACCGCCTTGATGTGCACAAAACGCTTGTCAAAACCTACATTCGCCGCGAATACAAATTCCGCACCGACCTTCACACCCACATGAACGCCAATCTGGACGCGGATTTGCTGATTGCGCTGGGCATTTTTTATCAGATTCGCTATCCGCTTTACTATATCAAAAAGCTGCGCCTGCGCTGCACCGACGCGCAAAAGGAGCTGCTTGAGCAGCAGCGCGGAGAGGTTGCGCTGCGCTTTCGGGACTCGCCGCTCAAGGGAAAATACCTCACCCGCAAAATCGACGACAACACCTTTCTCAACTTTGCCGATTTTATCTTGAATAATCTTGAAAACGCCGCCTACAACCTGCCGCGTATCCGCGCTTCACTGACGATTTTGAAGGACGGTCAGGCGGTGTTCACCAATCTCGAAAAGGTCTATCTCTACCGCTATGTGTTCACCAAGGGTCAGCCCGGCGGAGAGCGTGTGCCGCTGGATCATTACCGCGACATTCCCGATTCGGACGTGGTGAACGCCGTGGCGCAAATGCTCGCAGACAGCCAAACGCCCGAATATCAAAACTTAACGCTGTTTCAAAACAAGCTGCTCTGGATTGCCCGCAGCCTGAAAAGCCGCGGCGTGATTTATACCGAAATCTCCGACACCACGCTCGTCAAGCCCGAGGGTGCGCCGCAAATGCTGCGGCTGGTGCATGAGGTTATGCCCGCCGTCACCCGCGAAACCGGCGTGACCATTCGCTTTTTGGCGGCGATCCGCCGTATTCCGCTCACCATTATCCGCGACAAGGCGGCAGTGCGCGAGGACGTGGCGGCACAGCTGCGGGTGATTCGCGCCGTTGCCGCCGACCCCTATGTGGCGGGCAGCGACATTATCGGCGAGGAAATCAACGACATCCGCGAGCTGCGCACGGTGCTCTGTGAGTTGGTGAAAATCGCCGCCGGACACGACGGCTTTGTCATTCGCGTTCACGCGGGCGAAAACGACAGCCTGCGCGACAATGTCGCCAATTCGCTTGCCTGTGTGCGCGACGCGCTCGCGGAGGGGCAGCCCATGCCGAATCTGCGGATTGGTCACGGACTTTACACCGCGAACCTCAATTCCCCGAAGGGCAAGCAAATGATAAACGACCTGCGGCAAAGCGGCGCGGTGCTGGAATTTCAGCTGACCTCCAACGTGCGGCTCAACAACCTCACCGCGCTTGACCGCCATCCGCTGCGGCAGTATTTAAAGGGCGGCGTGATGTGCGTGCAGGGCACCGACGGCGGCGCGATTTACGGCACCGATTCCATTGACGAACAGCTTGCGCTGGAGCGCCTGCTCGATTTAAGCTATGACGAAATGCGCGCCATGCGCGCGGCGGAGGACAGGGTGCTGACACAAAGTCTGCAAACCTTTGCCGAAAAAGCCGCCGCCTTTGACGCGCTGCCCGAAAGCGCCGACGCCGAGGCGTATTATCAGCGGCAAATCGCGCTGGCGGCACAGGAGAGCTGCACAGCGGAAATCACCACCGACAAGCTTGACAGCGTGCGCGCCTTCCGCGACCAAATCCGCGACATTCCCACCGACAAGGCGCCGGTGGTGGTGCTCGGCGGCAGCTTCAACAGCAGCCGTCACGCCACGCGCATGAAGGACAGTATGCGCGAGCTGGTGCGCAATCTGACCGAACAGCTTGACCCCGAAAAGGTCTGCTTTGTCATCGGCAACCGGCTCACGGGCTACGAGCGCGAGCTGGTGGAGCTGGCGCGCGGCAAATTTGAGATTTTCGCCATCGTTCCCACCCGCGTTACGCCCGCCGAAGCCAAGCGGATTCAAAAGAGCGGCGTGGGCGTGCGCGTGTCGATTGAGCCGACGCGCATGGGACTTTACAAAAGCTTTGCCTATGAAATATTCAAGCGCCGTCCGTCCGTGGTGGTGGCGCTCGACGGCAATTCCGCCGGAGCCAACACGATTCAGGAGGCAAAAAACGGCAAGCGCAAGGCGTGGGTATTCGTCAACCGCCGTGCCCGCGTGCTCTATGCCAAGGCGCTTGCGATTCAAGGCTATGTCAGCATTTTTGACGACGCGCATGTCACCGCGCAAATCCTTCGCGCCGTTGACAAGGTGAGCAGCGAAACCGTCAACAGCAACTGGTTCTTGCCCGATTTGCGCTAGCTGCCGCAAAATTCTGTAAAAAACTTGCAAATAATTTCGCTTTATGCTACAATAACTTGTGAATTATCATGATAAGGAGTTCTGTCTATGGAAGGCTTTATTGAACAGGTTGTGAAACGCGAAAATACAGCGAAGAATACCGTCATCAAAATCGTGGCGGTGGTGCTGCTGTTCGTGATTCCGCTGACGTTTGTTGTTTTGGCGCGGTTTATCAATTTCTACCTCGCGCTGGTGGGATTTTTCCTCTTTCTCGGCGGCATTTATGTCGTTTGGTGGGTGTTCAGCCTGCAAAAGGTGGAGTTTGAATATTCCATCGCGGGCGACTCGCTCGATATTTCAAAGATAATCTCCCTGCGCCGCAGAAAGAAAATGCTGCGCGTTGAAATCAAGGACATTGAGGAAATGGAACTCGGTGACGATAAGATTAAAAACATGCATTTCCGCAAGGTCTACAACGCCTCAAAGAATATCAACAACACCAAGGAAAACTATTACGCCATCTTCAACACGCCCGTTTACGGCAAGTGCCTGATTGTTTTTAACCCCAACCAGGCGATTTTAGAGGGCATGAAGCCCTATATGCGCCGCGATTTGGTTGTGAAGCTTTTCTATAACAGGTCGAAATAATGGATGACATCACCCAAGAGTTTGTCAAAGCCGCCTTGCCAATCCGTCCCGACGACGCCCACAAAGGCACAATGGGAACGCTGCTGAGCATTTGCGGCTGCTACGGCATGGCGGGCGCAGGCATTTTAAGCAGCATGGCGGCGCTGCGCTGCGGCGTGGGCTTGCTCAAATGCGCACTGCCGCGCAGCATTTACCCGATTGCCGCGGGAAAGGTGCTCGAAAGCGTTTATCTGCCGCTGACGGAAACGGCACAAGGGAAAATCTCCGCGCAAAACACGGCGTTTCTGTTGGAGCAAGCCGCAAGCGCGGTGCTGCTCGGCTGCGGGCTTTCCGTGTGCGAGGATACGAAAAAACTGGTGACGGAATTCGTAAAAAACTGTGAAAAGCCGATGGTGCTCGACGCGGACGCGCTGAATATCATTGCGGAAGCTCCCGCGATTCTCAAAAGCGCCAAAGCGCCGGTTATCATCACGCCGCACCCCGCCGAAATGGGACGGCTCTGCCGCCGCACGGCAAAGGAAGTGAATCAAAGCCGCGAACAAACCGCGCGTCAATTTGCCGAAGCATACGGCGTGATTACCGTCTTAAAGGGCAAAGACACCGTGATTGCCGCTCCCGGCGGCAAGGTGCTCTGCAATCCCACCGGCAACAGCGGCATGGCGACAGGCGGCAGCGGCGATGTTTTGGCAGGCATGTGCGGCTCGCTGCTCGCACAGGGCGCAGAACCCTTCCAATGCGCGGCGACAGCGGTGTATCTCCACGGTCTCGCGGGCGATTTTGCGGCGCGGCGGCTGGGCAAGGCGTCCATGCTCCCGACGGACATCATTGCCGAAATCCCGAACGCCCTGCAAGCGCTTACCCAAACAAATTCATGATTTGATTTTCAAAGACATATAATAGCTTTACAGGAGGTGCCTGCCATGGCAAAAATTGTGAAGCTGTTATGTGTCTTTTTTGCGACCCTGACCGTTCTGTTGTGCGGCTGCGGCGGCGGAGAAAAGGAAAAGCCGGAGCTGTGCGCGGACTTTAAGGCGAATTTTTCCGCTGACTTCAAGGGGCTGACGGTAGAAGGCAGCCTGAATACCACGCGGCAGGGCGTGTGCGTGATAGATGTTTCCTCGCCCGAAACCCTCGGCGGCTTGCAGGTGCGCTATAAAAGCGGCGAGGTCGCGCTCTCCCGCGGCGCGGTTCAGGCGACCGCCGACGAGGGGTATCTTCCCGAAAGCGGCTTGCCGCAGGTTCTGCGCGAGTTGTTCACGTCCATTGCCGCGAAGGATTATTCCGCCGGAGAGGACGGCGCCTTCACCTTCAGCCTTTCCTGCGGCGACTGCAAGCTGACGGCGGACAGCGAGCTTCTTCCGCAAACAGCCGAAATCCCCGGCTGCTGCACGGTGCAATTCACAGACTGTGAAAAAATCGGCGAATAACCGCACACCTTGCGTTCTCAAAAATAGTATATAATACTACTCTCTGATAAAATCCTTTAACATCTGCCGTGTAAAATTTCGCAGAACTGCGTTGTCGTCCTCGGAATCCGTCAGGATTCCTGCGTCCTTCGCCTTGTTCTGCAAAATTTTCCATCGACATCTGTTTTAAAGTTTTTTATCAGAGACTAGTATAATGTCGTATAAAAAGCGTGCGGCAGGCAAAAATAGGAGTAGAACATTTTGGGAGCGTGAAAGCCTTGAATATAAAACGCGGAGATATTTATTACGCCGACCTCAGTCCCGTTGTCGGCTCGGAACAGGGCGGGATTCGCCCGGTGTTAATCGTTCAGAATAACGTCGGCAACCGATTCAGCCCCACGGTTATCGCGGCGGCAATCACCAGCCGCCAGACAAAAGCCAAGCTGCCCACCCATATCCCGCTTCACGCGGGCACGTCGGGTCTTTCCAAAGACAGCGTGGTGCTGCTTGAACAAATGCGCACCATAGACAAGCGCCGCCTCAAAGAAAAGATGGGCGCCGCCGACGAAACCGCCATGACAGCGGTCAATAACGCGATTTCTATCTCACTGGGACTCAATTAACAGATAAAGCCGGCAACCCCCCGCAAAAAATTTAGAATTATTTACTTATTATTCTAATTCGGAATTAAAAACCGAGAAATTTGGTATATTATATCTATGGCAAATTTCATATCCACGTGGGGGTATAGCTCAGATGGTAGAGCGCTTGGTTCGCATTCAAGAGGTCAGGGGTTCGATTCCCCTTATCTCCACCAAAACAAAAGCGGCACAATAAGTGCCGCTTTTGTTTTGGTGAAATATGATAATGATTTCTATCTATATAAAACACCCGCCTGCTCACGCGATGTGAACAGGCGGGTAAATTTTATGCCTTAATTTTATGGCTTTATAGCCGTTTGAGATAATACGCGGCTTT
>CAMVLW010000020.1 GCA_947168445.1 uncultured Clostridia bacterium
CGCTTTTATTCCCTTTCATCATACCATAAAAACATACAGATTGCAAGAATAGACCAATAAAAATTTTATATAATATGATTAATACTATTCTCTGATAAAATACTTTAAAACAGATGTCGATGGAAAATTCCGCAGAACAAGGCGGAGGACGCCGCAAGGCTGGCGCCTTGCAAGGACGACAACGCAGTTATGCGAAATTTTACACGGCAGATGTTAAAGTATTTTATCAGAGAATAGTATGATTTCAGTAAAAATAAAAAACACCGCCAAGCCTGACGGTGCTTTTTATCTTGAGGTCAGCAATTAACCGTTATAGGAATAGTTGGGAGCTTCCTTGGTAATCTGAATATCGTGCGGATGGCTTTCTCTGAGACCTGCGCCGGAAATGCGGACAAACTTTGCCTTTTCGTGCAAATCTCTGATGGTGGCGCAGCCTGTGTAGCCCATGCCTGCCTTTAAGCCGCCCATCAGCTGATAAACGGTGTCGGAGAGCAGTCCCTTGTAGGGAACGCGACCCTCAACGCCTTCGGGAACAAACTTGCGGTTACTCGCCTGGAAGTAGCGGTCTGCGCTGCCCTTGCCCATTGCGCCGAGGCTGCCCATGCCGCGGTAAACCTTGAACTGTCTGCCCTGATAGATTTCCTTTTCGCCGGGGCTTTCTTCACAGCCGGCAACCAAAGAACCGACCATGACTACGCTGCCGCCTGCGGCAAGCGCCTTTACAATGTCGCCGCTGTACTTAATGCCGCCGTCCGCGATAACGGGAATACCGTATTTCACGGCTTCGCAAGCCGCGTCATAGATAGCGGTAATCTGCGGAACGCCGATACCCGCGACGATTCTGGTGGTGCAGATGGAACCGGGACCGATACCGACCTTTACCGCGTCCGCACCGGCGTCAATCAACGCCTTTGCCGCTTCCGCAGTGGCGATATTGCCCGCAACCAGCGGCAGATTGGGATAAACCTTCTTGACTCTGGCAACAGAGTTGACAACATTGGAATTGTGACCGTGAGCAGAGTCGAGTACTACCACGTCAACGCCCGCTTCAATCAGCGCCGCCACGCGGTCAATAACGTCTACGGTTGCGCCGATAGCCGCGCCGCAGAGCAGTCTGCCCTTGTCGTCACGCGCAGAATTGGGATACTGCACGCTCTTTTCAATATCTTTAATTGTGATAAGTCCCTTTAAGGTGCCGTCATTGCCGACAATCGGGAGCTTTTCAATTTTATGGTGACGGAGAATTTCCTGCGCCTGTTCCATAGTGGTGCCGACAGGTGCGGTAACAAGCTGTTCACTCGTCATGACCTTGGAAATCGGCTGATTAAAGTCATCGGCGGTCATAAAGCGAAGGTCGCGGTTGGTGATGATACCCACCAGCTTGCCGTCGCGGCAAATCGGAACGCCTGAGATTTTGTACTTGCCCATCAGCGCGTCGGCGTCGCGGACGCTGTGTTCGGGAGACAGGAAAAACGGATTGACGATAACGCCGTTCTCGCTTCTCTTTACTCTGTCCACCATGTCAGCCTGTTTTTCAATGCTCATGTTTTTGTGGATGATACCCACGCCGCCTTCACGCGCAATGGCAATTGCCATAGCGGTTTCGGTGACGGTATCCATCGCCGCAGTCATCAGAGGGGTGTTGAGCTTGATGGTTTTGGTGAGATTGGTCTCAACACAAACATTTTTCGGTTCAACATTTGACTCCCCGGGAATCAGAAGGACGTCGTCAAAGGTGAGTCCTTCTTTGCCAAATTTTGCGTCAAAATTTGTATTCAGCATTGTTTTCCTCCGTTCTCTCTGTAATTTACCCTTTATTATAACAAATTTATAGGTTGATGGCAACCTCTTTTTTGCATTTTTTAGATTATTTTCCGCTTTTTTCGACATGCTGTTGCCGCGGACAGATTCTTTACAGATTCATTGTTGACTTTTATTCCGTAAAATATTACAATAGTGCTATACAAATTTTGAAAATGAGGAATCATGATGAAGCATTTAATTGTAAAATTCACCTGTGCGGCGCTTGCCGCAATCTCACTTTTCAGCCTGACCGCGTGCGGTAACAACGGCGGCGGTGAAAAGAAGGAAACCACCGCTCCCACCGTTGCCGAAACAACCGCAGAACCGACGACGGCGCCGAAGGAAATGGTAAAGGAAATTGACCTGCACACGCTTCACCCCGTCAACGAAAAAGGCGACCGTTTTGCGGGTGTGTGGCAGATTGTCGCCGGAACCGGTTCACAGTTTGAAAACTTTTATTATGAATTTAACGGCAGCGGCACCGCCTATATGACGGTCGGCAGCATGGGCTTTTGCGGCACCTATGGCATAAAATCCGAAAACGGCAAGGATTTGTTCATCACCCAGCTCATGGTCGGACTCAACGGCAAATATACCTATGAATTCAGCAAGGACGGCGCTTCGGTGGTTCTGACGGATATTGAGGATAATAATACCTCTACACTTAAAAAGGTCAGCAACTATTCCGCTGTTCCAAACGCTCCCGAAAGTCCGAAAATTGACGAAGCGCTTTTGGGCGCCTGGGCGGACGAAAAAGGCAATTATCTCTACTTTGGCAAAGACGGCGTGATGTATGACTCACAGGTAGGCGTTACCTTCTATTTCTACACCTACTCGGCGGCTGACGGAAAGATTGAGCAGACCTACACCGTAACAGAAGAAGTCAACGAAAAATCCACCTATCAAGTCAAGGACGGAAAGCTGGTTTATAACAACATTGAATACTCCCCTGTTTCCGCAGACGAGCTTGTATAATTGACAATAAAAAATGGATAATTACCGATAAACAAACGGCGTGCATAATTCTGCACGCCGTTTGTTATTATTAAATTCCGAATTCCGCATTCCGAATTCCGCATTAATACGCGACCAGCTTCCATTCCTCTTTCAACTCGTCGGTGATGGGGAAAACGCGGAAAAGCATGGTGTTGTTCTTGCTGTCGCTTTTGTCCTGCTTGGTACTGAGGTGGAATACAAAGCCGCTGTACCACAGGGTGTCGTTGTTCTCTGTGGTGGTGCGGTAAAAAATGTCCTGCAAAACCGGCTCGCTGTCACCGGGAAATCCGCAGGCAATCCGCGCCATCAGCGCCGCCTTTCCGATAATGATGTCGCTGTTCTTCTCGTCATCTGTCATGCTCATAAAGCGGTTCATAGTGGTGCCGCAGCCGATATTGAGCAGCTTTTGGGTGTTGATTTCCACCGTGGCGGTAAAGCTGACGTCAGAGTCGTCATAGTACCAGTACTGCACCGGCACATTGTTTTCGTCCATGCTCGGTTCACCGTTTTTGCGCCAGTTGTTGTAGTTGATGATTTCTTCGCTCTCGCCGCGCCTTTGCTTTGCTTCATTATATTGCTGCGTAAATTGAAGCAGCGTCATGTTGAAGCGAACGCCGTTGACGTTCGGACTGATTTCAACCGCGTCCGATTTGGCGGCAATGTCCGGCTCGTCTTGGGTAGCGGCGGTTTTGGGCTTTTCGATTTTCTTGATTTCCTCGCTCGCGTCCTTTTCGCCGCAGGCACTCAAACAAAACAGCAATGCCGCCATTAGAACGCCCGAAAGAATAAATTTAAAGATTTTCATAACTCACCTATTTGCAAGATACGGCAACACTCATGAGAATGTTGCCGTATTTTTTATTCTTCTGTTGATTCTGTTTCTTCTGATGTTTCTTCGGTTGCTTCCCCGTCAGCCGTTTCTTCTTCGGAAACTTCTTCCTCATGCGGAGAACGCGCGAGCGTAACAACTCTGTCGCCCTCGCCCATCTTCATGAGGGTGACACCCTTTGCGGGACGTGCGCACAGACGGATAGACTCCGCCGCAATGCGGATAATGATGCCTTCCTGCGAAATAATAATCACGTCGTCGTCGAGGTCAACCACCTTAATTGCGGCAACCTTGCCGTATTTGTCAACATGGTAGTTTGTCAGACCCTTGCCGCCGCGCGACTGCAAACGGTAGTCGTCGGGGCTGGACAGTCTGCCGAAGCCGGTTTCACTGACGGTGAGCACCAAGCCGTTCTCACGCACCACACTCATGCCGACAACCTCGTCGCCTTCCTTGAGGCTGATTGCCTTTACGCCGCGTGCCTGTCTGCCCATAGGACGGACATCGGTTTCGTTAAAGCGAATAGCAACTCCCAGTCGGGTTGCGACAATTACGTTGGCGCTGCCGTCGGTCATGCGCACCCACGCCAACTCGTCGCCCTCGTTGAGTTCGAGCGCAATAAGTCCTCCCTTGCGGGCGGTGTTGTAGGCGTTAAGCGAAATACGCTTGATGATACCCTGGCGGGTGACCATCACCAGATATTTGTCCTCGTCAAATTCGGGTACGCGAATCATGGAGGTGACTTTTTCTTCGGGAGAAATCGGCAGCAGGTTTGCGATATTGATACCCTTTGACTGACGGGTTCCTTCGGGAACCTCGTAGCATTTCAGGCGGTACACCCTGCCCTTGTCGGTGAAGAAGAGCACATAGTCGTGCGAATTGATGATGAACATCTCGGTGGCGACGTCCTCCTCGCGGCGGGACATACCCGACACGCCTCTGCCGCCTCTGCGCTGCAATTTATAGGTATCAACCGCAAGGCGCTTGACATAGCCGAATTGTGTGAGAGTGAGCACGCACTCCTCCTGCGGAATCAAGTCCTCAATGTCTACCTCGCCGCTGATTGCGCAAATTTCGGTGCGGCGCGGGTCGGCGTATTTATTGCGGATAGCGGTCAGTTCTTCCTTGACAATTTCAAGCTTTTTGGTATCGCTGGCAAGAATGGCGTTATATTCGGCAATCTTTGCCTGAAGCGCGGCGATTTCTTCCTCAATTTTAGCGCGCTCCATGTTGGTGAGTTGTCCGAGACGCATTTGCACAATCGCGTTCGCCTGAATTTCGTCCAAGCCGAAGCGCTCCATCAGAGCGGCTCTGGCGGTGGGCAAATCCTTGCTGCGGCGAATAATCGCGATAACCTCGTCGATAAAGTCAATCGCAATCTTCAAGCCCTCTAAGATATGCGCGCGGTCAAGCGCTTTTTTGAGGTTGTACTGCGTTCTGCGGTGAATGACCTCCTCCTGGAAGTCGATATAGCAGCGCAGCATGTCCTTCAGCGTCAGAATCTTCGGCTGACCGTCCACAATGGCGAGCATAATCGCGCCGAAGGTCACCTGCAGCTGAGTATAGGAGAACAACTGATTGAGCACAATCTGCGGCGAAGCGTCGCGCTTGACGTCGATTTCGATGTGCATACCGATTCTGTCGGAGTGGTCCTCAATATTCGAAATACCCTCCAAGCGCTTGTCCTTGACAAGATTGGCGATGTTTTCAATCAGTCTTGCTTTGTTAACTTTGTAAGGCAGTTCGGTGACGATAATCTTATATCTGCCGTTCTTTGCCTCGATTATTTCGGTTTTGGCGCGAACAGTAATTTTGCCGCGTCCGGTTGCGTAAGCGGCGCGGATACCGCTTCTGCCCATGATAATGCCGCCTGTCGGAAAGTCGGGACCCGGCAAACATTCCATCAACTCGGCAAGCTCGGCGTCGGGATTGTCAATTAAAGCGCACACCGCGTCGATGGTTTCACCGAGGTTATGCGGCGGAATTTCGGTAGCCATACCGACCGCGATACCGCTGGAGCCGTTGACGAGCAAATTCGGAAAGCGGCTTGGCAGCACCACCGGCTCTTTCAGACGGTCGTCGTAGTTCGGCACAAAGTCAACTGTTTCCTTGTCAATATCGGTGAGCATTTCCATAGAGATTTTGCTCATGCGCGCTTCTGTATATCTGTATGCCGCGGGCGGGTCGCCGTCAACCGAACCGAAGTTGCCGTGACCGTCAACCAGCATATAGCGCATGGAAAAGTCCTGTGCCAAGCGCACCATTGCGTCATAAACCGAAGCGTCGCCGTGAGGATGGTAAGCACCCAGCACGGAACCGACGGTGTCGGCGCACTTATGGTAGGGCTTTGAGGGTTCCAGACCTCTTTCATACATGGTGTAGAGAATACGTCTGTGAACCGGCTTTAAACCGTCGCGCACGTCGGGCAGGGCACGCGCAACGATAACGCTCATGGAATAGTCCAAAAAGCTCTTGCGCATTTCGCTCTGCAAATCGACGTCGATTATTCTTTTATCCATCAACTGTTCATTGTTCTGTTCGTCCATCTTTTACCTCTGTTCAATCCTAAATCGCTATATTTCAAATCACTTTTTGATGTTATGATTCATTTTTTCAAACAGCTCCGGCATACGCTTTTTTATGCTGCACGGGCGGAAGGTTTTTGCGTCCACAACCGCGTGCTCGGTGGTGCCGTAGCCAAGTTCCACCTCGCTGCCGTCGTCGCACACCTTTTTGACGGAATAGGCAAACTCAACGCGCGCGGCGGTCATGTGAATACACCAGGTGCGCACAATCAGCTTGTCCTCATAGCACGCGGGCAGACCGAAATGACAGGTCAAATTTGTCAGCGGCATCATCACACCGGCGGCTTCCATGTCGCTGTAGCTGGTGCCGAACAGCTTGATAAAATCCGTTCTGCCGACCTCATACCACACGGGATAGTTGGAATGGTGCGCAATACCCATGCGGTCGGTTTCCGCGTAACGAACGGTAATATATGACCTTGAATGCATCAAACCACCTCTTATACGTCAAGATTCTGCACATAACGCGCATTTTTCTCGATAAATTCACGGCGCGGCTCCACCTTGTCGCCCATCAGAATGGTAAAGGTTTCGTCCGCTGCCTCGGCGTCGGCAAGCTCCACACGAAGCATCAGGCGCGAGTCGGGATTCATGGTTGTTTCCCAAAGCTGCTCGGAGTCCATTTCACCAAGACCTTTGTAGCGCTGAATTTCGGTTTTTCCCTCAATTCCGGCTAAAATCTGGTCGCGCTCCAAATCGGAATACGCATATTTATGCTCCTTGCCCTTGGTAATGCGGTAGAGCGGCGGCTGCGCGATATACACATGACCTGCCTCCACCAAGGGACGCATATAGCGGAAGAAGAAGGTAAGCAGCAGGGTGCGGATGTGCGAGCCGTCGACGTCGGCATCCGCCATGATAATGACCTTATCGTAGCGCAGCTTTTCCAAATCGAACTCGTCGCCGATTCCGGTACCGAGCGCGGTGATGACGGGCATGAGTTTATCGTTGCCGTACACCTTGTCGATACGTGCCTTTTCCACGTTGAGCATTTTGCCCCACAGAGGAAGAATCGCCTGAATTCTTCTGTCGCGTCCGCCCTTTGCGGAGCCGCCTGCGGAGTCTCCCTCTACGATGAAAATTTCGGTTTCGCTGCTGTCGCGCGACTGGCAGTCGGCAAGCTTGCCGGGAAGCTGAGCGGATTCAAGCGCGGACTTTCTTCTGACATTTTCTCTCGCCTTTCGCGCCGCCTCACGCGCTCTTGCCGAAGCGAGCGCCTTGTCAAAGATTGCCTTTGCAACGGCGGGATTTTCTTCGAGATAGACCATCAGCTTTTCGCGCAGAAGCTTGTCAACCATAGTACGCACCTCGGTGTTGCCGAGTTTTGCCTTGGTCTGTCCTTCAAACTGCGCTTCCTTCAGCTTGACGCTGATAATCGCGGTGATACCCTCGCGGACGTCCTCGCCGCTGAGGTTTTTGTCATTGTCCTTTAATTTGCCGAACTTGCGCGCGTAGTCGTTCATGACATAGGTCAGAGCGCGCTTGAAGCCCTCCTCGTGTGTACCGCCGTCGGTGGTGTGAATGTTATTGGCAAAGGTGAGCAGGTTTTCGTTGTAGCTTTCGTTGTACTGCATGGCAATTTCGACGGCAATGGTGTCGTCCTCATTGCGCGAAGCAAAGTAAATCACGTCGGGGTGAATGACCTCAAGCGAACGCTTTTTGTGAATGTACTCAACAAAGCTTTTGATACCGCCCACATAGTGGAAGTTATTTTTTAAGATTTCGTTTTCGTCGCGTTCGTCACGCAGCTCAATATGAACGCCCGCGTTCAAAAATGCCTGCTCGCGCAGACGGCGCTCCAAAACGGAATAATCATAAACGGTGGTTTCCTTAAAAATTTCGGGGTCTGCCTTAAAGCGCACCTCTGTGCCCTTAACGTCGGATTTGCCGATTTTTTCGAGTTCGGTGACAATCTTGCCGCGCTCATAGCGCTGAAAATAAACGTCCTCGCCGTCGCAGACCTTGACCTCCAGCCATTCGGACAAAGCGTTAACAACCGACGCGCCAACGCCGTGCAAACCGCCGGACACCTTGTAACCGCCGCCGCCGAACTTGCCGCCGGCATGAAGCACGGTAAAGACGACCGTAACGGCGGGAAGTCCCGTTTTGCTGTTGACGCCCACGGGAATACCGCGTCCGTTGTCGGACACGCGAATGATGTCACCCTTCTCAATGACGACGTCGATTTTGGAGCAGTAGCCCGCCAGCGCTTCGTCAATGGAGTTGTCCACGATTTCATAAACAAGATGGTGCAGACCGCGCGGACCTGTTGAACCGATATACATACCGGGGCGCTTGCGGACAGCTTCAAGACCTTCGAGCACCTGAATTTCATCAGCGCCGTATTCCTGATCCACCTTTGTCATTTCTATGCTGTTTTCTGTTGCTTCCATTTCTTCGATACGTTCCGGATTCTCCAAAATAAAAACCTCCGTTATTCACAAATTTCTCTTATTTACTTCTTTAATTCCAAATAAAACGGTACCAGAATAACCGCCGCAACGCCGGGCACCACATTCATAATAAACAAGGGCAGCAGCATGACCGCGTGAAACACATTAATCGCAATCACATTGGTCAGCACATAGAGCAAAACCAGCTCCGCGAACAAAATCCAAAGACTTTTCCGTGACACCCTGATTGTTTTTTGACAGTGGTAGCAAACCGTTTGCTTTTTCCATTTCAGCGGATTTAAGTCCGAATAGCGGTAGATGGTGCCGCAGTGCGGACAAACCGACTGTTTGGGATAAAATTTCATGTTTAAAACCTTCTGTTGCCGGAATACTGGTTGCTGTCCTTGCTCTCCGGCTTTTTATACTCCTTGACGTCGCTGTCGTCCTCTTCCGCTGCCACGGAGAGTGTGGGACGCTGACGCACCACACGGCTGCCCTCGGAGTGAATCTTTTTCAGCGGCACCGAGGTGGTGGAATGTTCCTCGCTCACGTCTTTAATTACATGCACATAATTCTCTTTGTCAATCTGCTTGGAATCAGACACCAGTTCGTCGCTTTCCGCCTGCTCTCTGGGCGAATTTCTCTCCGCCTTAATCTGATTGAACAAATCCGCGTTAATCTTAAACTGACCGCTGTTGTCGAGCGGGAGTCCCTTTTCCTCGTCGATTTCCAGCGCGTTGAGGTTGTCGGAAAATTCAATGCCCGCTTTTTTGGCTTCCATGGATTTTTTATACTTTTTCAGCGGCTCCAGCTGCACAAACTGCGGAGACACAAACAGGAAAACCAGCAGCGGCGCGGCAACGAGCACAATTCCCAGAGGATTGCTCATTTGCTTGAGCAAAAACCACACGCCCATCACGGCAAGCGAAATGACCGCCGCGATGATAAAAATGGGAATGATAATTTTTGAGATAACGACTTTGCTCTCCTTGCCGCAGCGTTCGCAGACATATTCCGCTTTTCTCCGGCTGAAAAACGCCGAAAAATAAGACATTCTCCGTCCGCAGTAGGGACAGCGTTGTTTTTTTCTGTTCATAAAATACCTCAGAATTAAAGATTAATTTTCCGTTATCAACCGAACTCTCTGCCTTGCAGGGTTTTTGTCGAGAGTTGGGAAATATAGACCGTTGTTTTGCCCTTTGAACAGCACACCACAAAGGAACGCGGCAACTCAAAGGATACGTTGACAACCTCGCCGTTTTTTTGTGCGGCGGCGAGAAAATCTCTTGTTTTTTTGGAAACAGTACACGCGTCAATATCAAACATGGCGACAATGCTGTCGGTTGTAATAACCGTGTCCTGTCCGAGATGCAGATACATAACCTTCCTCAATCCCGGTCAATATCCGACCTGTTATGATTTGAATTTTACGGAGCGACAAGGGCGCCGCTTCCTACATTTTTAACAAATTTTTCTATTCCGATATGCAGCCGTGACTGACGTTAAACACCTTGCCCTCTTTAAGCTGTTCCTTATTGGACTGCTCACAGCAGGTGATGAACACCTGACAGCCCTTCAACTCGTTGAGCAGATAATCCTGCCGTCCGCTGTCCAACTCGGAGAGCACGTCGTCGAGCAAAATCACAGGCTCCTCGCCCATGCGTTCTCTGAGCACCGCCGCCTCCGCCAGCTTCAGCGACAGCACCGCGCTGCGCTGCTGTCCTTGGGAGGCGAACGCCTTGGCGTTTTTTCCGTTAATCAGAATTTCCATGTCGTCACGGTGCGGTCCCGACTGGGTGACGCCGAAGCGAATGTCGCCGCCGCGGTTCTGCACACATTTTTCAGAAAATTTCTGTTGTATGACTTCCACGCTGTCATCCGAATCAATGTCCTCGGTGGACAGATACCGCACGCTGAGTTTTTCCTTTCCCTGCGAGATACCGTCGTGGAAGAACGCCGCCTTTTCCGACAGCATTTTCATGTAATCAAGCCGCTTTTTAATCAGCTGCGCGCCGTAGTTCGTTAGCTGCATATCCCAGATTTCGAGCGTTTCTTCCAGCTGCGGCTTGCGCTGGATGTCCTTTAACAGCGTGTTGCGCTGGTTGAGCATACGGTTATATTTGGAGAGAATCACGGCGTTTTGCAGCTTTTCACGGCAGATGGCGCTGTCGATAAACCGCCGCCGCTCTCCCGGTCCGCGCTTAATTAAATTGAGGTGCTCCGGCGAAAAAACCACCGCGCAGAATTTTTCAATCAATGCCGACGCGGAATTTTTTTCAATGCCGTTGATATTGACCAGCTTTTTGCTGCCCAAAAATTTCAGCATGGCGCGCTGTTCTCTGTTCTGCCCGGTAAAATTCATTTCCAGCCGCGCAAAGTCCTCGTTCCAGCGAATGACCTCGCTGTCCTTTGACGTGCGGAAGGAATGACCGCCGCAAAAAAACCACAGCGCTTCCAAAAGATTTGTCTTGCCCTGCGCGTTGTCGCCATAAATGACATTGACAGTTTCGCAGGGAAAGATTTCTGCGTCCTCTAAATTTCGGAAATTTTTAAATCCGATTCGTTTAACCTTCAACTTACTCTACAATTATCGTCACATCATCAAGCTGCACAGCGTCGCCGGGCCGCAGCTTTTTGCCGCGCATGGTGCAGACTTCCTTGTTGACAAGCACCTCGCCGTTTTGAACAGCCAGCTTTGCCATGCCGCCGGTGGCGCACACGCCGCTGAGCTTGAGAAAATCCTGCAGCTTGATATATTCACTGTCTATTTTGATGGTCTCAGTTTTCATTTGCCAACCTCACGGGCACGACAATGCTCAAAAAGCTGTCGCCCTTTACGGGCTTTAACACAATCGGTGAAACAGGACCGTTGAGCACCAGCTTTACCTCGTCGGTGTCGGTATTTTTCAGCGCTTCCAGCATGTAGCGGTTGTTGAAGCCGATTTCAAGGCTCTCACCGATAATCGGCACGCTGATGACGTCGTTCGCTCTGCCCACCGCCGAAGCGCAGGACAGACGGATTTCGTTCTCATTGAACTTACATCTGACAGGGCTTTGGATTCTGTCACTGTTGAGCAGCGACATTCTTTCCACCGATTCAATCATCTTGCGGGTGTTGATGACAAGCTCTGTTTTCTCGGTGGCGGGAATCGTTGACTGATAGTCGAGGAAGGTTCCCTCAATCAGGCGGGAAATAACGCTGTAGGTGTTAATCTTAAAGGTGATGTGGCGCTGACCGACAAGAATTTCAATATTTTCCTCATCATTTGTCAGCAGCTTGAGCACCTCCATCTGGGTTTTGCCGGGAACGACAAAGGAAGTGTTGCTTTCGCTTTCGACCGCCTCGCTTCGGATCGCCATGCGGAAGCCGTCGATTGCGACAATGTTCATCACCTTGTTTTTGATTTCAAAGAGAGAACCGGTATAAATCGGCTTTGACAGATTGTCGCTGACCGCGTAAACGGTCTGGCGAATCATATCGCGCAGCAGCTTTGCGTTGATGGAAATGCTGTCCGTCTGCTGAAAGCTGGGCAGGTCGGGATATTCCACCGACGACATACCGACAATCTGATAATCAACCTGTCCGCAGGTGATGTAGGTCACCATTCTGTCGTCGGTTTCGATTGTCAGAATCTCCTCCGGCAGTCTGCGCACAATATCAAGAAACAGACGGGCGCTTAAAACAATCTCGCCCTCCTGCATAATTGTCGCGTCCATATCGGTTGTAATTCCGATTTCCAAATTGTAGCCCGAAATGTTCAGCTTTTCGCCGTATGCCTTTATCAGTACGCCTTCTAAGGCGGGAATTGTCGCCTTGGCGGAAACTGCTCTTGAAACATTGGAGACCGCGGTCACCAAATCTGTTCTCAAACACGAAATTTTCACGGTTCAGTTCTCTCCATTCTATTCTTTCTTTTATTTTTATTAGTAATAGTAGGGAATGTTAAAACATGGAAATCTGTCTTTTTATGGCTTTTTTTCTACCCTTTTCCGTTCACAACAGACAGTTGAAGAAACAGGAACAAATGTGAACCACCGTTCAACATGTTTCATCATTTTTTATCAATCAAAAATGTGGACGTGGTTTTTCCATATTCTTTCATATTTTTCCATATCGAAATGTTGATGAAAAGCGCAAATTTTTTATTATCAGCGCATTTTTTCTTGTCATTAAAACAATCCCATTTCAAAAAGTGCGATAACCGCGAACACGAAATGCGCCGTTAACCTGCACATTCAAATAATACTAAAACAAACACATCTCAAAAGGTGCGATAACCGCAAACACAAAATGCGCCGTTAATCTGCATTTTCCACTAAACCAACCTGTCCAAAGGCGCGCTGCTGCTACAGCCGTAGTCAGCGGTCTTTGATGTTTTTGATGGTGTCGTCGATGAGTTCTCTTACCTTTTGGTCTTTTTCCGCCTGCTTTTTCACCTTGTTGACGGAATAAATAATCGTGGAATAATGGCGTCCGCCGAATTCCTCACCGATGTCAACCATAGACAGCGTGGTGGTTTCTCTGGCAATATAAATCGCGATTTGACGGGCGTTGCTGATATTCGCGCTCTTGTTCTTCTGTGAGCGGATTTCCTCCGGCATTACGCCGAAGGTGCGCGCTACCTCGTCAATAATGCGCTCAATGGTTACCTCAGGCGGAACGTCGTTATTGAGAATGTCGGCAATAACCTCCTGCACAGAGGAAATGGTGATTCTCTCATGATTCAGCAGATAACGCGCCTTTAACTTTTTAACGGTGCCTTCAAGCTGGCGGATATTGGATTTCAGCTTGGAAGCGATAAACTCACAAACAGCGTTGTCAAGCTCCAAATCGAGCAGCTCCGCCTTGCGCTTCACAATGGCGATTCTTGTTTCAATATCCGGCGGCTGAATGTCGGCAATCAAATCCTGCTCAAAGCGGGAACGGAGTCTGTCGGCAAGCGTTTTGATTTCCTTGGGAGGACGGTCGGAGGTGAGCACAATCTGCTTGTGCGCGTCATACAGCGCGTTGAAGGTGTGGAAGAATTCTTCCTGCATGGCTTCCTTGCCGCCCAAAAACTGAACGTCGTCCACCAGCAGCACATCAACCTGACGGTACTTTTGGCGGAATTCAATCATGGTTTTCATCTTCAGCGATTCCACCATTTCATTGATGAAATCGTCGATTTTGATGTAGCAGATGTTCTTTTCGGGATAGTTCTTTTTGATTTCATTCTGAATGGCAAACAGAAGGTGGGTTTTGCCCAAGCCGGAGTTACCGTATAGGAACAGCGGGTTGTACGCCTTTGAGGGATTTGTCGCCACCGCCATGCACGCCGCGTGAGCGAAGTTGTTGGAGGAGCCGACAATAAAGGTGTCGAAGGTGTATTCATAATTGCTGTTGATGTTTTCTTCGGGCTTAACCGCAACGGGCGCGTTCGGTTCCACCTCGTCGGGGGTTTGCAAAACGATGTTGAATTTATTTTGGAAAATTGCCTCAAACGCCTCGTTCAAAAGCGGCAGATAGCAGCGGTTGATGGTTTGGCGGTGAAAGTCGGTGGGGACAATCAGATAGGCGGTATTTTCATCAAAGTTGAGTTCCAGCGGTTTAATGCGAACAATCCAGGTATTGTATGCGACGTCCGTAATCTTCGTTTTGCAGTAGGAGCAAATCAGCTCCCAAGCGTCGCCAAAAGAATTCATATTTTTCCCTTCCTCTCATACGGTTTGAACAATTTTGTTCCTCATTTTCCGGTTTATATATCATCAACGGAATTTTGTGATTATTCCGATAAACAGTGAATTTTCAGACAGTTAAATTGGGCACTTTTACGCAAAACCGCAAATGAACCCACCATAACATCATATTCTATATCATTATACCAAATCCTTCCCAAAAAATCAAGCGACGCAGTCGCTTTTATCCGCCTTTTGAAAAATATATTGTAAGGAAATGTTCATCAACGGCGGGGCAAGTGTAGGTGAAAAACAGGCGCT
Organism: uncultured Clostridia bacterium; assembly: GCA_947168445.1. Lineage (GTDB taxonomy): Bacteria > Bacillota > Clostridia > Oscillospirales > Acutalibacteraceae > Ruminococcoides. The sequence goes on from CAMVLW010000020.1 coordinate 14,583, forward strand.
TTTGTCCGCCTTTTGAGAAATCTATATGTAGGAAAAGTTAGATAAATGGCGGGTCAAGTGTAGGTAAATAAAAGACGTTGTTATCTGCCTATTGAAAAGTTTATTGTTTGAAAAGGTTCTGCAACGGGTGGTCTGGAATTGATGATTTGTTAGTTTCATTTTAACATTTGAGTGTTGAAAGTTTGTTAACTGTGGATTTGTTATTTTCATAAACATTCATACACAAAAGCTAACAATCATCAACTAGAAAAAAACAGGATTTTCATGGCGAAAATCCTGTTTTCTGTAATTCTTACTTTTTCAGTTTTAAGTTTTCAGTATTCATTAGAAAATTATGGTACACATCTGCTCTCTCGCTAAAAACAGTCCGCCGGACTGTTTTATTAACGCTCGCCTTCAAGTCCGGTCGCCACGCTGAGGTAAAAATAAAACAAGGAATACCCTGTTAGGGATATTCCTTGTTTTATGGTGCCGGCGACCGGACTTGAACCGGTACGGTTTTTACGCCGAGGGATTTTAAGTCCCTTGTGTCTGCCTATTCCACCACGCCGGCAAAAACGTGATATTAGAAAAGGCTGTCAAAAGACAGCCTTTTCATGGTGACCCGGACGGGAATCGAACCCGTGTTACCGCCGTGAAAGGGCGGTGTCTTAACCGCTTGACCACCGGGCCGTTTGGTAGCGGAAATAGGATTCGAACCTACGACACTTCGGGTATGAACCGAATGCTCTAGCCAACTGAGCTATTCCGCCGTTTATGCTGCCAAAATCAGCATGTTAAATTATATCGTATCTTAGGGCTTTTGTCAAGTGTTTTTTTCGAATTATTTCTATAAAATAAATAAATAAAAAGCAGTAACAGAGATTTCCATTACTGCTTTTGTAAATATGAATTTCAGATTTTTCAATAGGCGCGCTGCCCGCCGTCGCAACGGCTAGAGCATGGAAATGCCGTAGCTGTTGACGAGGGCTTCAATTTTTTCGCCGTTTTTGCATTTGGGGCAGTGGTGGGGCTTGTAGCTTTCGTAATCACCGAGGTCGTTGGGGTCAAAGATTGAATGAACCGCATGACCGTCACATTCCTTAACAGTGGCAAAAATTGCCGAAACGCCGACAACATTGCCGCCGTAGTAATTAATCGCGTCAATCGCCGCAAGTACGCTCTTGCCGGTGGTGACGGACGCTGCCAGAATTAATACGTGCTTGTTGGCGAGCATGGGCGTCATGTTGTCGCGGAACATCATCTGTCCGCCGCCGATAAATTCGGGAGAAACCACATAAATCGTCTGGTGCGCGTTCATGTTCATGTAGTTGTCCTTTGTCAGCTCGCTTGCCATGCAGGTTCCGATTACCTCGGTGCCGTCAAGACAAAGAATGGTGTCAATAATCGTATTGGAGCGGTAGTCATGTACCAGCTGCTCCGCAACAGCCTTTGCTTCCGACAAACGTGTTTTCTGGGTGGTAACATCAATATAATAGTTGGTGTGAATGTGCATGGTCGCAAAGTGTCCCTTTGCTACGCGCAGAAATACGTTTTTGTTTTTTGTTCTGATTTTATACATTTCAGCCATTTTGGGAGCCTCCTTTATTCATCTGTCTTTATTTTACACGATTTTTTGCAATAATGCAATACTATTTTAAAGAGAAACACCCTACTTTATCAAAAGAAGGGTGTTTATTGTTAATATATAATATTATATTGCTATTATTTAATTATCTCTTTGCCGCCCATGTACGGTCTGAGGGCAACAGGAATATTGATGGAGCCGTCAGCGTTGAGGTTGTTTTCCAAGAACGCTATCAACATTCTCGGCGGCGCGACAACGGTGTTGTTGAGGGTGTGCGCAAAGTATTTACCTTTTTTGCCGTTGATTCTGATTTTGAGTCTGCGCGCCTGAGCGTCACCGAGGTTGGAGCAGGAGCCGACTTCAAAATACTTCTTCTGACGCGGCGACCACGCTTCAACGTCAAGCGAACGAACCTTTAAATCCGCCAAGTCGCCGGAGCAACATTCCAGTGTGCGGACGGGAATGTCGAGCGAACGGAACAGGTCAACGGTGTTCTGCCAGAGTTTGTCAAACCACATTTTGCTGTCCTCGGGCTGGCAGACGACAATCATTTCCTGCTTTTCAAACTGGTGAATACGGTAAACACCGCGCTCCTCAATTCCGTGAGCGCCTTTTTCCTTGCGGAAACAGGGGGAATAGCTGGTGAGGGTGTAGGGCAAATCCTCGTCCTTGTGAATGGTGTCAATGAACTTGCCAATCATGGAGTGCTCGCTGGTGCCAATCAGATAAAGATCCTCGCCCTCAATCTTATACATCATGGAATCCATTTCCGCAAAACTCATAACGCCGGTGACAACATTGCTGCGAATCATAAAGGGCGGTACACAGTAGGTGAAGCCGCGGTCAATCATGAAGTCACGGGCGTAGGAAATCACCGCGCTGTGCAAACGCGCAATGTCGCCCATCAGATAATAAAATCCGTTGCCCGCCACCTTGCGCGCGGCGTCCAAATCAATACCGTTGAATTTTTCCATAATCTCGGTGTGATAGGGTACTTCAAAGTCCGGAACAACCGGCTCGCCGAAACGCTCAATTTCCACATTTTCGGAATCGTCCTTGCCAATCGGCACTTCGGGGTCGATGATTTGCGGAATCTGCATCATGATTTCAGTGACCTTTGCACTCAGCTCTGCCTCCTGTGCTTCCAGTTCCTTGAGTTGTTCTGCCTGACGGTTAACTTCCTCTTTGAGCGCCATGCCTTCCTCGCGCTTGCCCTGTGCCATCAGCTTGCCGATTTCTTTTGAAATTTTGTTGCGGTTGGCGCGAAGTTCGTCCGCCTGCTGCTTTGCCGCACGGCTCTGCGCGTCGAGCGCGATAACCTCGTCAACCAAGCCAAGCTTGTTGTCTTGAAATTTCTTTTTGATGTTTTCCTTTACCGCGTCGGGATTTTCACGTAAAAATTTGATGTCAATCATGTTTGTTACTCCTTAGCTTAATTTATTGGATAACTCGGTGAGTTCTTCGTCCGAGTAAAATTCGATTTGCAGCACGCCGCCCTGCTTGCCCTTTGATTTGGTGACGCTGATTTTTCTGCCGAGGGCGGAGGTCAGCGCCATTTCCACTTCCTTGTAATAGTTGGGAACCTTCTCCGCGGGCTTTTGCGGCTTTGCTTCGGCGGTCAGTTTTTTGCAGAGCTTTTCGGTTTGTCTGACGGACAAATCGCTCTTGACAATCTGCTCGCAGACTTCCTTCATCATTTCTTCGTCGGGAAGTGTAAGAAGCGCGCGGGCGTGTCCGGCAGAGATTTTATCATCCTTTAAATATTCCGTCACGCTTTCGGGAAGCTTTAACAGTCTGAGCGCGTTCGCGACCGCCGGGCGGGATTTGCCGACGGAGCGGGCGACCTCCTCTTGTGTAAAGCCGTGCTCGTTCATCAGCGCACTGTAGCCCATCGCTTCTTCCAGCGGCGTCAAATCCTCGCGCTGTAAATTTTCAATCAGCGCAAGCTCCATTGTTTCCGATTCGCTGAGTTCACGGATAATGACAGGAACCTCTGTTAAGCCTGCCATGCGGGAAGCGCGGTAACGCCTTTCCCCTGCCACGATTTCGTAGCCGCCGAGTGTCAGTGGACGAACGAGAATCGGCTGCAATAAACCATGCTTTGAAATACTCTCCGCCAGTTCATTTAACGCTTCTTCGTCAAATTCCTTACGCGGCTGAGAGCGGTTCGGTTCAATTTCGGAAATCTTCAGAGTGACAGTACCGTTGTTTTCTTCGTTGTCGTTCTCAATAAAAATGGCGTTCAGACCTTTGCCCAAGCCGCCAAGCCGTTTTGCCATCAGCGACGCTCCTTTGCGATAATTTCTTTTGCCAGTTCCGTATAGGCAATGCTTCCCTTGCAGTTTTTGTCGTAGTAAATCACCGGCATACCAAAGCTGGGCGCTTCCGAAAGACGAACGCCGCGGCTGACGACGGTTCCGAATACCTTGCCCGGGAAGAATTTTTTGACTTCCTCCACCACCTGCTGCGTCAGATTCAGTCTGCCGTCATACATTGTCAGCAGCACGCCCTCTAATTCGATTGATTCATTGTATTGTCGTTTAATGCGGCGCACGGTGCTCATAAGCTGCGATAAGCCCTCCAGCGCGTAATATTCGCACTGAATCGGAACAATAAACGAATCCGCAACTGTCAGCGCGTTTGCCGTGATGAGTCCGAGCGAAGGCGGGCAGTCAATGATGATGTAATCATAATACTGCTTAATCGGGAGAATGGATTTTTTGAGAAGTGCTTCACGGTGCTTTTTCTCCGCAATTTCCAATTCCGCCGCTGCCAGATTAATGTGTGAGGGCAGCACGTGAAGATTTTGATAGGGAGTTGTCAGCACACATTCTTCCGCCTTTGCGCCGTCTACCAAGATGTTGTAGGTAGAAGATTTGACCTTGCTTTTGTCAATTGCCACGCCGCTTGTCGCGTTGCCCTGGGGGTCTGCGTCAACCAGCAGAACCTTTTTTCCCAGCGCACCCAAACAAGCAGAAAGATTGACGGCTGTGGTGGTCTTGCCCACACCGCCCTTTTGATTTGAAATCGCTATAATCTTTGCCAAAAAATCACCTTTACTACTTTTTCTTTGTCACTTGCCTATTATACCATAGTTTTTTATGTTTTTAAAGGTGATTTACGAAATATATTAGATTTTCTTCGATTTGTTTCACGTGAAACATTGTTTTCTCAGATAAAGCAAAAAGACGCGCACAAAGGCACGTCTTTTCGCAAGGGGTTAGATAAGGAAATGGGTATGAGTGGAACGGATGCAAATGCATCCTGTGGAAAGTATGGTTGCCGGTTATGCCGGCTTGGTTGTTTTTATCACCTGCGACTTGGGAATCCGGATTGTGTATTCGATAAAATTGTCATTGTCGGATTGTTGTGTTTTAGCGTCGATTCCCGCAAGGCGCATGGTGTCAACCGCCTTATGTAAGGTATTGAGAAAAATTCTGTAGTCTTTTATCACCGCTTTGCTTTTTCCTCCGGAAGGTTTCATGGAAGAGGATTGATAGAGTAGGTTGACAAGTGCTTCGGTTTGAGCGACATTCAGACTGTCGTTGATGACCTTGGAAAGTGCTTCGCGGCGCGCTGTTTCATTTTCTAATTTGAGAAGCGCCCGCGCGTGGCGTTCACTGAGTCCGGCGTTCTCAATCCATTCCTGTTCTTCATAGGTCAGTCGAAGGAGCCTGAGCTTGTTCGCAATCGTGGATTGGGTTTTGCCGAGTTTTTCCGCCGCCTGCTCTTGTGTCAGCCCGTAGCGGCGAATGAGTCTTGAAATCCCGCGAGCCTCCTCGAAGATGCCGAGGTCGGCTCGCTGGAGATTTTCAAGGAGTGCGTAAACGGCAGATTCCCGGTCATTACACTTGACGACGATACAGGGAACAGTGCGTAAGCCTGCCAGCGCCGACGCCCGCAGCCTTCTCTCCCCCGCCACCAGTTCATATTCGTTTTGACTGATTTTACGGACAGTGATTGGCTGTAGGATACCGTTTTCAACAATCGACTTGGAAAGGCTTTTTAAGTCCTCCTCGTTAAATTGTCTGCGCGGCTGTGATTTGTTCGGACGGATTTTCAAGATGGGAATTTCACAGATTTTGTTTTCATTCTTACCTAAAAAATTCAACCGCATCACCTTATGTCATCACTGGGCTTGTCCCTGTGCTATTATCATATCACATAAGGTGTGCGGTTTTTGTCGCAACGTGTGCGCGTATTCTATTTTGTTTTCAGGCTTTTTGTCGATTACAGGGGCTTGGCTTTAATTCGTCCGTTGTTGCGCGGATATTTATCCGGGGTGGGCTGTGCCTTTTCTATTTCGACTAAGGTACGGTTCCCACCGTCAAAAGGAAGTTCAAAGGTATGTGCCTTGATTAATTTGCCGCCCAGTGTTTGAATGGCATGATTTGCAGCGGTTACTTCTTCTTGATTGCTCCCCTTAAAGGCAACAAATCTTCCCGACAGGCGAACAAACGGCAGACAGTATTCGCTGAGCGTGTTAAGCTGTGCGACGGCACGGGAAACAGCGAGGTCGTAGGCTTCGCGGTAATCATTGTCTTGACCGTATTCCTCTGCCCTGCCCTGAATGAAGGTTGCGGTGTAACCGAGTTGATGAAGAACATCATCTAAAAAGATAAACCGCTTTTTCAGACTGTCAAGCAGCGTCAGTTCAATGTCCGGACGGACTATTTTGAGAACAATTCCCGGAAAGCCCGCGCCGGTTCCAATATCAATTACCTTAGCGTTTTGCGGAATAGCAACGTAGTTAAGAATGGAAAGACTGTCTGCAAAATGCTTCACCGCCACGCCTTCAGGGTCGGTGATTGCCGTAAGGTTAATTTTTTCATTCCACTCCACAAGCAGACGGTAATACAATTCAAATTGTTCAAGCTGCTTTTCAGTCAGTGGAATATGCATTTGTTCGGTTGCTTTGATAAGCGTTTCTTGCATTGTCATGTCAGTTACCTTTGTTGGCGGCGAGCCAAATGAGCAGCACACTGATGTCGGCGGGCGATACGCCCGAAATACGCGACGCCTGACCAATGTTCAGCGGTTTGATTTTGTTGAGTTTTTCCTGTGCTTCAAGCCGCAAGCCTTTGAGTTCTTTATAATCAAAGTCGGTGGGCAGCGCCTTTGTTTCCAGCTTCTTCATCTGCTCCACTTGCTTTTGCTGCTTTTGAATGTAGCCCTCGTATTTGATTTCAATTTCCACCTGTTCAAACAGATTTGCTTCGAGTTTTGGACGTTCGGTGTCAAACGGCGCAAGACAGGCATAATCAAGCTGGGGGCGTTTGAGTAAATCTATCAGACGGATACCTGTGGTGATTTCAGATGTTTCACGTGAAACAAGCAGCGCGTTTAGTGCTTCACTCGGCGCAATGGTGGTGGATTTCAAGCGTTTGATTTCCGCTTTCTTCTGCTCCTGCTTTTGCAAAAACTTTTGATAGCGTTCTTCGCTGATTAATCCGATTGCGTAGCCGGTGGGCGTCAGGCGCTCGTCGGCGTTGTCCTGACGGAGCAGCAAACGGTATTCACTGCGCGATGTCATCATGCGGTAAGGCTCGTTTGCACCCTTCGTTACCAAATCATCTACCAAGGTGCCGATATAGGAATTATCGCGGGTGAGCACCAGCGGCTCTTTTTCGAGCACCTTTAACGCGGCGTTTACGCCTGCCACAAAGCCTTGCGCGGCTGCCTCTTCATAGCCGGAGCTGCCGTTGAACTGACCCGCGCCATAGAGATTCGGAAAGTCCTTGAATTCCAGTGTGGCGTTCATGGCGGTTGGGTCAACGCAGTCATACTCAATCGCGTAAGCCGGGCGCATGATAACGCAATTCTCCAAGCCTTTGATGGTGCGGTAAAATTTCAACTGAACTTCTTCCGGGAGCGAGCTGCTCATGCCCTGCATATACATTTCCTCGGTGTTCTCGCCGCACGGTTCAATAAAAAGCTGATGGCGCGGCTTGTCGGAAAAGCGCATGACTTTGTCCTCAAAGCTGGGACAGTAGCGCGGACCCACACCCTCAATCCGTCCGGCATAGAGCGGAGAGCGGTGAATGTTATCGAGGATAATTTGCTTGGTGCGGTCGTTTGTCCAGCTGATGTGACAGTCCACCTTGTTCTCTCCGAGCGATTCTGTTTCATAAGAAAACGGCTGCGGCGGCTCGTCGCCCTTTTGCACCTCTAAATCGGAGAAGTCAATTGAGCGGCGCAGAATTCTTGCGGGCGTGCCGGTTTTAAAGCGGCGGAGCGGCAAGCCGAGTTTTTTAAGAGAAAGCGACAGCTTAGTCGCCGGAAACATTCCGTCGGGTCCGCTTTCGTAGCTGACCTCACCGACATAGATTCTGCCGCCCAGATAAGTGCCTGTGGCAACAACAACCGTCTTGCAAAAATACTGCGCGAGCATTTGCGTTGTGAGAAGGTAACCGCCGTCCTGTGGTTCAATGTCAGTGATTTCGGCTTGGCGCAGTTCAAGGTTTTCCTGTAATTCCAGCTTGTGCTTCATGGTGTCGCTGTATTTACGGCGGTCAATCTGTGCGCGGAGTGAATGAACCGCAGGACCCTTTCCCCTGTTAAGCATACGCGACTGCAAAAAACATGCGTCAGCAGTTTTGCCCATTTCGCCACCGAGGGCGTCGAGCTCGCGTACAAGATGTCCCTTTGCGGTTCCGCCGATAGAGGGGTTACAGGGACAGTTTCCCACCGCGTCCAAATTAATTGTAAAAATTGCCGTGTGACAGCCGAGCCGTGCAGCAGCAAGAGCCGCTTCAATTCCCGCATGTCCCGCGCCGATAACGGCAACGTCATAAGTGCCTGCAAAGTAGGTCATAGCATTTTCCTTTTATAGTAGAGTTGAATGTTTTTAGTGGTAAGTGGTTAGTGGTTAGTGAGTTATTTAAAAAAATTATCCATTCTCCTGACGCGCCGTTGCAGAAACGCCGCCAACCGATGAACGGTTTCAAAGGCGCGCCGGGTGCAGCGTCACGCTGCTATTTGCCGACGCAGAAGTTGTGGAAAACTTTGTCCAGGATTTCGTCGCTTGCTTTTTCGCCGGTCATTTCGAGGAGCTCGGAAATCGCGTCCTCTAAGGTTACGGTGACGGCGTCAAAGGTTAAGCCCATTTGCAAAGCGGCTTTTGCTTCCTTTATTGCCTGCAGCGCAGCCGAAACATTTGCGCGCTGGCGCTCGTTGGAGAGAATTCCTTCGCTTGGGTTTAATTCGCTTGTACCCGCAAGCCGGGCAATAGCTGAAATCAATTCGTCCTTGCCTTCCCCTGTCGCGGCTGAAATATATACGATATTGTCTATATAATTTGAAATAGTGTTAACATCTAATTGATTCGGCAAATCGGTTTTGTTGATGATGGCAACCGTCGGAACGGTTTTCGCGGTTTCCAGCAGATGATAGTCAAAGTCCTCAAGAGCGCGGCTGTTGTCAAAAACCGCGAGAAGAAGTCCGCATTGCTCCAGTTTTTTCTTTGCGCGGTCAACGCCGATTTGCTCCACCTTGTCGGCGGTGTCGCGCAGTCCGGCGGTGTCGCTGAGCCGCAGCAGTACGTCGCCCGCAACAACGGTGTCCTCCACCACGTCGCGTGTGGTGCCGGGAATTTCGGTGACAATGCTTTTCTCATAGCCTGAGAGCAGGTTCATCAGCGTACTTTTTCCCACATTCGGTCTGCCGGCAATCACGGTGTCAATACCGCGTTTTACCGCCTGTCCGCTGTCATAGGTAGCAAGCAGCTTTTCCAAATCCTGTTCCGCTGTGGTGCAGGCGGTGAGAATCATTTCGTCAGTAACCTCGGCAATGTCCTCCTCCGGGTAGTCCGCCCAGGCAGAAAGATGGGCGGCAAGCGCGAGTAAATTATCCTTGACCTGCTCAATGCGCTTGCGCAGGGCGCCGTCGCGCACACAAAGCGCTGCGCGGGCTGCGCTGCGGTTTTTTGCGCTGATGATGTCAATCACCGCCTCGGCTTCGGTCAAGTCCATCTTGCCGTTCAGAAAGGCGCGTTTGGTAAACTCTCCCGCCGCTGCGGGAGCCGCTCCCGCAGAAAGAACAGCGCGAAGCACCTGTTGGGTGATGTAAACGCCGCCGTGACAGGAAAGCTCCACCACGTCCTCGCCGGTATAGCTGTGCGGCGCGCGAAACACCAGCGCGACAGCCTCGTCAAGCTCTTCTCCGTCGCTGATAATTTTTCCGTAAGCGGCGGTGTAGCCTTTGAGCTCCGTCAGCCTTCGGTTGTTGATATTTTGAAATACCCTGTCGGCAATCGCAATCGCCTCTGTTCCCGAAATGCGAATCACACCGACACCGCCTTCACCCTGTGCGGTGCTGATGGCGGCAATGGTTTTGTTGTCTGTCATAAGCGTAACTCCGAATGTGCCAATGCAATAAGAGCTGCCTCGGTTGAGACAGCTCCGTTCATTACTTATCTATTCTGCCGTAAAGACCTGTTGCGCCGCCTTCGTTGAGCGGTACTCTGTCAGGATTGGGAGCAGGATTTGTGTTGCGGTTTTTGTTGTAGCCGCCTCTGCCGCCTCTGCGGTTGTTGTAGCCGCCGCGACGGTTGTTTCTGGATTTGGGGTCGGGACCAATCACCACATGGCGGTTGGCGTTTTCGCCCTCGCTCCAGGAAACAGCGCCGTTGACCTTTTGAACCGAGGTGTGGATAATTCTTCTCTCATAGGGATTCATGGGTTCAAGATTGGTTTTTCTGCCGGTCTTGATTGCCTTGTAAGCAAGCTTTCTTCCCAGAATTTCAAGGGTCTTTTCGCGCTTGTCGCGGTAGTTGCCTACGTTGACAGTTACCTTAATATAAGCGTCCTCGTTGTGGTGGTTGGCAACAAGGCTGGTGAGATACTGCAGCGCGTCGAGCGTTTCGCCGCGTCTGCCAATCACAAAGCCCTCTTCCTCGCCGGACAACTCAAAATCAAGCGCGCCGTCGCCGGACTTGGTTTCAACCGCAATGTCCTTTAAATCCATATTGTCAAGCACGTCGCGGATAAACTTAGCGGTTTTTTCCTCGGTAGCCTTGGAAACAGGAACCGGCTCCTTAGCGGGCTCGGCAGCCTTTTCCGCCTTTTCAGCCTTTTGCGGCTTAGCGGGCTTTTGTGCCTTTGCGGGTCTTTCAACCTTCGCGGGCTGCTCCGCCTTTACAGGCTTTTCTGCTCTTGCGGGCTTTTCAACCTTAACAGGCTGCTCAACCGGCTTTTCAACTTCGTTTATAAAAACTCTGACCTTTGCGGGCTTGCCGCCAAAGAGACCGAATTTCTTTTTTTCTTCGCGCTGGACAACCTCAAAATCATAGTCGTCGGTGTCGCTGACACCAAGCGCAGCTTTTGCTTTTTCAAGGGCTTCCTCTACGTCGGAGCCTTCGCAAATTGCTTCTCTTAACATGTAGCTCTCCTGTTTTTTACTTTTTCTTTTTCTTCTTTGCGTTGTTGTTGTCGGTCTGCGGGGCTTTTCTCGGGGAGTAAACGTACGGAACCTTTGCTTCATTCTCAAACATCAGCGCAGCATGACGCGCCTCGGTGTTGGCGGTGATGTGCGCGGGACTGAACAGCTTGCCCAACAGAACAGACTGCACCAAGCTGAGCAGTGCGGAAATAATCCAGTAGAAGGACATTGCCGCGGGTACGTTGTAGGCAATCCAGGCAGAGAACAGCGGCAAGAGATAAATCATTGCCTTCATGCAGCCCTGCTGCTGCATAGCGGAGTTTGCGCTGTTGATTTTCTGCATGATAAAGGACGAGCCGACGTTGGAAACAAAGCAGAGCACGGGGAACAGCAGATACCATGACCAGAAACCGTTCTGGCTGGGTACGGTGAGCAAATCGACAACGCCGAACAGGGTGAATCCGCCGGCAAATTCGCTGATTTGTGCAATTTCATTGGCTGAAAAGATGTTCTGAATGTAGGTTGTGTTTTGAATTGCGGGAAAAACCTTGAGCAGCGCAACCTCCTGATAGGTTGCATTGCCGACGGTGTGGGTGTAACCCGGAATGGTGTTGACAAAGTTCAACGCGTTGTTGACATGGCTGCCGTCGATATGGAGGGTGTTGGTGAGGGGATAGGCAACCGCGTAAAAAATACCGAGAAGAATAATCATGGGAATAATGGTTGTCAGGCAACCGCCCATGGGCTTTACGCCCTCTTTTTCGTAGAGCTTATTCATCTCTTCCTGGAGCTTCTCACGGTTGTTGCCGTATTTTTCACGAAGCTCCTTCTGCTTTTTCGCCATTCTGGCGCTGCCAGCCATGGACTTTTGCTGCTTCAGGCTAAACGGAAAGAGCGCTGCCTTTACAATGATGGTAAAGACAATGATGGCGATTCCGAAATTTTTGAAAATAAAGAACGCTCCCCAAAGAATATAGCCGAGCAGCCATCCGATGGATCCGAAAATTTGCATACTTTTACCTCTTCATCATTTACTTCCGCTTTTTGGGCGTTTTCTCGGGAACAGGATCGTACCCGCCCTTTGAAAACGGATTGCAGCGCAGAATGCGCCAAACGGTCAGCGCCGAGCCCTTCAGCGCGCCGAACCGCTCAATTGCCTCAAGTCCGTATTGCGAACACGTCGGATAGTATTTGCAGCGCGGAGCGGTGTGAGGCGAGATGGCTGACCTGTAGAATCTAATGAACGCCAGAAGTACCTTCTTCATGTTTACCCTCATGACCCGACGGGAGCACCCCCAAGGTTTTAAGGTGCTGCCGCATCGCTTTTGTGACAACCTGCGATTTGACAAAGGGCGTTTTGCCCCTTGCGACAAAAATAAGGATGTATCCGGGCTTTAGCTGATCGAACAGTTGGAAGTAAGAAGCCCTGATGACGCGGCGCGCGCGGGAACGCTTGACGGCATTGCCGATTTTCTTTCCCGTTGTGACGCCGTAGCGCAGACCGGTGCCCTTGACCTTCAGGGCATACGTTACCAAAACAGGACTGACGCAGGACTTTCCGCGGCGGTAGGCGCGCGCAAAATCCCTGTTTTCCTTAACAGTGATGTACTTGCTCATTCATTGACCCTCAGGCGGTGGTCAAAGACTTTTCGCCGCAAAGCCGCAGCGAATCCCATAGAGTAAAAAAGACCACTGCTTGCCGTGGCCTTTTAAACCGTTTGCCGCCAAAGCGGGCGGTATTAATAGGACAGTCTTTTTCTGCCTTTTGCTCTTCTTCTTGACAAAACTTTTCTGCCGTTAGAGGTAGACATTCTCTTTCTGAAGCCGTGCTCCTTCTTTCTGTGGAGTTTCTTAGGCTGATATGTTCTCAACATAGGTGAAAACCTCCCTTCAAAATATAACCTTGCAATATAGCATTATATCTTAATTTTCCCCAATAGTCAAGCCTTTTTTTGCTCTGGGGAAATAAGAAATTTTGCGCGGAATCAAAAATCCGTAACGTCCGCGTCAAGCACGGGGCATATGTTGTAGCCGGGATATTTTTCCCCGATTTTTGCCACAATATCTTGGAAAATCTCCACCCTGTCCTTGGCGTCGAAATCCATCACCAAATCAAAGCGGATTTGCTTTTCCTCCTCGTCAACGGCAAAGCCGTGAAGCTGCAAAACATGCTCGTGCTGCGAAATAATCTCCCGCAAATCGCTGAACACCTGATTGGAAAAGTCGTTGTCGGCAACCTTTGCGTACACGCTGATACCTGTCAGCGCTACCCCGGTTTCCGTGTAAACCTTGTCAACAATCCCGCGCTCCAGCTTGTCGAGTTTTTTGACGGGATAGTCGCCCGGCAGTTCAATGTGAACCGAGCCGACGAGATTTTCGGGACCGTAGTTATGCAGAATCAGGTCGTACACGCCCGACACTTCGGGAAATTGAAGAATGATTTTGCGGATTTTGCGTGACACCTCGCTGTCGATTCTCTCGCCGATAATGGAGGAAATGCTCTCGCGCAGCATGTCAATGCCCGATTTGATAATCACAAGCGAGATAATTGCCGCAAGCCATGCCTCTAAGCTGATTCCCCAAATCAGAAAAATACCCGCCGCAACCAAGGTGGAGGCGGAAATCACCGCGTCAAGCAGCGCGTCCTTGCCGGAGGCAATCAGCGAGTCGGAGTTCACCCTTTCGCCTGTTGCGCGGACATACAAGCCCAGCACAATCTTCACGACAACCGCCACCGCAACGATAATCAGCGCCACAGGCGTGTAGTCGGGCGTTTCGGGATTGATGATTTTCTTGATGGATTCCACCAGCGAGGTAATACCGGCGTAAAGCACGATTACAGAGATAATCGCCGCGCTGAGATATTCCACCCTGCCGTGACCGTAGGGGTGCTTTTTGTCGGGCGTTTTGCCCGCGAGCTTGGTGCTGATGATGGTGATGATAGAGGAAAGCGCGTCGCTGAGGTTGTTCACCGCGTCTAAGGTAATCGCGATGGAGCCGGAGAAAAAGCCGACAGCCGCCTTGAAGCCCGCCAAAAATACGTTCGCCAATATGCCGATAATGCCGGTGCGGATAATGACCTTTTCACGATTCATAAATCTTCCTTCTTTCGTGTGTAAATAATGAGATAGGTTAGCTTTCTGTTTGAAATTTGCCTGAACCCTTGCGGGATTATCGCAAAAGCCTTTTGTCGAGTCCGCATTTTTCAATTGTCCACGCAAGCGGCAGACCGAGCAGCAAAACCACCGCAAGCTCACCCAGCGCAACACAGCCGCCCGTAAAAAGAAAGCTTTCGAGGTGGAACCCGCCGGGGATAAAGAAAATCTCGATTTCCAGTCCGACGATAATGCCGTTGGCAAGCGCGGGCACGAGCGCCGAGAGAACAGGCAGCTTAAACCACCGCACCTTGCGCAGCGCGTACATCAGGCTTGCCGCAATCAGGCTTGCGAGAGAGCCGAAAATCAAATCATACGCGCCCAGCGACCCAAGAGAGCTGAGGTTCGCTATCACGCAGCCGAGCGTCAATCCGGGGATTGCTACCGGGGTAAAGACCGCCAGCATGGTGAGCGCCTCGGCAACGCGGAACTGAATCGCCATTGACGCGCTGCCGGGCAGCAGCACATTCTGCAAAATCGTCAGCGTTGCGTAAAGCGCCGCAATAATCGCGCCCACCGCAATATAGCGGGCAGGGTGTCTTTTCATAAATATTCTTCCTTCACTTTATTACATTAAATTTCAGTATAGCACAGAAAAATGAAAAATACAATTGACGGAAGCGAAAAAATACAGTATTATAATATAGTATACGCAAAAAATCGCAAACAGGCATGGGTGATTTCGTGAAGGGGAACATCAAACTAATCGTTGCGGCAGGCGCAGCGGCAATTGTCGGCGCCGTTCTGCTCGCTTTTTTTCTGACTCAGGGAAAAGCGCTGTTTCGCACCGAGCCGGTGCTGAAGCAGACAAAAATCTCTCTGGAGAAAAAGGCGCTGCAAAGCCGTGAACCGCAAACCGAGGAATTTTGCAGGGAAGCCCTGACGGACAAAACGCAGAAAACCGCCTATGACACATTGAAAACGGTTGCCTATTATGACGAAAGCGAGCGGTTTTCGATTGAGGGCGCCGACAAAAATGATTTTCAAATCGCGCTGACCGCGTTTCTCTCCGACCACCCGGAGGTGTTCTGGCTTGACCCTGCTTCCGGCTACAGCTATTACGAGGGCGACGGCAGCCTCGGCGTTGAGTTGAATTACACCGCAGAGGGAGAAACGCTTTCAAACGATAAAGCCGCCCTTGAAGCGGCGGTGGAAAAGGCGGCGCTCGGCGCTCCCGACAACGCGAGCGATTACGAGGTGGAGTTATACCTCAACGACTATCTTTCCGAAAACTGCGAATACGACGCGCAGGCGGACAACAAACATTCCGCCTACGGCGCGCTGACGGCGGGCAGAGCCGTCTGCGATGGTTACGCCCACGCCTTTCAGCTTTTGTGCAAGCGGCTGGGTATCGCCTGCACCGTGGTGGAGGGCAATTCCGAGTTCAACAGCGACGCCGAGGACGGGCACATGTGGAACTGTGTGCGGCTGGGAGAGGACTGGTATCACGTTGACGTAACGTGGAACGATTCCACCCACGCAATCAGCGGCGCGGAGCATTATTTTTATCTCAACCTCACCACCGAGGAAATCTCCCGCGACCACATCATCAGCGGCGATTTTTCCAAGCGGGCGGAAAACAAGGGCAACTTTTTCAACGTCTTTGTTCCCGAATGTACCGCCGACGCGCTCAATTATATGAAGCTGAACTTTGCGGCGATTGAAAGCTTCGATGACGACGAACAGCTGATTGCCACGCTGATTGCGGCGGCAAACGAAAAAAAGAGCTTTTGCGCCTACCGGGTGCCCGAAAGCGCCGATTTTGCCGCTGTAAATGAAAAGGTAGTAAATCAATACGTCGGCGAGTGGGTTTATGTCGCGAACCGCTTTGCCGGAAACCAAATCAAAATCACCGAAAACACCAAGGTGGCGTCCTATGAGGGCAAGCGCGTGATTGCGCTGCAATTACAATATCAGTAAATGCATTATATCTATAGAAAACAATAGGAGTGATGACAATGGGTATGACAATGTCCCAAAAAATTCTCGCGGCTCACGCGGGTCTGGAAGAGGTAAAGGCGGGTCAGCTGATTAACGCCAAGCTTGACATGGTGCTCGGCAACGACGTCACCTCGCCCGTAGCGATTAACGTGTTTGAAGAAAACGGCGCGACTGCGGTTTTTGACAACACCAAAATCGCAATGATTATGGATCATTTTACCCCCAACAAGGACATTAAGGCGGCAACGCTGGTGAAGCAGACCAGAACCTTTGCCGACAAGTACGACATTAAGAATTACATGGACGTCGGCATGATGGGTATCGAGCACGCGCTTCTGCCCGAAAAAGGCTTGGTGGGTCCCGGCTGTCTGTGCATCGGCGCGGATTCCC
>CAMVLW010000021.1 GCA_947168445.1 uncultured Clostridia bacterium
TCACAATGACAACTGCTTGTTTTTTCACAGCCCCTTTGCTGTTTAAGAAAGAAGTGTTATTTATAAATAGGTATCATGCTTTGCCTTTAGATAACGCCGGTGCCGCTTCCTCTTTCTCTTTGAACAACTGTCTGCTCAGATAGACGACATATGCGACATATACCAGCGTATTGATCACGCACAGCACCGTGCTGTTGGTGCTCAGCTGGAACAGATATTTGCTGTAGGTAGCGATAGAGGAGAAGTACATCAGCACCAGCAGCGGAATGGTTTTGACGAACCAGAACGCGAGCATCAAGCCGAGTATCTCATAGATAAAGCCGTATCTTTCGTGCATGGACGGCAGGAACAGTACGCAGGTGTAGCTGATCAAAAACGCCATGATCAGCACGTTTTCGAGCGTGAAGGCTACTTTCTTCTTCAGCCATACGATGATCAGTACCAGCAACACTGCGAACGTGAGCAAGATCGCGACGGTGCTGAATTCCTTATAAAAGCTGTCCAGCCTCTCTGTTTTGAACAACAGCCAGAAGGACGGATAATTATTCGCCATGCTTTTATATTTGGAGGTCTGATCGAGGTATATGGTGAATATTTCGTTGAGGCCTCTTCCCATGAAAAGCCCCGGCAGGGACAAAACGACCATCACCGCGGGAATGATCAGGAAGTACAGGATCGAGAAGCGCTTCTTATAAAGGTATACGAACAGCAGGAACGGCAGGATAAAGATTGCCTGCAGCTTGAAGGTCAGCGCAACGCCGAACAGAATCAGCGAGCTGATGTATTTTTCCTGATAGATATGGTATACCGAGAAGATACAGAAGAAGGTATATATCACGTCACACTGAGCCCAGCATGCCGAGTTGAGAAACACCAGCGGAGACATGAGCACTGCCGCGTACGCAATCAGCGCCTTTAGCCCCGGACGCTTCGAGAAGCTCTTGTATATGACATAGGCGACGAGGCCTGCCGTCAGAAAATCAAATACGCAGGAAAACAGCTTGTATGTGTGCAGCGCCTTGATCGGCAGGTAGGTGAACAGCGCGATGATCGTCTGATACAGGATATTGTAGTTGCCTACAGGCTCCGACAGACCCGCAAAACCTTTCTCGGCTAAGGTGTTATACCACGGAATCAGGAAGTTATACGCGTCGGCGGAGAGATGGTCGAACAGCAGCGCTCGAATCGCGATCGCCGCCGCCGAGATCAGAAAGACCGCGATGACCATGATGTGCTTTTCGATAAACCCAAGGAACTTGTTCTCAAAAAAGGGGATACGCGGTTTGAGTAGCTTGTTTTGCATAAAATCACCTCAATATCGTATTATTAAATATATTCTATCATTATATAGTGCAAAAGTCAATGAAACCGATATTGACAAAAACGGTCGAAAAAGTCAAAAGTCAAATATGGCGCAGATGAAAAAGCAGACTGAATCGGTCTGCTTTTTGTTTTTTGCAAAACTAAATGTGAATGAATTGGGGAGACAGGTTTGCTGTCTCCCTCGGTTTATCGGATAAAGTTTGTGAAGTGGATTTGTTCTTCTTGCTTTGGCAGGGGAACGCCGGCTTTTTCGCCTGCTTCCTTGAGTTTTAAAAGCCATGCCATGTTGCGGGCAAGAATTCGCATGATTTGCAGCCCTTCTTCGTCCTGATGAACCTCCTCCGGTGTGTTGCCGTGCACCATGTTCCAGTAACGGGAGGAAACAATCGGCATTTGCTGAATCATGAAATACTTGTTGATTTGGTCAATAGACGAGGTTGTTCCTGCGCGTCTGGCGCTGACAACTGCGGCTGCCGGCTTTAAAGCAAAGGGCTTCGGCGATTGTCCGCCCGAGGAGAAAAACACTCTGTCCATAAAACTCATCAGGCTGCCGTTGACGCCGGAATAATAGACGGGCGAGCCGAAGATGAAGCCGTCGGCTTGCTGCGCGAGCGCGGTGAATTCGTTGACCTTATCGTCAAAGACGCACTTGTCCTTTGTTCTGCACTGTCCGCAGGCAATGCAGCCGCCGATTGCCTTTTTGCCAATCCAAAAGATTTCCGAATCAATGCCTTCCTCCGCCAGTGTTTTTTGAATTTCGCTCAGCGCGGTGAAGGTGCAGCCTTCTTTGTTCGGGCTGCCGTTAACTAATAATACTTTCATAAAAACCTCCATTGTCGAGATACTTCTATTATATATGCAGGCAGGCAAAATTTCAATTCTTTTCTTTCGGATAAGTTTAACCGATGAAAAAATATTTTATCAGAGATTGATTGTTTTCGATTTATTTGTTACAATGATAGAAAGGACAGCCTATAAAACCAAATTCAGAAAGGATTAGCTATGGAACTGAAAGAATTATTTGAGAAAAGTATTTTCCCTGTGGGCGGCGAGAATACCGCTTACGCGCAGTATTTTGACGGCACGAGTTATTTGAACATGCTCTCGCTTGACCAGGTTGGAATCGGCAACGTCACCTTTGAGCCCGGCTGCCGCAATCATTGGCATATTCATCATGCGGAGAACGGCGGCGGTCAGATTTTGCTTGTCACGGCAGGCAAAGGCTGGTATCAGGAATGGGGCAAGGAAGCGCGTGCGCTGAAGGCGGGCGATATTGTCAACATTCCCGCGAATGTCAAGCATTGGCACGGCGCGGCAAAGGACAGCGCTTTTCAGCACCTTGCGATTGAAGTTCCGGCAGAAGGCGGCAGCACCGAATGGTGTGAAGCCGTGGACGCGGAAGCATATAACCGTTTAGGATAAAACATTACCCCCGGCTCAAAACAGAGCCGGGGGTTTACTGCATTTATTACGATTGCATTAAAAACATCAGCTTATACCAATCTTCATTAAAAAGTAGACCTTCTACTTTTTAATAGCGCCGGATGCAACGTCACGTTGCGTCACGTTGCTTAGTCGAAGAATTTGCTGTGGATGGCTTTTACGGCTTTGTCGGCGTCGTTGATGTCGATGAGGACAGAAACCTTGATTTCGCTGGTGGAAATCATCTGAATGTTAATCTGCGCGTCATAGAGCGCCTCGAACATCTTGGTCGCAACGCCTGCGTGGCTTTCCATACCTGCGCCGACAATGGAGATTTTCGCAACCTCGTCGTCATAGAGCACTTCCTTAGCGCCGTGGCTTACCATGTAGTCCTCCAGCGCGGCTACCGCTTCCTTGCCTCTGGACTTGGCAACGGTAAAGCTGATGTCCTTCTTGCCGTCGTGACCGATGGACTGGAGAATGATGTCAACATTGATGTCCTTTGCGGACAGCTTAGAGAACATTTTGAAAGCAATCCCCGGAATGTTGGGAACGCCGATAACCGAAATTCTCGCTACGTCTGTATCCTTGGCAACGCCGCTGATTAACATTTTTTCCATTTTAGTTTTCTCCTTTACGATAGTACCCGATGCTTTTGCGAGGCTTGAAAGCACCTCAAGCTCGATGCTGTATTTTTTCGCCATTTCAACCGAACGGTTGTTGAGAACCTGCGCGCCGAGGGTGGCAAGCTCCAGCATTTCGTCATACGAAATCTCTTTCAGCTTCTTTGCGTTTTCCACCTTGCGCGGGTCTGCGGTATAAACGCCCTCAACGTCTGTGTAAATCTGACAGAGGTCGGCGTGCATTGCCGCCGCAATCGCTACGGCGCTGGTGTCGGAGCCGCCGCGTCCGAGAGTGGTGATGTCGCCGCGGCGTGAAATGCCCTGGAAGCCCGCAACAACGACAATGTTCTTTTTGTCGAGCGCTTCGCGGATTCTCTCGACGTTCACACGTCTGATTCTCGCGCTGGTGTGTGCGGAAGAGGTTTCAAAGCCTGCCTGCCAGCCCAAGAGAGAGGTTGCGTGATAGCCCAGCTTTTCAATCGCCATTGCAAGCAGCGCAATGGAAATCTGTTCGCCTGCGGCAAGCAGCATATCCTTTTCTCTTCTGGAAGCCTTGGGATTGATTTCCTCTGCCTTCGCAATCAAATCGTCGGTGGTGTCGCCTTGTGCCGAAACAA
This sequence comes from uncultured Clostridia bacterium, assembly GCA_947168445.1. Lineage (GTDB taxonomy): Bacteria > Bacillota > Clostridia > Oscillospirales > Acutalibacteraceae > Ruminococcoides. Next base: position 3,986 of record CAMVLW010000021.1, read on the forward strand.
CAACCACAACGTCGTTGCCCTGCGCAAAGGTGTCGGTGACAATTCTTGCTACGTTCATAACCCGTTCGGCGTCGCGCACCGAGGTGCCGCCGAATTTCTGTACGATTAAGCTCATGTACTGATTACTCCTTTTTTCTATGTTTTTGTGCTTAAAAACCCAAATTACCCAATTTACATATCTCCGATACGGATAGCGGAGAGAACCTCAATGCCACATTCCTTCAGCGCGCCGCATTTTTCTTCAAACGCGCTGTAGGTCATTTCAGTGGTGAGCACCGCGACCTCGTTGTTGGAGCGGACAGCAACCGTGTCGCCGAATACCTTGGCAGCCTTTGCCTCGGCGTCGGTGCCGGAAAGCCGCAGATACATTGCGGAAACGCTGTCCTTGTAGCTGATGATGTTGCTGCCGTCGCCGTCTGCCCAGAACAGGAAGCGTCTTGCTTTCAGGTGCTTGCAGCAGTCAACCACGTCGGCAACAACCGCGCTTGCGGTGGGCAGCTTGCCGGCACCCTTGCCGTAGAATACGACGTCGCCGGTGCAGTCGCCGCGCACCATAATGCCGTTGAACTCATAATCTATATTGGAAAGCTGGCTCTTGAAGGGCACCAGCATGGGCGCGGTCAAAATGTCAATCTTGCCGTCCTCCAGCTTTTTCACTCTGCCAATCAGCTTAATCACATAGCCGAATTCCTTGGCAAACTTCACGTCGTTGAGCGTGATGTGGGTGATTCCCTCGGTGTGAACGCTGTCGGGATAGACATGCTTGCCATAGGCGAGAGAAGCGAGAATACAAATCTTGCGGCAGGCGTCGTGACCTTCAATGTCCGCTGCGGGATTGCGCTCCGCAAAGCCCAAATCCTGCGCCAGCTTCAGCGCGTCGTCAAACGGCATGCCGTCCTCAATCATCTTGGTGAGGATGAAGTTGGTGGTGCCGTTGAGAATACCGGCGACCTCGCGCACGTTGTTTGCCACCAAGCACTGGTTCATCGGACGGATAATCGGAATACCGCCGCCGACGCTCGCCTCAAACATAAAGTTGACGTTTTCTTCCTTGGCAATCGCAAGCAGCTCCGCACCGTGCGCCGCAACAAGCTCCTTGTTGGAGGTGACGACGCTTTTGCCCGCTTTCAGGCAGCGCTTTACAAAATCGTATGCGGGATTCAAGCCGCCCATGACTTCAACCACCACGCGGATTTCAAGGTCGTTGATAATTTCCTCAAAATCCTTGGTGAATCTGTCCGCGATGGGGCTGTCGGGAAACTCGCGCAAATCGAGCACCTTTTTGATGTAGATTTCCTCGCCCAGACTGGAAAACAGCTTTTGCTTGTGCGTCAGCAGAATTTCCGCAACGCCTGAGCCGACAACTCCGTGTCCCATGATTGCTACTGATACCATATTTACCTTACCTTTCCTGTGCAGTGAACCGCGTGGGGTTCACGTAAGCTAACACATAACTCTCAGTTTTTTACAGAGAAACAAAATAGACTGACATATGACATTACAATAAGAAAAACAGCTGCCAACCTTACGGCTGTGCGTGGTCGGCGCCGCCACCGCCGCCGGGAGCTTCGCCGCCTCCCTGTGACGCCGCGCTTTCGCCGCCTTCACCGCCTTCGCCGCCTTCGGCATGCGATTCTCCGCCGCCCTCGGCTTGCGACTCTCCGCCTCCCTCGGCTTGCGATTCGCCGCCTTCGCCGCCGGAGACTTCGCCGCCGGAGCCCTCGCTCCAGCTTCCTTCTCCCGTGTAATCGGGCACATATTCGGAATATCCGCCGCCGCTGTAGCTTGACTGACCGTAGCCGATGTCGCCGTAGTAGGCTTCACCGAACGCGGGCATGTTGTCCTGCGTGTAATAGCCGACATATTTTCCTTCGACATAATCCGTGGAAACAATCAAACCCGTCAGCGGGTTGTAGCTGGCTTTTATCACATTGGGGGAAAGGTTGTATGCCTTTACCTCTTTATCCTTCAGATACTCGCTCATGACGTTGTTGAAGAACTTTGCCGAGCGGGTGGTGTCGTTGATGGTTTGCGGGAGGTCATAGCCCGTCCAGGTCGCCATGACCGCATAGGGCGACATGCCGCAGAACCAGCAGTCCTTGTCGTCGTTGGTGGTACCGGTCTTGCCCACAATATCCCAACCGGAAATCGCGGCGTATACCGCGCGGGTGTGCTGGCTGTTTTCCACGTTATAGTGCAGCAGGCGGTTCATAATCGTCGCTGTTTCGGGGGAATAAGCCTGCTTGGGAATGTTGTCGCGGTTGTCGATAATCACGTTGCCCTCGCTATCGGTAACGTAATAATAGGTGTAGGGCTCATAATACAAGCCGCCGTTGCCCATATAGGCAAAGCCCGCCGCCATTTCGCGCACGCTCACACCGCCGACCATACCGCCGATGGAGAGCGAACCGATTTGATAGCTGTCCTCTTCCTTTAGCTTCTTAAAGCCCATTTTGGTTGTTGCCTGCTCATACGCCTCCGAAGGGCCTCCAATCAGCTTCATAACCTGAACCGCCGTGGCGTTGGAGGAATACTCGATCGCGTCGGGCAGAATCATTTCTCCGAAGTAGGAGCCGTAGGCGTTCTTCGGACCGGAAATCTTCTGACCGTCCGAGCCGATTTCGTAGTCGTCAACCGGTTCGTCAAGCACCATTGAGGAATAGTAAAGCTGGCGCTTTTCGATTGCGATGGGGTAGACCAGCACAGGCTTAATCGAAGAACCGGGCTGCAGGGCGGAGTGCGTTGCTCTGTCCCAGTCCAGCGGGCCTGTTTTGCGCTGGGAGCTGCCGACGGTGGCGATGACTCTGCCGTCAAAGTCCATCATCACGGAGCCAATCTGAATGTCGGGGTCGGCGCTCTTGTCCATGTTCAGCGCCGCGCTTTCGATATAGTCCTGCATTTTTTCGTCCATTGCGCTGTAAATGCTCAGACCCTCGGTATAAATCTTTTCGCTCGCCGCGCCCTCGCTGATGTTATACAGCTTGGCGAGGTCGTCGCGCAAATCGTAAATCATTTGGTTGTAATACCAGTTCTGTACGTTGTCGTCCTCTTCCTCCTCGTCGTCGTCCTCGTGCGTGGAGGAAGGCCCCACAAAGGTCATGGCGTCACTTTCCGCCTTTGCCGCGTCAAACTCTTCCTGCGTGATTTTCTTCTGGTCGAGCATTTCATAAAGAATGGTTTCGCGGCGCTTGCGGTTGTTTTCGGGATAGAGCAGCGGGTTCCAGTGAGAAGGGTTCTGGGTAATGCCCGCAATCGCGGCGCACTGCGCCAGAGAACAATCCTTGATGCTCTTGCCGAAGTAAAGCTGAGCCGCCGCCTCAACGCCCTGGCAGTTGTTGCCGTAGTTGACAACATTGAGATACGCCTCAAGAATCTGCTCCTTGGTGTATTCCTGCTCCAGCTTGAGCGCCTTGGTGATTTCACGCAGCTTACGGTTGATGGACACCTCGTTGTCGTCGGTGATGTTCTTAATGAGCTGCTGGGTGATGGTGGAGCCGCCGTAGGAATCGCCGCCCGTCAGCAGCGTGCCGACCGCCGAAAGCGTTCTTGTCCAGTCAACGCCCTGGTGCTCAAAGAAACGCTTGTCCTCAATGGTAACCTGCGCGACCTTCATATATTCGGGAATGTCGGCATAGTTGACCCAAATGCGGTTTTCCACGTCATACAGCTTTTGCCGTTCGGTAAATTCGCCGGTGTTGCTGTCCTTGACAAAAATGCGGCTGGTCTGGTTCATCGACTTTGCTTTCAGGTCGATACCCGTCGGCTCGCTCGCAAGATGGAAAATGTAGATTCCGAGAGACACCAAGGTGATAATGCCCGCCACCAAAACAACGGCGAACACAGTCAGCAGGGTCTTTCCGAAGCCCTTCCAAAACTTTTTTGCGCCGCTCTCGGCTTTTTCCGCCGGAGCAGCGGCGTCCGGGATTCTGTCAGTATAATTACTGATGTCCGTTTCACGTTTATTGCGCATATTAACTCCTTTTGAGAAAATGATTAATATACAGGTTATGGGTTGATACAGTCTTAAAACATATTATATCACTTTGCCGAGGAAAAATAAATAATTAAATTCAAATTTTTGATAGAAATAATTTGCGTTGCGGCGTTGAATTTTAGGTAAAAGGCGAATATTTTTGCAATTTATTCACAAGCTAATCACAAAACCGACAAAACAAGGAGGAAGCAGCGTGAAAAAGCTGATTTTAATAACGGGAATCATTTTGATTGGCTGCGTGCTCATCAGCGCTTTGGCTGCTCCGCGCACCGTGACGGAGCCTGTTCATGCGCCGGCGCAAAATCAGGCGGACGCGGGATATGTCATTCGTGACAACGGCGGCAAAATCGCCGTGTTCCGCGCAGGGGAAAGCACGCCCTTCATGACAACCGAAACCTACACCAAAACCCTTCCGCGCGCCGACAGCACTAGGCTGCAAAACGGCATTGCCGTGACCGATAAAGCCGAGCTGCAAAGGCTTTTGGAGGATTTTTGCAGCTGAGTTTTTTGGAGAGTTGAGAGTTAAAAGTATAAACTCTCAACTCTATCATAAATAGCGTTGACTTTTTTTTATATTTTTGGTATGATAATAACGATAATGTCTAAGTATGCGCAGAAAGCGAAAATCAGCGTTGTTTTTTGCTTTCGGTAATGAAAATTTGCTTTGATAATTGAAAAGGAGCAGTTACATATGATTACGACAATCATCGACCAATCTCTCGGTCTTGAATTTCCGATTTTCCAAGGCGGCATGGCTTGGGTTGCCGACGCCTCTCTCGCGGCGGGCGTTTCCAACGCGGGCGGCTTGGGTATCATTGCGGCAATGAATTCCAACGGCGAACAGCTGCGCGAGGAAATCAAAAAGTGCAAGGATTTGACCGACAAGCCCTTCGGCGTGAACATCATGCTGATGAGTCCCTTTGCCGACGAGGTCGCTGACGTTGTGGTGGAGGAAGGCATTACCGTTGTCACCACCGGCGCGGGCAACCCCGGCAAATATATGGAAAAGTGGCTTGCGGCAGGCATCAAGGTCATTCCCGTTGTGCCCTCCGTGGCGCTTGCAAAGCGCATGGAAAAGCTCGGCGCGTTCGCGCTGATTGCCGAGGGCGGCGAAAGCGGCGGTCACGTCGGCGAGCTCACCACAATGGCGCTGGTACCGCAGATTGTTGACGCGGTGAATATTCCCGTCATCGCGGCGGGCGGCATTGCGGACGGACGCCAGCTTGCGGCGGCGTTCATGCTCGGTGCTGTCGGCGTTCAGGTCGGCACGCGCTTCCTCGTCGCAAAGGAATGTACCATTGCGCAGGCATATAAAGATAAGGTATTAAAGGCGAAGGACATCGACTCGGTTGTGACCGGCAAGCGCTTGGGTCACCCGGTTCGCTCCATTCGCAATCAGTTTACAAGAGCCTATGCCAAGGCGGAATATGATTCCACCGCCGTTTCCGACGAGGAGCTTGAAAAAATGGCGGCGGGCGTGCTGCGCCTTGCCGCGCGTGAGGGCGACGTCAAAAACGGCTGCGTGCTCGCGGGTCAGGTTGCCTCTATGGTGACAAGAGAGCAGACGGCAAGAGAAATTATCACCGAAATGTTCGGAGAAGCCGAAGCGGTGCTGAACGGAGCGACAAAATGGGTAAAATAGCATTTGTATTTTCAGGACAGGGCGCGCAGTACAGCGGCATGGGCAAGGCGTTTTATGACGCCTCTCCCGCGGCAAAGGCGGTTTTTGACACAGCGGACAGCGTTCGTCCGGGCACTTCCAAGCAGTGCTTCGAGGGCACCGCGGAGGAGCTGACGCAGACCGTCAACACCCAGCCCTGCGTTTTCACCGCTGATTTGGCGGCGGCAAGAGCGCTTGCGGAAAAGGGCATTGCGCCCGACTGCGTGGCGGGCTTTTCGCTCGGTGAAATCGCGGCGCTCGCGTTTGCGGGAATCCTCTCCGACGAAGAAGCGTTCAAGCTTGTTTGCAGACGCGGCGAATTGATGGACAAGGCGGCGCGTGAAAATCCCGGCGCAATGGCGGCGGTGATGAAGCTCACCCCGCAAAAGGTTGAGGAAATCTGCGCGCAGTTTGACAAGACCTACCCGGTCAACTACAATTCTCCCGCGCAGACGGTGGTTGCTACCACACAGGAAAACGCCGAAGCGTTCTGCGCTGCGGTGAAGGAAGCCGGCGGCAAGGCAAAGCTGCTGGCGGTCAGCGGCGCGTTCCACTCTCCGTTTATGGCGGACGCGGCAAAGGGCTTGGCGGAATACATGGAAAACGTCGCGTTTTCCGAGCCGCAAACCGTGATTTATTCCGACTTCACGGCGCAGCCCTATGAGGGAGATTACAAGGAGCTTGTCAGAGCGCAGGTCGAAAACCCCGTGCGCTGGCAGACGATTATTGAGAATATGACGGCTCAGGGCGTAGACACCTTTATCGAGGTGGGCGTCGGCAAGACCTTACAGGGTCTTATCAAGCGCATTGCGCCCGAGGCGAAGGCATATAAGGCAGAGACTCCCGAAGACATTGAAAAAATCGAACTGTAACGAGGTGTACATATGAATTTTGAAAACAAGACCGCCGTTATCACAGGCGGCTCGCGCGGAATCGGCTTGGCAATCGCCAAAAAGCTTGCGGAAAACGGCGCGAATATCGCAATTCTCTATGTCGGCGACGAAGCCGAGGGCAAAAACGCCGTGGCGGAGCTTGCGGCTTACGGCACCAAGGTGGAGCAGTATTTCTGCGACGTATCCGATTTTGAAGGCTCCAAAAAGGTCGTCGATACCGTTTTGGAGGAATTCGGCGGCATTGATATTCTGATTAACAACGCGGGCATCACCCGCGACAAGCTGGTGCTCAACATGGACGAAAAGGACTTTGACGCGGTGATTAACGTCAACCTCAAGGGCACCTTCAATATGATCAAGCACACCTACAAGCACTTTATGAAGAAGCGCAGCGGCAGAATCGTCAGCACCTCCTCCATTGTCGGACTCATCGGCAACGCGGGTCAGGCGAACTATTCCGCTTCCAAGGCGGGCATTATCGGCTTGACAAAATCCGTCGCGCGAGAGCTTGCGGGCAGAGGGGTCACGGTCAACGCGGTCGCGCCGGGCTACATCGGCACCGACATGACCAACGTCCTCTCCGACAAGGTGAAGGAAGCAATGAAGGCGCAGATTCCCGCCAAGAGAATCGGCACCCCCGAGGATGTGGCGAACGTCGTCGCTTTCTTGTGCAGCGACGAAGCGGCTTATGTAACAGGCGAAGTTATCCGCGTGGACGGCGGCTTGGCGATATAAATGTGCCAAAGGCACAATTCATGTTCCAAAGGAACAATTCACGGCGAAGCCAATTCATGACGGTTTACCGTCAATTCATTCCCGGCACAAACGTCGGGCAGGGATGAATTGTTGCTCCGCAACATGAATTGCCTGCGGCATGAATTATACTGCGTATATGAATAGCGGCGCAGCCGCATGATTTGTTGATAGTAAACAGGAAGTGAGAATATATGAGCAGAAGAGTAGTCGTAACAGGTCTGGGCGCTGTCAGTCCCGTGGGCAACGACGTTCCCACCATGTGGAAAAACATGGTGGACGGCGTTTGCGGCATTGAGGAAATCACCGCCTTTGACACCTCTGATTTAAAGGTACATATCGCGGGCACGGTCAAGGACTTTCAGCCCGAACGCTATTTCGAAAAGCGCGAAGCCAAAAAGCTTGATATTTACTGCCAGTATGCCATTGCCGCGGCACAGCAGGCGGTGGACGACAGCGGTATTCTCGGTCATATCGACGAGAACCGCTTCGGCGTGTATATCGGCGCGGGAATCGGCGGCTTGCAGACCTTTGTGAACAACACCGTCGGACTGGAAAACGGCGGTCCGCGCAAGGTCAGCCCCTTCTTTATCCCCATGATGATTGGCAACATCGCCACCGGCAACGTGGCAATCCGCTTTAACGCAAAGGGCGTGTCGCTCTCCGTGATGAGCGCCTGCGCGACAGGCACCAACTCCATCGGTGAAGCGTTCCACGCGATTAAGGACGGCTATGCCGACGCGATTATCGCGGGCGGCGCCGAGGCGGTTGTCGCAAGACTCACCATTGCGGGCTTCCAGAATATGAAGGCGCTTTCCACCAATCCCGACCCAAAAACCGCTTCCCGTCCGTTTGACAAGGACAGAAACGGCTTTGTCATGGGCGAGGGCGCGGGTATGCTGATTCTTGAGGAATACGAGCACGCAAAAGCGCGCGGCGCAAAGATTTACGCCGAGTTCTCCGGCTACGGCAACACCTGTGACGCGCACCATGTCACCGCTCCCGACCCCGAGGGCGCGGGACTTGCCAGAGCAATTGAAATTGCCTTTGCCGAGGCAAACGTCGCGGACGACGCGCAAATCTACATCAACGCCCACGGCACCAGCACCCACCTCAACGACCTCACCGAAACAATGGCGATTAAAACCGCTCTCGGCGAAAAGGCATATGACGCGAGCATCAGCTCCACAAAGTCCATGACAGGTCACATGCTCGGCGCGACAGGCGCGATTGAGGCGATTGCGGCAATCAAGGCGATTGACGAGGGCATCATTCCCCCGACCATCAATCTTGACGAGCCCGACGAGGGGCTTGACCTCGACTATACGCCCAAAACGGCAAAGAAGCGCGCCGTTGACGTTGCGGCGTCCACCAACCTCGGCTTCGGCGGTCACGACGCCTGCGTGGTATTCAAGAAAATTTAACGGAGGAATCCTTCATCATGATAGATATTGCAACTTTGAAAGAGTATATTAAGGTGCTTGAGGAAAGCTCGCTGCAAACGCTGGAGCTCTCCGACGGAACCGATTCCATCTATTTGGAAAAGCCCGCCGCAAACGGCGCTGCGGCTCCCGCCCCGGTGCCCGCCAATGTGCAGGTGTTCGCGGGAACAGACGGCCCCACAGCGGTTGCGACAATTGAGCAGCCCGCCGAAGCAAACGAAAAAACCATCAACGCCCCGATTGTCGGCGTGTTCTATGCCGCTCCCTCTCCCGACAGCGAGCCTTATGTTTCTGTCGGTCAGCGCGTAAAGAAGGGCGACATTGTCTGCATTATCGAGGCAATGAAGTGCATGAACGAAATTCAGGCGGAAGAGGACGGCGAAATCACCGCGGTGCTTGCCAACAACGGCGAGTTGGTAGAATTCGACCAACCGCTTTTCAGCGTTAAATAATTTTAAATAATTTTTCTGTTTTTAGGAGAGACAAATGAACCAACAGGAAATCATGAAAATCTTGCCTCACCGCGACAATATGCTGCTTGTTGAGGAGTCCGAAATGCTCGACGAAAATACCGCGAAGGGCAAGTATACCATAAAAGGCGACGAATTCTTTTTGCAGGGGCACTTTCCGGGCAACCCGGTTGTGCCGGGTGTGATTCTGTGCGAAATGATGGGTCAGGCAAGCTGCTGTCTGCTGGCGGACAAGGTCAGCGACTGCACGCCTTACTTCACCAAAATGGACAAGGTGAAGTTCAAAAATCCCGTCAAGCCCGGCGATACCCTTGAGAGCGTCTGCACTCTCACTAAAAACCGCGGCGCGTTCTATTTTATCGACGCTAAGGGCTATGTGAATGACAAGCTGTGCGTCAGCGCGGAGCTGTCGTTTGCCTTGGTTCCCAACGAAAAGTAATCACTTCTGGATGTGAGAAAATGTTTTCTAAAATTTTGATTGCCAACCGCGGCGAAATCGCCGTGAGAATTATCCGCGCCTGCCGCGAAATGGGCATTTCCACTGTCGCGATTTATTCCAAGGCGGACAAGGACGCCATGCATGTGCAGCTTGCCGACGAAAGCTATTGTGTGGGCGGCAGCCGTGTGGCGGACAGCTATCTCAACATTCCCGCGATTCTCACCGTGGCGGTTGAGAGCGGCGCGCAGGCGATTCACCCCGGCTACGGTCTTCTCAGCGAAAACGCGAAGTTTGTTTCGCTCTGCGAGCAGTGCAATATCAACTTTATCGGCCCCACCTCCGACATGATTGCCATGCTCGGCGACAAGGACGCGGCGCGCAAAACCATGCGTGCGGCGGGTGTTCCCGTCACCCCCGGCTGCGACGTGGTGGAGGATATTGAAATCGCCAAGGAAGAGGCGGAGCGCATCGGCTTTCCGCTTTTGATTAAGGCGCGCTCCGGCGGCGGGGGCAGAGGTATCCGCCGTGTGGACGTGATTGAGCAGTTTGAGGAGGCGTTCCTTTCCGCGAGCGCCGAGGCAAAGGCGGCGTTCGGCGACGGCGCGTGCTATCTCGAAAAGTTCATTCACCCTGTCAAGCATATCGAAATGCAGCTGCTCTGCGACAAATACGACAATATCATCTGTCTGGGTGAGCGCGAGTGCTCTGTGCAGCGCAAGAACCAGAAAATGATTGAGGAAAGCCCCAGTCCCGCGCTTGACGAAAAAACCCGCAAAAAGATGATGCGGGCAGCGGTCAAGGCGGCAAAGGCGGTGCATTACGTCAACGCCGGAACGGTGGAATTTTTGCTTGACCACGACAATAATTTCTATTTCATGGAAATGAACACCCGCCTGCAGGTGGAGCACGGCGTCACCGAAATGGTGACGGGTCTTGACATTGTGCAGTGGCAGATTCGCATTGCCGCCGGCGCAAGACTCACCCGCACACAGGACAGCATTTTCACCCACGGCAATGTCATTGAGTGCCGTATCAACGCCGAAAATCCCGAAAAGGGCTTCCGTCCCAGCTGCGGCAAAATCCGCCGCTTACATACGCCGGGCGGCTCGTTTGTGCGCTTTGACACGGCGGTGTATCAGGACTATGTGGTGCCGCCGTATTACGATTCCATGATTGGCAAGCTGATTGTGCAGGCGCGCAGCCGCGCCGAGGCAATCCGCAAAATGAAAATGGCGCTCTCTGAGCTGACCATTGACGGTATTGACATCAACCGCGACATTCTGGCGGAAATCCTCTCGGACGACCGCTTTGTCAGCGGAGAATATACAACCGATTTTATGCGCGAGTTTGAAGAAGAACGGCAGAGTAAGTGATTAGTGGTAAGTGGTTAGTGATTAAGTTATAAGTTTTAAGCGCTAACATTCAACTCTTAACTCTCAACTCTCAACTCTCTATTTTCAACTCTATCCAGAAAGGTATGGCTATGGATTTATTTGCCTTTGTAAAACCGAAAAACGAGCTGGAATCTGCTCCGGACGCAAAGCAGAATGTGCCGTTTGTGCCCGAAGAAATGTGGATGAAGTGCCCCAAGTGCAACACGCTGCTGCTCACCACCGATTTGGAGGAGAACCTCAACGTCTGCACCCACTGCAACCACCACTTCCGCCTCAGCTCCAAGCAGCGCTTGGAAATGTTTGCCGACGCGGAAACCTTTGTGGAGCACGACGCGGATATGACAAGCGTCAATATTCTCGACTTTCCCGGCTATGACGAAAAGCTGGAAAAGGCAAGGGAAAAGGGCAAGGAATCCGTTATCTGCGGCGAGTGTCTGATTGGCGGCGTCAAAACCGTCCTCTGTGTGATGGAGGCGGGCTTTATGATGGGCAGCATGGGCACCGTCACAGGCGAAAAAATTACACGCGCCTTTGAATTTGCCACCGAAAACCGCTTGCCGGTTGTGGTGTGCACCGTTTCAGGCGGCGCGCGTATGCAGGAGGGTATTCTTTCACTCATGCAGATGGCAAAAACCTCCGGAGCCGTTAAGCGCCACAGCGACGCGGGACTGCTCTATATCACCGTGCTCACCGACCCCACCACCGGCGGCGTAACCGCGTCCTTTGCGATGGAAGGCGATATTATCCTTGCCGAGCCAAACGCGCTGGTTGCCTTTGCGGGACCGCGCGTCATTGAGCAGACCATGCGCCAAAAGCTGCCGAAGGACTTCCAAACCTCGGAATTTGTGCTGCAAAAGGGCTTTATCGACGCGGTTGTCAGCCGCGACAAGCTCAAAGAAACGGTGACAAGGCTGCTGAAAATGCACGGCTGTAAGGAGGCGGCACAATGACGGCTTATGAAAAGGTAATGGCGGCGCGCGACGCGAAAAAGCTGACCGCCGTTGACTATATTTCGCACATGTTCGGCGACAGCTTTATCGAGCTGCACGGCGACAGACGGTTTGCCGACGACCGGGCGATTGTGGCGGGCATTTGTATGCTCTATGACACGCCGCTGACGGTAATCGGCATTGAAAAGGGAAGAAACACCCGCGAGCGCATGGACCGCAACTTCGGTCAGGCACAGCCTGAGGGCTACCGCAAGGCGCTGCGGCTGATGAAGCAGGCGGAAAAATTCCACCGCCCGGTGCTCTGCTTGGTTGACACCAGCGGCGCTTACCCCGGCATCGGCGCCGAGGAGCGCGGTCAGGGTCAGGCAATCGCGGAAAACCTGATGGAAATGATGACCCTCAAAACCCCGGTTCTCACCATCTTAATCGGTGAGGGCGGCAGCGGCGGCGCGTTGGCGCTGGCGGTGTCGGACGAGGTTTGGATGATGGAAAACGCGGTGTATTCGGTCATTTCGCCCGAAGGCTGCGCGTCCATTCTCTGGAAGGACAGCTCAAGAGCACCCGACGCTGCCGAGGCACTGAAAATGACCGCGCAGGATTTGTTCGATTTGGGCGTGGTTGAGCGTATCATCCGCCAGCCGAAGGCAGAGGACAGCGCAATGTTTGAGAGCTTAAAGCTGCTGATCAGCCGAACGCTCGAAAAGAACCTTTCGCTTTCCGCCGAACAGCTGACCGAGCAGCGTTATGCGCGCTTCCGCAAAATCGGCACAAAGCATTTATCGTGATAACAGGGCGGTTTTCCGCCCTTTCTTGTTTAGGTGGTACTGATATGAATTACGGTGAAATAAAAAATTTTGACATTGCCAACGGCGAGGGCGTGCGCGTGTCGCTGTTTGTTTCGGGCTGCACCCACCACTGCAAAAACTGCTTCAATCCCGAAACATGGAACTTTGATTTCGGTGAGCCCTTCACCCGCGAGGTGGAGGACAAAATCATCTCGGAACTCGCGCCCGACTATATCAACGGACTTTCGCTGCTCGGCGGCGAGCCGTTTGAGCCTGCCAATCAGGAGGCGCTGCTGCCGTTTTTGCGCCGTGTGAAGGAGCGGTATCCCGACAAAACCATCTGGTGCTATTCGGGTTATTTGTTCGACAAGGAGCTGCTCTCCGAAAGCCGCGCACGGTGCGAACACACCGACGAAATGCTCTCGCTGATTGATGTGCTCGTGGACGGCGAGTTTGTGCAGGAATTATACAACATCAGCCTGCAATTTCGCGGCTCGGAAAACCAGCGGATTATCGACGTGCAAAAATCGCTCGCAAGCGGCACGGTGGTCGCTTACATTCCGAAAAGCGGAAAAATTGAATTGTAATACTTTTTAATGAAGATTAGTATAAAAAACAAGGGTTGGCAATCGAGCCAACCCTTTCGTATTTATAAAATAGTTTCCAATTTGGTTTTTTGCACGCCCATGCCCATTTTGCGGTAAAAGGCAAGCGCGCCGCCGTTGCCTTCCCACACATTGAGCGTGACGTTGTGGCAGCCGCTTTCGCGGGCAAAGTTTACCGCATACTCATACAGCCTTGTCGCAACGCCTTGTCCTCTCGCGGCTTCGTCCACGCACAGGTCGTCGATATAAAGCTCCTTCACCGGCACCAGCATATTGTCGCCGCCGTGGTCAATCAGCACGGTAAAAATATAGCCGAGCACCCGCTCTCCTTCGTCATACACAAACACAGGCTTTTGGTCGTCGGAAAAAATCTTTTGCAATTCTTCCCCGGTGTACTTCGTTGCAAGGTTGAACAAATCCGGGCGAATGTTGTGGTGCACCGCGTTCACCTGCTCCAGCAGGCGCAGCACCTGTGCGGTGTCCTTTTTTTCTGCTCTGCGAATCGTCATGCGGCTTCACGCTCCTTTTCCTGACGTGCCGCCGCTTCACACAGCGACACAAAGATGATAAACAGCGGCGTAGCAATCGGCAGCGCGATATTGACAACCGCCTGCGCCAGGTACGCGACAACAGGCGCAGCGAAAACCAAAGCGGCGGGATTGCTTTTTGCCGCCTTGAACGCCCGGACAAGCGCGCCGCCTGTAAAGGCGAGGTAGGAGATAAGCCCCAAAATGCCGGTATTCACCAAATAATTGATGTATTCGTTGTGCGCCGCGTCGGTGGAACTGTCGCCAAACCGCTCAAACAGTTCGCTAAAATACGGACGGAAGGCGTAATAGAAGGTTTCAGGTCCCGTTCCGAACAGCTTTTGGAAGAAGTTGAATTTTCCGAAAGCCTCCAAGCCCTTGTTCCACATAAAGCCGCGGTGTGTGCCCCAAGCGTCGCCGTAGCGCAGCAGCCGCTCCGCTTCACCCAAATCGCTCTGTGTGTCAACCGCGCTGAAATAAATGAAAATGCCGATGCCTGTCATTACGCAAAGCGTGAAAATGCCGCCGAGCACAAACGGCACCGCACGCGGAAGCGTCAAGCCGGGCTTTTTAAAGTCAATCAGGTAGCAAACCGCCGTCAACACCGCGAGCACGCCAACCGCCGCGAAGGTGAGGGGAGAGAACATGATTTTTGACGGCAGCGCGCTGAGCTCCTTGTAATTCTCTCCGCCGGGCTGCGCGAAGAGTCCCAACAGCTTTACACTCAGCAGCATGACCGTCAGCGCGAGCAAGAACTTTTTCAGACGTTCGGGACGGCGGGAATACACCGCGAGGAACACAAGCGCGAACGCGCCCAGTCCCAGCACAACGGAATCGCTGTCGCACACAACCGCCGCCATTGCGCCGAGCGCCGCCGAAGCGAGATAAACCGCCTTGCGCCACAGCGCGTCGGTAAAGAGAAACATGGACGCAATCACCGGCAGCGTCACGCAGATAAAGCTTGAGAACATGTTTTTGTTGCCGATGGTCGTCATGAAATTCATATAGATGTTTTCGTTGTTGACGAATTGGTCGAACATGTGCAGCGGGTCGATATAAAACCCGTTGAGCACCGCCAAAAGGTATATCACGCCGCTGACAACGGCAAGCGCCGTGAACACATATTCCTTAAAGCGGAAACAGCGCGTCAGCAGAAAATAAACCGCCGCGTACGCCAGCATAAGAAACAGTCCGTTGTTGCGTCCGTGGCTGCCGCCGTCGGCGGATTCCCCGAAAAACGCCGTTTCAAAATACGGTGAAAACAGTGTGGAAATCGCGCAGCACAGCACAAACGCCAGCACCGCCCAGTCGGTAAACGAGAGCGTTTGCAGCAGCGCCGCCCGGTTGGGGTCGCGTTCCTTGTTCTGCGCCGAGGTGCGCGTGACCAGCAGCATAATCTCCGCAATGAGCGCAATGGCGGTAATCACGAGAAAAAAGTAATATTTTTGATGGCGGATGGCAACATAGCCGTCCTCAAAGAAGAACGGAAACCGCCCGCTGAAGCTCAGATTGACAAACAGCGGAAATACCGTAAACGCCACCAGCAAAAAGGTGTTGGCAACGGTGTTTGTCAGAGTGTAGCGCTCTCTTGGCGGTTTTGTCATTTTTTTCGCTTTTGATTTGCTCATAACAGCAGCCTTTCCGATTGGATTCAATGTTATTTTATACCTTTGAATTCTTGTTGTCAATCGAAAAGCTATTGTATTTTTTCCATTTTATGATATACTTAAAGGGAAAGAAATCACAAA
This sequence comes from uncultured Clostridia bacterium, assembly GCA_947168445.1. GTDB lineage: Bacteria > Bacillota > Clostridia > Oscillospirales > Acutalibacteraceae > Ruminococcoides. Next base: position 19,646 of record CAMVLW010000021.1, read on the forward strand.
GTTGGTGAAGAGATGAAAAAACTCGTGATTATCGGCTTCGACGGTACCATTGCCGACACCGCTCCGGGAATCCTCTACTGTATGAACACCACCGCCCTCTCAATGGGCTACACTCCTGTTGCGCACGACGCGCTCTACGGGGTTATCGGCGTTTCACTGGAGCAGGGCTTCATGAATCTCTATGGCATGAAGGACGACGAAATCGACTACGCAATGAACCAGTACAGCAAGCTTTACTCGATTAAGGGCGAGGAAATGATTTTGCTGTATGACGGCATTGAGGAATCACTGAAAAAGCTGAAGGAAAACAACATCAAGCTGGCAATCGTCACCCAGAAAAACGAAAAATTCATCAACAACATGCTTGCGGTTTACAACTTTGTCGGCTGCCTGTTCGACGCGGTCTGCGCGACCAACGTGGAGGAGGAGATGGAGAAAACCGACATGCTGCGCAGGGTTTGCGCCGAGCTGGAGGTTGACCCTGCCGACGCGATTTTTGTGGGCGACAGCTATGTGGACGCGATTGCCGCGGGAGAGGTCGGCATGGACTTTGCCGCCGCGCTCTACGGCTGGGGCTTCCGCAGCAAAGAGGACGCGGAGCAGTACAACTGCAAGGCGTATTTGAACAACGCGGGCGAAATCGGCGCCAAGCTTTTATCGGTTGAGTGATTTTTCAGAAGGGGTAACTATGTCAGTCAAAGCAAAAGCCATTCTTTCCTTAATTTGTAATCTTGTTGTTCTCGTTGTGACGTCAATCGTGGCGGTGCTCTATTTTACGGTGGGACAAAACGGACACGCCGGCGCCTACTGCTTCCGCTTTTTCACAACGGATTCCAATTTTTTAGCCGCGTTTGCTGCGGGACTGCTGGCTGTTTGCGACATACAAATCTTGCGCGGCAAAATGACAACCATTCCGCGCCCCGTTACACTGCTGAAATTCGCGGGTGTCATCACCTTAATGCTGACGTTCCTCACGGTCATTGTGCTGCTCATTCCGACCTACGGCGTTTCAAGGCTTTGGGGCGGCACAGGCTTTCACATGCACTTTACCGCGCCTGTGCTGACGTTCCTCTCCTTTATGTTCTTGGAGCCGCACAGCAAAATCCGCCTGCCCGAAACGCTCTGGGGCTTGCTCCCGGTTGTGATTTACGGCTTTGTCTATTTGGCGCAGGTCTTGATTTTCAAAAACTGGCCGGATTTCTATACCTTCAACCGTGGCGGTATGTGGTATGTTTCCATGACAGTTATCTTCGCGGGTTCCTATTTGATGTGTTTGCTGGTGCGTTTTTTAAGAAATAAGCTTTCAAGCAAAAACAATGGTTGACATTTTCGCAAAAGTAAGCTATAATATATAAGCTATCAGAAACAGATAGCCCTGCCGGGGTGTAGCGCAGCTGGTAGCGCGCCTGCTTTGGGAGCAGGATGTCGGGAGTTCGAGTCTCTTCACTCCGACCAGAAACGCTTCACTGATGTGAAGCTCAACGAATAATGAATAATGAATAACGAATAGTTAAGAATAACTGTTTTTGACGTTTCTGTATGATTCATTTTTCTTTATTCACTATTCATTATTCTTTTATTCCGGAGGATTAGCTCAGCAGGTTAGAGCGCTTGCTTGACATGCAAGAGGTCACTGGTTCGAGTCCAGCATTCTCCACCAAGAAGTCCGCGGATTTTCCGCGGACTTCCCACAATTAAATCAATTCCGGAGGATTAGCTCAGCTGGTTAGAGCGCCTGCTTCACACGCAGGAGGTCACTGGTTCGAGTCCAGCATTCTCCACCATTGAAATAACGGATAGTCCAACGGGCTATCCGTTATTTCAATCAGTAAGCCAAAAGGAGAATGCTGGACTCGAAGGTCTGCGTAAAGAAAACGTGCCGGGGGCACGTTTTTAGCGGACGGGGAATGATGAACCTTTCCAACCGCACTGAACCCATCAGGCGAGCAGGAAGTTATCGGAAGATGAACAAAAGCATTCTCCACCACAGAAAAATCCTGTCACGAACGTGGCAGGATTTTCCTGTATTATTCAGTTTTCATTTTCAGTTTTCAGTCCGATGTCATCTTCGTCCACCACAACCACATTCTCCGCTCCTGACCCTGCCGCAATCCTGCCGATGGTGCCGACATAGCAAATAGATTTGTCCGGCAATACGGCGATTAAATCCGAGGGGTGTTTCACCGTCGGTTTTTCACCGCCGAAGGTGAAGCCTTCGCGCTCAGCCTGTTCGAAAAACACTTTGCAGATTTCGTCACTACTCATTTTGACATAGACTTTTTTGTTTGCGTTGATAAGACTTTCGATTGTTTTCATGTTCAATCCTCCAAAAAAATATTACCCAAAAGAGGACATAAGAAAAACGCCCATCGTCAGACGGGCGTTGAAAACAATTGTGCACACCCATCATTCAAGCATTACCACCTTACATATCGCAGGTTGGTGTGCGGTCAACGAGCTTGTCTCTCGCGCACTCTTTATAGGTTGGTTTCAGTATAACGCAACCGGCGGCACTTGTCAACACCGAAAAAATATTATAAAATATTTTTAGAAAACTCTTGACTCTGACGCTGCGTCATAGAGTATCATAGAACCCGAGGTGAGGAAAATGAAAATGCAGATCAAAGAATTCGCAGAGCTGACAGGCGTGAGCGTGCGAACGCTTCACTACTACGACGAAATCGGTTTACTGAAACCGTCAGAGGTAGACGCGCAAAACGGCTACCGCTTTTATGACGAAAAATCTTTTGAGCGTATGCAGGAGATTTTGTTTTACCGTGAACTGGATTTTTCACTGAAAACGATCGCGGAGATTTTATCCTCACCCGACTACGACAAACAACAGGCGCTGTCACGTCAACGTCAACTCTTGCTTGCCAAAAAGGAACGGCTTGAACAGTTGATTGCAGCAATCGACAGCGTGGAGAAAGGAGAAGGTTTTATGAAAACGAATAACGAATACGAAGCGCTGAAAAGTCAATACGCAGAGGAAGCCAAACAGCGTTGGGGCAATACCGCCGCCTACAAAGAATTCGAGCAGCGCGACACAGATTTCAGCAAGTCTGCCGCTTTACTCGACGCGGTGTTTGAAGAATTTGCTGTGCTGAACCGCGACGGCGTTTTACCCGACAGCGAGCCGGCAAAAATCACGGTTGAAAAATTACAGCAGTGTATCACCGACAACTTCTACACTTGCACCGACGACATCCTCAAAGGCTTGGGACAGATGTATGTTGCCGACGACCGCTTACGGAAAAACATCGACAAGCACGGTGAGGGTACGGCAGAGTACGTTTCGCAGTGTATTGAAAACTATTGTAAATAAACTAAGCAGCGTGTAAGCAGAATTCAAATCTGTTTGCACGCTTTTTCTAATCTTATATTGTCAATTATCAACCAAATGCTTATGCTAAATTGCAATGTCCTGAAAATGGGACAATGGTTTTGAGATAATAAAAATGCAAGAACCCTAAATTGACAAAGTGAAGTTGCGATTTTTTCGAAATTTTTGCCTGTTCGGAGGATTCCCTGTTTTTTGAGTTGGCATCCGGGTAATCAAGGGGCGATGATTTTATATGTGAGTATATCTCAGAAAGGATTTTAAATGGAGCAGTATTTAAGAGAAATTATGAGCGTCAACGAAAACGGCCTGTATTTGTGCGAGCTGCCGACAGGCTTCGGCAAAACCTTTACATCCGTAAAACTGATTGCGGAGTGGATTTGTTCCCACCCTTCCGACAGGAAGATCATTTTTCTGACAACGCTGAACAAAAATCTGCCGGAGGAGGAGTTACGCTCGGCGTTAGGTGATGCGCTTTATGACAAGAGCGTGCTCCGTATCCGTTCCAATTTTGACGAGGTAGTTGAAAAGCTGCCGACGCTTGCCATTCCGGAGCGCTTTCAGACGGAGAGTTATCAGCGATTGCTGCGGAGGGTTCAACGGTATCAACGGGCTGTGCTTCACGAAGCGGGAGACAGGGAATACGTCATGGAATTGGAGAAGCGTGTGCGTGAAGCGGAAAGCGTTTTCAGAAGCATGATCACCGAACATTTACGAAAAGCGTTTCCGACTAAAGTCAAACGGCTGGAAGCGATTCGCCATCAAGACGATTTCCGTTGGATCGGCATGTTATACCCGGCGGTATTTACAGATGATTACCGCGTATTGCTTATGAGCGTTAACAAGTTTTTGAAAAAGAATTCTGTTCTGACAGAGCCGAGTTATGAGTTTATCAAAGCGCCGTTCATCCAAAACGCAATCATTTTTATTGATGAATTTGACGCGACAAAAGCGACAGTGAAATCGGAAATCATTGATTGTTCCTTGGGCATGAAAAATGACTTTTTGGTTCTGTTCCGTCAGCTTCACCGTATGCTCAGCACACAGCGCTTATCACGAAAAATGCACGACGCTTGCGCAAAAATGAATGAAAATGAAAAGTCGAAATATACGCTTGAAAAACTTATGCAGGAAGCAAAGGAAATCGAAGAAAAATACCACATCCGTCTCAGCTACAAAACCGTCGAAACGGCAGTTGACCGCACGCAGAATTTTCTGTTGAAGGATTCTTCTTTCCATACCGTTTTGCAGGGCGGTGCAAAATACATTCGTGCACATGTCAATCAGCAGCAAAATGTGGTGGATATTCAATTTGAGAACGGAAAGCAGTATTTTGCCGAAAAGCAGAAGGACGATATTGTTATCTACAGCCTGATTCGCGATATCAACCGGTTTTTGCGGCATTTCAAGGTGTTCCTTTTTGAGTGGGCGCGGTATTACCGCAGTTTGGAAAACGACAGCCGTGACAGTGGCAGAGACCGTATGTCCTTCGAGAACGCTTTGGCGAGTATTATGGACAAGTTTGAATTATCCGCGTCCCAGAGAAAACTTCTGCTTGGAGAGCTGTGTGAGCCACTGATTTGGTTAAAGGACGAGGACATCATTCCGCATGTATCCTTTTATCAGGACGGCATGGAAATCTATGAATTTGAGGACAACGACGCCCATAACGACAGCACTGCCATCAATTTTATCAAGGTGTATGACACGCCCGAAAAGCTGTTGATATATCTGGCAAAACAGAGTCAGGTCATTGGCATTTCCGCAACGGCAGAGATTCCGACAGTGGTGGGAAATTATCACCTGCGCTATGTAGAAGAAATGCTCGGCAGCTTGTTCCATACGACGCCGCAGATTGTGAAGGAACGCATCCGGAAAAAAGCGGAAGAAAACAGTCGGGCATACCATGACGGAAGGATTTCTATTCAATCGGAAATCATCAGCGCTGATTATGAAGGAAAGGAGTTGGTCGAGATTTGCCGCATGATTACCGGCGAAACGGAAATTGCCGATATCTGCGCCAACCTGATTACCAATCAATCGGTAGCCCGATACCAAAGCGTACGTTACTGCAATGTTTTCCGTGCGATGACAGAGTTTTGGAAACGCAGCACCATTCAGTCCATGCTCTATCTCGGTATGGCGCTGCCAAAGTACCAGCATCCTGATTTTGACCGCGATTTGATGAAAAAGCTGATGAGTTTTGCCGCAGTATTATGCGGCTGCGAGGACGGGAAAGAGCATCTGGCAATCCTCACCGGCAAGGACTTTGACCGGCAGAAGAAAAGACTGACGGCGAGGCTTTCAAGTGGTGAAAAGCTGTTTATCATGTCGTCTTACAGCACCTTAGGCGCCGGGCAAAACTTGCAATATACAGTCGAAAATCCGCTGGACTATATTTGTCTCAGAGAATGTGCCGATCTGTCCGACAAACGATTTTTGACCAAGGATATCGACGCAATCTATCTCGGAGACGCCACCAATCTTACTACCAACACCTACAGTGAACAACCCATGACGGAAACAGGACTGATGGAAATGCTTTTTCAGGTTGAAGAACTGTACAACAACGGAGAGCTGAGTTTTTCCGATAAGGATGAAATGATGCGCCTTGCATTCCGCGCCTATTTGGGAGAACGTGAAAGCGGCAATTTGTTGTATCAGACAAACAGTGTGAAGATGCAGGCGACCAAATATGTGATTCAGGCAATCGGAAGAATGTGCCGTACCTTTCTCAAAAGTCCGGAGATTTATATTTTTGCCGAAAAAAATCTGCTGGATAAAATCAGCCCCTGTGAAATTCTGCGCCGTGTAGCGCCGCCTGAGATGGATGCAATTGCTCAGCTATGCGGCATGCTTGCTGTCGAAGAAACGGACGGCGAGAGACAATTGCTCAATAATGCGGAACGGATTTCGAGCAACGGTATGCAAAATATTCTTTCTTTGCTGTCAAGAAGCTGGACGGAGCACAGCATGGAGATTTGGCGGAATTTAAGAGAAACTGTCCTGCGTTTTCCTACTGCATCCGCAGAGATCCGTGCCGGCAATTCCGTTGTGAAAGAACTATACATCACCGGCGGAGGAAAGCGAAATTGTTATCTGTATTCGCAATACTCGGATTATGCTAACGTCACGCTCGATTTTAACAATGATGAAATCGGTTTCCGCAACAGCACGCGCGCGAAAAGAATGGGCGACACCGGAGAAGTGGCGGTTTATCGAATGAATGAGCAGGAGTCCGGCTTAACCGCAGCGCTGCGATATCCCGGCATGAGGGAGTATTTTCAAGCAAAGGGTTATGCGCTGAACTTTGAGGAACAGAAATATTTGCTCAGTCCGGTGCTGTTCCATAACATTTACAAAGGAGCGCTCGGCGAGGTGTGCGGTGCGTTTATTCTACGGCAGGAAAGAGGCTTTATTCTGCAACCGATTGAGGACGCGCAGCGCTTTGAATTTTTTGACTTTGAAATGGGAGACGGTGTGTATGTGGATTTCAAAAATTGGAAATTGTCCTTTCAGCGCAACCGTCAAGATCAGTTGGAAAAAATCAGCCGCAAGCTTGACGCTATCGGCGGAAAGCGTGTGTATATTATCAATTTATTCGGCTATAAAGGAACAACGCCGGGCGAGAATCATGACAGGCGTATTGTTGAAATTCCCGGCTTGATTGATGAAAACGGAAGCGTCATTCGCAAAAATCTGGATTGGATAAAGGAGGAAAACGAAAGTGCTGACGAACCGATTTGAAGTGACTTTTGACTATGAAAACATTAACCGCGATTTTGGCATTTACGCGGTAACAAAGGAATCCAAAAAGCTGTATAAGAGCAATATTCTCGATTTTCCGCGTGCGCAGTTCCATGCACGTGCGGTACAGTATTTATGGGGCGCCACAGCGCTTGTATTGTTTGACAAGAATACGGTACAGGAGAGCGTTTTTCGTACAACGCTTCAGGAAAAATATCCCGACGCCAAGGTGATGCGGATAGATGTGCTGAACGAAGCGGAAAGGCAAAAGTGGTTCAAAAAGGATAATTATCTTCTGCTGAATCTCCTGATCAACACCTTGAAATCACCGAAAAACCAATTGTTTTGCTATAACAATTTGACAGGCGCATTGTATTACCGCCGGTCTGAGTGGAAGTGGAAGAATTATATTTGGTTTTTAAACATTCATTTTGATTACGGTATGTTGTTGCAGCTTTCTGTCACAACCTTTATGAAAGCGGTAAAAAACGGCAACTATCTGTTTGACGAAAACACCGGTTCCTTCCGCAAACGGCTGAGCGATGATGACTGCCACGGTGAACTTTATTCAAAACATTCCTATTTGAAAAAACATAACACAGTGGATTTTATCCGTTACAGGGATTTTCAGGAATTCTGCAAAAGCAAGCTCGGCGTGATGGAGCAGTTTTTGCGCGATGTCAAGGAAAAGCTCGGCAATTATCTGACGCTGCAGGCGGCTTTGCCGGGAGAAACGACGATTGTGAAGCCCAAAAAGCAGAACAACAGCGAAAACAATATCAAGCGTCTTCTTGCGGATTACAGCCTGAATATTTCTGATTGCGTTGACAGCGAATTGTCAAAAGATGTTATTGTGCAGTTGGTGCATCGGTTTTGGGAAACATATCACGTCGAGGTGCAGATTGGTAATTTGCAGAAGGGAATGTTGAATCTGCGTATTATCCATAACGAGAACTATTACGGGGATCATGAGGAGCTTCACGATCCGCATGAGGACGACGTCAGCGGCTATATTGTCCAGCATGTGACGGTGGAAGATTTTGTCAGCAAAAAGACAGGAGAAGTTTCCAAACACGGTTTTCAAAAGATTATGGAGGAACTGCTGATCAAAGCGGACAATCAACAGCGGAAAATGACAGCGTTTGACTGGGAAAGCCTGAAATTGAGCCACCCTTATTTATTTGCCGTCCGGCGGCGTGATCCGGATGAAGCTGATAAGAAAGAATACGTTTACTATCAGGTGAAGGTCAGTCCCGACGGCAGTCTGGATTATGATTGCTTTAACAGCAAAGAGGATGTGGCGTTCGAGAAACATGAAAAATTGATTCAGGCGTATGAGAGGCTTGCAGAAGCATTGCTCCGGCAGGGAAGTGAAATCGAATGTGTCATGTCGGACGGTGAGGGCAATTTTCACGCTATCGGAAGAACAAAGGAATTCACACGTCCGGATACCTCCGTTTTGTATGACGCGCTCTATCAGACCCAACCAAAAACCGTTGTCCCGAAAGAAGAATTTCTCGGTTATCTCGACGAGTTTATCGAAACCCATGAAGCGCAAAAAGCGGATGCTCTTGCGTTGAAGGAACAGGTTATGCAGTATGAGGATGTTCTGACAAAAGGAAACATTCACAAGATGATGAACATGAAATCCAATGATAATATCATCCTGAACCGTTGGCTGCACGAGGAATATCATCTGTGGATTTATTCCGAATTTAAAAGCGCTGCCAGCGGCACAGAGATGAAAAATCTGGAAAAGCTGCAATACTATCCCGACAAATGGGACGATAACAGCTTCTATTATTTTGTCGGTTCCAAAAACGGCGCAAAGGATACCGTCAGTCGTGCGTGTACCATACGCCGTGTGACGTCCGAAACCACACCAATCACGCCGGATTTTCTGTTCTCTATGCTGGCGGTTGATTTTGTCCGTCACGGGCAGTATACCGTGATTCCGTTTCCCGTAAAATATCTGAGAGAATACTACAAATTATAAAAGCATATCAATGCGGTTGCACGATACAATTTCCTTTTTCAGTTCCGTGTACATCTGCGGTTCATGGATAGCGCCGGTGAATAAACTGCTCTGCGCGATGGATGTTTCCGGTCGAATGATTTTAGCTTTTTCATCAAAAGCAATGATGTTGTTTTTCTTTTCGAATACAGCGAAAAGCTGTTCCGCGCGTTCTGCAACCGAGAGCGTATCAAAGTCGGATTCCCTTGTTTCCTGGATAATGGTGTTTATGATTTTGTTTGCAAGATTTACCTGATTTGCTATGTTGCCGCCGTTGTCTTTGATGTTTTCTAAACCGCGCAGCACGACCTCGGAGATATACTCCGACAAGGTTTTAGCCGCTTCTGCAGAATCAATTCCCGATGTCTGCGTAAGATTATCTGTCGCAGACAGTTCATCGTCTATTTCTTTGTTGATTATCTGTTCATAAAGTCCATCGTGAAGCATAACATCCTCGCAAACAATAACTTTTATTTGATCTGGCTTTTCCGTGACTATCATAAAATATTATATCATTCAAATAGTTTGAAGTAAAGATGAGGATTTGATGTAATATAGTCAGAAGTAAACATAATCATTTGATAATTGATTGTTGATAGATTAATCTATTTATGGTAAACTTAAAATATACTGACAGGAAGGAGAGGTTATTATGATTTACGAGTTGAAGCACTTTGACAAAACGGTTTTGAAGTTTTCTGCTGTGGATAACAGCAATGAACCTGATATAAAAATAACTTGGATAGATGATGATAAGACTCTGCTTCCGTTGGATTTGGAAGTTTCAGACGAGGGTATGTTTAAGTGGTTAAAACACAGAACGATTCCGTCAAACAGAGCGAATGTAAGAAACTTCCTGAGCAAATGCGGATTGAGCTCAATGCAGTAAAAGGGAGAAAAATATGAGCGAGACAAATATTCAATCGATACAAGCCGCGCATTTAGAGCGGTATGCGGAGATATACGCGAAGGCGTTCTCGGGAGAGCCGTGGAATGATCCGTGGCGTGTGGAGGACGCAGCGATACATATCAGTGAGATCATGGAGAGCAATCATTCCTACGGCTTGGAGTACGTCGTCAATGGAGAAGTCGCCGGATTTATCCTCGGCGCGTCTATGCTGTTTCACTACGGCAGAACCTTTGAGATCAACGACCTCGCCGTACATCCCGATTATCAAAGACAGGGAATCGCCTCAAAGCTGTTGGAGCGGTTTCTGGAGGACGTCAAACAGCAGGGGATCGTCGGCGTACATCTGATTACCGCCGCCGAAGGCGTGTTGCCGTCCTTTTATGAAAAATTCGGCTTCCAACGCGAACAGCGCGTCATGCTGATGGGCATGGAAACGGAGTGAAAAACATTCAACCGCCCTGCCGGTATTTGTCCGGCAGGGCGGTTTTTGTGGAGAATCATCATTTAGTTTTATATGGAATTTCGATTGTTTTGATCAAATCGTGTCTATCAGGTACCCCAGTACTCTTTGCCGCGAACCTCTTTTTCCCAGCTGCGCTTGACGTACCATTCGCTGATTTTGGTGTTTTTGCCGTCGTTCTGGATCCGGCTGGTGCATTCGCCGTTGAAGTTAGTCCAGCAAAAATTGAGGCTGGTGTTATTGGCTTTCTTGGAGATGGAGATGCAGGGATTAGCTTTCCTTCACTCTGAACTGCATAGCGTTGAGTGCGTTGATGATGGCGTAATCCAGCGTATGTGCGCTGAGCCTGAAAAACGATTAACTGAATTTATCCCGGAGCGCTTTGACAAGCAGCTGAGAAACCGGGGTAAAGGTCTGGTATTTGCGCCAGATAATATACATCTCCGCCTTTG
>CAMVLW010000022.1 GCA_947168445.1 uncultured Clostridia bacterium
AGAGTTGAATTTTTGAGTGATAAGGATACGTTATAGGAAACGAAAGGCAGGGAGTTTTCTCTGCCTTTTGTGCTATTCACTCAACACTCAACTCTCTCAAAACAAAAAACGAACGGAGAGGGCTTCTCTCCGTTCGTGTAAAATTCTGTTTTAGCCAATGCGGTGCGCAACGGCGAGAATCACCGTTCTGCCCTGCATTTTGATGTGGCGGTCATAAATCATCACGTTGTCATGCTCGCAGATAACGTGCTCCGGGTCTCTGCCGGTGTCAACATAAAGCTTCCAAACATATCCCGTGGGAAGTCCGGGAAGCTCCACATCCGCGGTTTCCCAGTGAGCGTTAATGCCGTAATAGACAATCTCATCTACCAGCGGAATACTTGAAGCGCCCGCGTACATCACGCCGACATAACGCGACTCGCTGTTGAAATCGGTTTGCCACGGTCTGTGCGAATGAAGGCTTTCGGGCGGCAGGGAGCAGTCGCTCGCGCGTCTGTTTTTCGTGATGACCTTAAAGCGCTTGCGGAAGCTGATCATGTATTTGAAAAACTCAAACACATCTTTAAACTGCTCCTTGCGCGACCAGTCGAGCCACGAGGTCAGGTTATCCTGACAATAGGCGTTGTTGTTGCCGAACTGCGTGTTGCAGAATTCGTCGCCCGCAAGGAAAAGCGCGGCGCCCCGGCTGCACATCAGCGTGGCAAAGGCGTTCTTCACCAGCTTGCGGCGCAGCGCGTTGATGTTCGGGTCTTGGGTGTCGCCCTCACAGCCGCAGTTCCAGCTATTGTTGTCGTCAGCGCCGTCGGTGTTGTTCCAGCCGTTTTTGTAGTTGTGCTTTTCGTTGTAGGAATACATATCCCACAGGGTAAAGCCGTCGTGACAGGTGATGAAGTTCACGCTCGCGCAGTTGCCGCGGTAGGACGGGTCATACAAGTCCTTTGAGCCGGTCAGACGGTGTGCCGCCGCCCACGCAAGGTTGTTGTCGCCTTTCAGGAACCTGCGCATGTCGTCGCGGTATTTGCCGTTCCATTCCGCCCAGCGGTTCCACGACGGGAATCTGCCCACCTGATACAGTCCGCCGGCGTCCCATGCCTCGGCAATCAGCTTGGTGTGACCGAGAATCGGGTCAAACGCAAGGCTTTTGAGCAGCGGCGGCTGATCCATCGGGGTGCCGTCCTCGTTGCGTCCGAGAATGGAGGCGAGGTCAAAGCGGAAGCCGTCGATTTTATATTCGGTCACCCAATAGCGCAGACAAGCCTTGATAAAGTTGCGCACAATCGGGTGGTTGCAGTTGAGCACATTGCCGCAGCCGCTGAAATTGTAGTATTTTCCGTCGGGCGTGAGCATATAGTAAATACTGTTGTCAATGCCCTTAAAGCAGAAGAAGGGTCCGCGCTCGTTGCCCTCGGCGGTGTGGTTGAACACCACGTCGAGAATCACCTCAATGCCGTTGGTTTTGAGGTCGCGGATTAATTCCTTCAGCTCTGTGCCCTCGCGGTGGTGCTTGTGACCGCTCGCGGACTCATAGCTGGTGTTCGGGGCAAAAAAGCAGACGGTGTTGTAGCCCCAGTAGTCATAAAGCTGCTCGCCCTCAAAAAAGCGGTGGGCGCCCATTTCGTCAAACTCAAAAATCGGCATTAGCTCAACCGCGTTGACGCCCAGCTCCTTAAGGTAGGGAATCTTCTCGCGGATACCCGCAAAGGTGCCGTGATTTTCCACGCCGGAGCTTTCGTGCATGGTAAACCCGCGCACATGCAGCTCATAGATAATCAGCTCCTCCAGCGGAATCGGCTGGGTCTTAAAGTTGCCCCAGTCGTAGTCGTTGAGCACAACGCGCGCCTTATAAACGCACTGGTCGCGCTGCGGCATACCCCAGCCGCTCTGACCGGTGACCGCCTTGGCGTAGGGGTCAAGGATATATTTGGATTTGTCAAAAATCAAGCCCTTTTCCGGCTCATAGGGACCGTCAATTGAATAGGCGTACTCAAATTTGTCAATCTCAAGACCGAACACAATCATGGAATAGGTGTTGCCAATCCGGTAGGAATCGGGAAACGGAAGCCGTACATACGGCGTTCTTGCGCCCGGCGCAAACAGCAGCAGGGTGCAGGAAGTGGCATAGACAGAGCTGACGGTAAAGCAAATGCCGCCGCTCACGGGCGTTGCGCCCTCCATATCGTAATAACCGGGGCGGACATTGTATCCGCAAATAATGTCAGTGGGCTTTAAGTCCCTTAACATAAAAGTTATCCCTCCAAGGAATTCATAATCGTTATAATTTTAACACTTCTTGTGACAAATTTCAACCGTAAATACTTGCTTTTAGCACTAATATATTGTTTCAACGACATAGGAGGTCACTTTTCGGTTGTTTCATGATTATGCCTAAAACTGCGCGTAAAATCTTGTATAGAAATCGAATTGTCTTTCGAAAATATCTATGCTATAATAACAACGAATATCAAAAAAGGGGTGTACCTAAATGATTGTAAAAGATATTATTGATATACTGGAAGGCGAAATTATCTGTGAGGGCGACCTCAACCAGGAAATCAAAACCGCCTGCGGCTCCGACATGATGAGCGACGTGCTCGCGTTTGTCAAGGATCAGTCCGTGCTGCTCACGGGTCTGGTGAATCCGCAGGTTGTGCGCACCGCCGAAATGATGGACATGGCGTGCATTGTGTTCGTCCGCGGCAAGGTGCCGGATGAATCCATTATCAAGCTTGCCGAGCAGCGCGGAATTACGCTGATAAAAACCCGCTTCAGAATGTTCACCGCCTGCGGTCTGTTGTACTCGAACGGTCTGTCGGGAGGAACCAAGGTATGAGCAACGGAATTCATCTTCGCTACGAAGTGTCGGGCGAGGACTTCACCCGTGCGGGTGAGGCGAGCGGCGCCGTGAAAAAGCGCCTGAAATCCCTCGGCTACAACCCCGACGCCATCCGCCGCGTCGCCATTGCGATGTATGAGGCGGAAATCAACATGGTCATTCATGCCGACGGCGGCTACTGCACCGTTGACATCTATCCCGACCGCGTGGAAATTCTCCTCGCCGACCACGGTCCCGGTATTCCCGACGTTGAAAAGGCAATGCAGGAGGGTTATTCCACCGCGCCCGACAACGTGCGCAGCCTCGGCTTCGGCGCGGGCATGGGTCTGCCCAACATCAAGAAGTACAGCGACGAAATGCGCATTGAGACTACCATCGGCGTGGGTACGAACCTTTATCTGACAATTAGAGTCAAAGACTAAAGCCCAACTCTTAAGGAGTTTATTATGAGCAAATACTTTCATTCGGTGCAGCTTGACGCCGACCGCTGCTGCGGCTGCACCAACTGCTTGAAGCGCTGCCCGACGGAGGCAATCCGCGTGCACGACGGCAAGGCAAAAATCCTTTCCGAGCGCTGTATCGACTGCGGCGAGTGTATCCGCATTTGCCCGCACCACGCGAAAAAGGCGAACAGCAACACGCTTGACGACATTAAAGACTTTGCCTATACCGTTGCCATTCCCGCTCCCGCGCTGTTCGGACAGTTCAACAACCTCGACAGTATTGACATTGTGCTGACGGGGCTCAAAAAACTCGGCTTTAATGATGTGTTTGAGGTCAGCCGCGCCGCCGAACTGGTGAGCGAAGCGACGCGCAAGCTGATTAAAGAGAATAAACTGAAAAAACCGATTATCAGTTCCGCCTGCCCTGCGGTGGTGCGCCTGATTAAGATTCGCTTTCCCGAGCTGTGCGAGAACGTCATGCCGCTGCTCGCGCCGATTGAGGTTGCCGCCCGCGTAGCCAAGCGCAGGGCAATTGAAAAAACCGGACTTTCAAAGGAGCAAATCGGCGTGTTCTTCATCACGCCCTGTCCCGCGAAGGTCACGGAAATCCACTCTCCGAATTACACCGAACATTCCGAGGTGGACGGCGCGATTGCGATTTCGAAAATCTATCCCGGACTGACGCACGAGATGGATCATCTCAAGGAGGTGGAGCCGCTCGGACAGTCGGGACTCATGGGTATCGGCTGGGCAACCTCCGGCGGAGAAGCCGCCGCCATGCTGGGCGACAAATACCTTGCCGCTGACGGCATTGAAAACGTCCTGCGCGTGCTGGAGGAGCTGGAGGACGAGCACATTCGCGGCGTGGATTTTATCGAGCTGAACGCCTGCTCCGGCGGCTGCGTCGGCGGCGTGCTCAATGTGGAAAATCCTTACGTCGCGCAGGCGAGAATCCAAAAGCTCAGGCGCTTTCTGCCCGTTTCGGTCAATCACTTAAAGGACGGCGAGTTGGAGCGCATGTTCTGGGAAAACGAGCTTGCGTATGACGCCGACATTTTCCGTCTTGACAAGGATATTTCCAAGGCAATGATGATGATGTCGCAGATGGAGGACATTTTTGCGGGGCTTCCCGGACTCGACTGCGGCTCCTGCGGCGCACCCACCTGCCGCGCGTTGGCGGAGGATATTGTCCGCGGCAAGGCAAAGGAAACCGACTGCATTTTCAAATTACGCGCGAAAATCCAAAATGTGTATGACCAATTAAAAAACACGATATAATTCACGCCCGCCTTCGGAAAGAACTGTTTTGCGGAAGCCTTCATCAACGGCGGGGATAAACTGTGGATAAAATCAATAAACCGGACAGAGGGAAACCCCGCTGTCCGGCTTTGTTTTCGTATAAACGCGTTCAAATTGCCATATAATACCATATATCATATATCACGCATACTGCTGTGCGGCGGCAACGGCAAGGCGGTCGCAGCGCTCATTTTCGGGATGACCCGCGTGACCCTTGACCCAATTGACCGTGACCGCGTGCTTTTCGCACAAATCCAGCAGTTCGCCCCACAATTCGGGATTGAGCGCAGGCTCCTTCTTGTTGCGCATCCAATTGTTGGCGCGCCATTTTTTTGCCCAGCCGAGCTTCAGCGCGTTGCACACATACTGCGAGTCGCTGTAAAGCATGACCGCGCACGGCTCCTTGAGCGCCTTTAAGCCGAAAATCACAGCGGAAAGCTCCATGCGGTTGTTGGTGGTGTTCGCCTCGCCGCCCGAAAGCTCCTTTTCCACGCCGTTGTATCGCAAAATCGCGCCCCAGCCACCGGGTCCGGGATTCCCGCTGCAAGCGCCGTCGGTGAATAGTTCAACAGTTTTCATATTTGTATCCTTCCTTTATCAATTGTCCATTGTTTTAAATTTTGCCACATTTCAATCTAAAAAACAAGAGGTAAAGCATAAAAAACCGAAAATTCTTTTCAATGGCGGTTTATAATTCTTTTATCTTATTGACAGAGCGGGGCAAATTGAGTTAAAATAAAATAAATATGTATACTGGGTCTGAGTATACGCTGCCGGTGCGACGGCACGGCAAAGAATTTTGAACGGAAAAAATTTGAAATGTACGGAGGTATATTTTTGTGAGTGCAAAAAACCAAAAAATGAACTATCGTCTGAAGCCGAGTCTCAGCACGAGAGGGAAGGGCGGTCAACAGGGAGCCAAGCGCGCGGTCAAGGGAAGACCCGGCAAGAAGAACGCTTACTCCAACGGTTATGTTCCCAAGCCCGTCAAAAAGCCGCCTGTCAGGGTTTCGTTCCTCGGCGGTCTGAATGAAATCGGCAAAAACATCACCGTTATCGAGTGCGAAAACGACATGCTGATTGTCGATTGCGGCATGGCGTTCCCCGACGGCGACATGCTGGGCGTGGATTTGGTTATCCCCGATTTCAGCTATATTGAGCAAAATGTGGACAAGGTGCGCGGCATTGTGCTCACCCACGGTCATGAGGACCATATCGGCGGTCTGCCGTTTTTGCTCTCAAAGGTCAATGTGCCGCTCTATGGCACGCCGCTGACCCTCGGCTTGGTTGAAAACAAGCTGCGCGAGCACAGCCTGATTAACAAGGTCAAGCTGAACACCGTCAACGCGGGCAGTTCCATCAAGCTTGGCTGCATGGAGATTAAGTTTATCCATGTCAACCACTCAATTCCCGATTCCGTCGCGTTTGCGATTAAAACGCCCGGCGGTACCATTGTGCACACCGGCGACTTCAAAATCGACTGCACGCCCATCAGCGGCGACACCATTGACCTTTCCAGCTTTGCGCGGGTAGGCGACGAAGGCGTTTTGGCGCTGCTTGCGGAGAGCACCAACGCCGAGCGTGCGGGCTACACGCCCACCGAGCGCATGGTGTCCGAAAGCCTTGACAACCTCTTCAAAAAGGCGGAGCAATACCGCATTATTATCGCCACCTTTGCCTCCAACGTCAACCGCGTGCAGCAGATTATCAACTGCGCCGAAAAGTACGGCAGAAAGGTTGCGTTCTCCGGCAGAAGCATGGTTAACTACATGGACGTTGCCGGCAAGCTGGGCTATCTGAACATGCCCAAAAATATCTTAATCGACATTGACATGCTGAATAAATATCCGCCTGAGCAGGTGGTGCTGATTACCACCGGCAGCCAGGGCGAGCCCATGAGCGCGCTCTCGCGCATGGCGTATTCCGACCACCGCAAGGTGATGGTGGGCGAGGGCGACTTCATCATCATTTCCGCAAACCCGATTCCCGGCAATGAAAAAACCGTCGGCAACGTCGTTGACGAGCTGCTCAAGCGCGGCTGCAAGGTGATTTATGAATCCATGTACGACGTGCACGTTTCCGGCCACGCCTGTCAGGAGGAACTCAAGCTCATGCACCGTCTGGTGCGCCCGAAGTATTTCATTCCCGTTCACGGCGAGCAAAAGCACCTCAGAAAGCACGCGGAGCTCGCGGAGTTCCTCGGCATGAGCAAAAAGAATATTTTGATTGCGGACATCGGCAAGACCGTTGAAATCTGCGACGATTATATGAAAGAGGTCGGCACCGTGCCCGCCGGCAAGGTATTTGTTGACGGCTTGGGCGTCGGCGACGTCGGCAGCATTGTTCTGCGCGACAGAAAGCACCTCGGACAGGACGGCTTGATTATCATTGTCGCCTCGCTCGACGTGTATGACGGTCATGTTATCAGCGGTCCCGACATTGTTTCCCGCGGCTTTGTGTATGTGCGCGAGAGCGAAACGCTGCTTGATGAAGTGCGCAAGCTGGCGCTTTCCATTCTGGAGGACTGTGCCGAGAAGAACATTCACGAATGGGGCGTTATCAAAAACCGTCTGCGCGAGGAAGTCGCCAAGCTGATTTCCCAGCGCACCCGCCGCTCCCCGATGATTCTCCCGATTTTGCAGGAAGTCTAACTACTCTCAACTCTCAACATAAAGGATTAATATGAAAAGAAAACACTGGACGCTTGCCCCTTGGTTCATCATCTTCGGAATTGTTCTTCTGTTCATGTCCACGCTGATGTTCCCCTACAACAAGACCCTCAGCTTTGTCGAGTTGGGTCTTTCGGTTGCGGCGATTGCGGCGGTAGTGACCATTTCGCTGAGCTTTCGCAGCTATATCCGCAGCATTGTACGGCAAACGGCAAGCCACATTGTTGGCATGAACGCCGATTATCTTGAAAAATATAAATATCCCGTGGTTGTGTCGGGCGAAAAGGGCGACATCATCTGGTGCAACGCCCGCTTCCGCAAAAATATCTGCGGCGGCAGAAGTCCGGAGGGCGACAATGTGAGCGCGTATCTTCCGGGTCATCACATTCAGGACATCACCGACAACGAGGGCGCCGACATTGCGATTGACGGCAGGGAATTCACGGTGTACGCCGTTTCCATCGAGGGCGGCACGGTCTGCCACTATATCGACAACACCGACTTCAAGGCGACCGCCCGCGAGTATCACGCCAACATGCCCGCTGTGGCGATTATCAGCTTTGACAACGCCGAGGACTTTTTCACCGATTCCGACGAGAGTTTTTCCAACGTCGCCATTTCGGTTGAGGCGAATTTGCAGGGCTGGGCGATCGACTACAACGCGCTTTACAAGCGGCTGGGCAACAACCGCTATATGATTGTGTTCCGCGACGCCGACGTGGAGAAGATGATTGCGCAAAAGTTCCCGATTCTCAAAAACGTCCGCTCCATCAGCTCCAACCGCCACATCGCGACGGTTTCCGTCGGACTCTGCCGCGGCTGCAAGCTGGTCAAGGACAGCGAAATGAACGCGCGAAAAGCGCTTGAAATGGCGCTCGGACGCGGCGGCGACCAGGTTGCCGTCATCAAGGACGGTAGCTATGAATTTTTCGGCGGCACCGCCGCGGCGACCGAAAAGGTCAGCAAGGTGCGTATGCGCGTCATTGCCAACGCCATCAGCCGCGCGGTCAACGATTCCGACAAGGTTTACATCATGGGTCACCGCTTTTCCGACCTCGACTGCGTGGGCGCGGCAATCGGCTTGCAGTGCATCATGGAAAAATCCTTCAAGCGCTACAGCAAGGTGGTTATCAACAAGGACACCTCAATGGCGCGGCAGTTGATTGACTACACCTCCGAGCGGCTTGAAAGCGACATTTTTGTTTCGCCGGAGGACGCCATGAAGGGCGTCACCAACCGCACGCTGCTGATTATCGTGGACACCCACCTCAAAAACTCGCTCGAAAGCGCCCTGCTCTATGAAAAGTGCAAGAAGGTTGTCGTCATTGACCACCACCGCCGCGCGGTGAATTATATCAACAACGCGCTGGTATTCTGTCACGAGCCCTCGGCTTCGTCCGCGTGTGAGATGTGCTGCGAGATTATCAGCTATCTCGACGACAAGGCGCTGGGCTACATACAGGCGGACGCGCTGCTTTCGGGTATCATGCTCGACACCAAGAACTTCGTGCTCAAAACAGGCGTGCGCACCTTTGAGGCGGCGGCGTATCTGCGCAGAAAGGGCGCGAACACCCTCACCGTCAAGGAAATGTTCTCCGGCAGCATTGACACCTACCGCGAAAAGGTCGATATTGTCTGCGGAAGCGAGGTCTACAACGGCTGCGCGATTTCCGTTTCCGAGCGCACCGACAGCGACATTCGCCTTGCGGCGGCGCAGGCGGCGGACGAAATGCTCACCCTCACGGGCGTCACGGCGTCGTTCGTCGTGTTCCGCGACAACGACCACATCAACATTTCCGCCCGCAGCTACGGCAGGGTGAACGTACAGATTGTTATGGAAAAAATCGGCGGCGGCGGTCACCAGACAATGGCGGCTACGCAGCTTTATAATACCACCTTGGAGGAAGCGCGGCGGCAGCTTGTGGAAGCGATTGATTCCGCCCTCTCCGAAGCGGAAACACAGTGAGCAACCGCTGCTGAGGCGGGTTGTCCGCCTTTGACAAGGTTTAAAAGCATATTACAGAAAGGGTTTTAGATATGAAGGTAATTTTATTGCAGGACATCAAATCTCTCGGAAAAAGGGGAGAGCTTGTAGAAGCGTCCGACGGCTACGCGCGCAACTATCTGCTGCCGAAAAAAATGGCAAAGGAAGCAAACGCGCAGGCGATGAACGAATACAAAAACGCCGAAAACTCCAAAAACTATAAAATCGCCACCCAAAAGGCGCAGGCGGAAGCCGACAAAAAGCAGCTTGAGGGCAAGGTGTTCCGCATGACCGCACGCGCGGGTCAGGGCGGCAAGCTTTTCGGCAGCATTACCGCAAAGCAGGTTGCCGAGGAAATCAAAAAGCAGTACAACATCAGCGTTGACAAGCGCAAGGTCGTGCTTGAACGCGACATCAAGGAATTCGGCACCTACAAGGCGGAGGTAAAGCTTTTCACCGGCATTTCCGCCAATATCGACATTCAGGTAAGCGAAGCGTAAATCAGTGATTCGTGATAAGTGGTGAGTGGTAAGTGAATGAAAACTTACGACACAAGCCACTGACCACTAATCACTAGCCACTAACCACTCATTAAGACTATGGCTGATAACACTTTTACAGGCGAGTACAATCCGACAAACCTGCCGTTCAGCGCCGAGGCGGAGCAAGCCGTTCTGGGCGCGATTATTCTGGAAAATTCGGTCTTTGACGAGGTGCTTGACTACGTCAAAACCCCCGATTATTTCTATGTTTCCCTGCACCGGCTGATTTTCTCGGTCATGCAGGACATGATGAATTTCGGACAGGCTATCGACTTTGTCACTCTGCTGGACAAACTAAAACAGAATAAAGGCTTTGAGGAGGCGACAGGCAAAACCTATCTGGTCGATTTAATCGACAACTGTCCCGCGCCCTCCAATGCCGAGGACTACGCGAAAATCGTCGCGGATAAGTACAAGCTGCGCAAGCTGATTACCGCCTCGCGCGAGATTATCGACGACGCCACCGACGCCGAGGACGACCCTTCCGTGCTGCTCGATTCCGCCGAACAGCGGATTTTCGACATTCGCAGCGACAGCGAAAAGGGCGGCTTGGAAAAGCTCAGCTCGGTGCTGCTGCAAACCTTTGAACGTCTGGATTCGCTCAACCGCGACGCCGACGAAAGCATGCGCCCTGTTTCAACGGGTATCGGCGACCTTGACCGCGTGATTACCGGACTCAACCGCAGCGACCTGATTATCCTCGCGGCGCGTCCCGGTATGGGCAAAACCAGCTTTGCGCTCAACATTGCCCGCAATGTGGCGTGTCAGGGCAAAAAATCCGTCGCGTTCTTCTCGCTGGAAATGTCAAAGGAGCAGCTTGCCAGCCGCCTTTTGTCCTCCGAAGCCCTTGTCGGCGGCACCAAGCTGCGTTCGGGCAAGCTGAGCGACGAGGAATGGCAGCGCTTGGTTCCCGCCAGCGACATTCTCAAAAACGCGAATTTCTTTATCGACGACACCCCCGGCATTACCATCACCGAAATGAAATCCCGCCTGCGCCGTCTGCGCGAGGTCGATTTGGTCGTGGTGGACTATTTGCAGCTGATGTCGAGCACCCGCCGCATCGAGAGCCGCGTGAACGAAATTTCCGAAATCACGCGAAGCCTGAAAATCATGGCGAAGGAGCTCAACGTCCCGGTGATTACGCTTTCCCAGCTTTCCCGTGCCTCCGAGCAGCGCCCCGACCACCGTCCGCAGCTTTCCGATTTGAGAGATTCCGGCTCCATTGAGCAGGACGCGGACATTGTGCTGTTTCTCTATCGCGAGGGTTACTACGACAAAAACGGCGGCGACGACGAGGCTGCCGCGGCGCCGGCGGTTGACCTCAATTCCGGCGAGTGCATTGTCGCAAAAAACCGTCACGGCGAAATGAGCACCGTCAAGCTGCACTGGCAGGGCGAGTTCATGCGCTTCACCGACGTGGAGACCCGCTATGGTTAATACCGTTTTACAAACGATTCAAGCCTGTGACATGCTGCAAAAGGGAGATTCGGTTGTTGTCGCGCTTTCCGGCGGTGCGGATTCCGTGTCGCTGCTGCATTGTCTTTATTCGATTAAAGAACAATACGACCTCACGCTCCACGCCTGCCATGTCAACCACGGTATTCGCGGCGCGGAAGCCGACCGCGACGAGCAGTTTTGCAAAATTCTTTGTGAGAAATATCACATTCCGCTTCACACCAAATATTTTGATGTGCCGCAGCTTGCGAAGAAATATAAAATCAGCGAGGAGCTTTGCGGCAGAGAGGTGCGCGGCAGCTATTATATCCAGTTGTTTTGCTCGCTGCACGCCAAAATCGCCACCGCCCACACCATGAGCGACAACGCCGAAACGCTGCTCTTTAACCTCACGCGCGGCGCGGCGTTAAAGGGTTCTTCGGGAATTCCCGCCACGCGCGGCGGCTATCTTATCCGTCCGCTGATTCACTGCACCCGCGAACAGGTGGAGCGGTATTGCGCGGAAAACGCGCTGGAATATGTCACCGACAGCACCAACCTGACCGACGACTACACACGCAACAAAATCCGCCACCATGTTGTTCCCGCGCTTAAAGAGCTCAATCCGCGCTTTGAGGAAGCGATAAGCCGCTTTTGCGAAAGCCAAAATTTGCTGAAAGAATATATGGACATGCGCGGGGGAACGCTAATCAATAAAGCGCAGGTCAACACGCAGACAAACAGCGCGCTGCGGGCAGACGTGCTGCTTGGGGCGCATCCTGCCGAGCTGCTTAACGCGCTGGAGCTGTATTGCAATTACCCCGGACACGAAACAAAGGCGCTTCCGCTTGAAACGCGGCATCTGTCGCTGCTGCTCAATATCCTTCAAAACGGCGGAGCGGTTGATTTGGGCTATGGCTGGACGGCGGTGTGCAAGCAGGGACTCCTGCGCATGGTCAAAAAAGAAAAGCCGTGCAAGATGTATCCCATTCCGCTCACGGAATCCTTTGCTTTTCTCTATCATTACAAGAAGGTAGAGGTCAGATTTGATGATTCCAAATCAGAATTAAAAGACCTTGTTTTCCGCAACCGGCAGCCGGGCGACCGCTTTACCTTTGCAAAGCGCAGCCTTACCAAGCCGCTGCGCAAGGCGCTCAACGAGAAAAGAATACCCGACGAGGAACGCGACAGCCTGCTTTTGCTCTGTCAGGGCAGCACCGTGCTCTGGTGCGAGGGCTTAGGCTATTCACAGCAGGGCGAGGCGCTTGTTTCCTCTGCGGGGTTAACGATAGAATTCAAATACCGGACACCAAACAAATAATAGGCAAAAGGGGATTTTTATGCACAAGGACGTTGAAAGAGTACTGATTTCACAGGATAAACTTGAAAATATTGTGAAGTCGCTTGCAAAACAAATTGAAAAGGACTATAATGGACGAGACTTCATCATGGTCGGTTTGCTCAAGGGCAGCATTGTGTTCATGGCGGAGCTGATGACAAAGGTCAATCTGGATTTCAGAATTGACTTCATGGTGGCTTCCAGCTACGGCGGCGGCACCGAAAGCTCCGGCAAGGTCAAAATCATCAAGGACATGGAGGTTGACCCGCGCGGCAGAGATATTCTGATTGTCGAGGACATTGTTGACTCCGGCAACACCCTCAACTTTGTCATTAACCACCTTGTTTCGCGCGGCGCAAAGGCGGTTCAGGTCTGCACGCTCTGCGACAAGCCCAGCAGAAGAAAGGTGCCGCTGGTGCCCGACTACTGCGGCGCCGAGATTCCCGACGAATTCATTGTCGGCTACGGTCTTGACTATGATGAAAAATACCGCAACCTGCCCTACATAGGCGTGTTGAAGCGTTCGGTTTACGAATAACTGCATTTATATAAATTCTGTTGCTCATCAAGAACCTTCGTCGTGACAGCCTTTTGTCAGTGAGCAATAAAGAGGAGTGATTCTTTCCAATGGAAAACAAGAAAAAAGTGCGCAACCTGTTGCTGTACTTAGGAATTCCGATTTTGTTAATCGTGATTGCCGCGATTTTTTTGAGCACCCGCCAAAACGAGCCGCCCAAAACCTCAACGCTGGTGCAGTACTTCGCGGACGACAAGGTTGACAGCTACGCGATTAACTACGGCTCCGGCGTGATTGAGATTAAACTCAAGGAGGGGCAGCAGGCGGTCTATGATAACGCCGTGATTAACGCCGACAAAAAGGCGATTAACGCCGCAACCTCCAGCAAGGACGGTCAAACCGTCATCAAGGGTCAGCTTGCGGACATCAAGCGCTTTATCGACGACATCCGCGAATACCCTTCAACCGCCAAGGTAAGCTACAACCTCATTCGCGCAAGCGACAATTCGCTGCTCATTGACCTCATTCCCACGATTATCGTGGTCGTTATCTTCATCGGCGCGTGGATTTTCTTCATGCGGCGCATGGGAGGCGGCGGTCTCGGCGGACGTGAAATGAGCTTCGGCAAGGCGAAAATCAAAAATACCAACGACGAAAAGCGCAAAACCACCTTTGATGATGTGGCGGGCGCTGACGAGGAAAAGGAAGAGCTGCAGGAGGTTGTCGAGTTCCTGAAAAACCCCGACAAGTTCAACAAGCTTGGTGCGAGAATCCCCAAGGGCGTTTTGCTGGTGGGACCTCCCGGTACCGGTAAAACCCTGCTTGCGCGCGCGGTTGCGGGCGAGGCGGGCGTGCCGTTCTTCTCGATTTCCGGCTCCGACTTTGTAGAAATGTTCGTCGGCGTCGGTGCGTCGCGTGTGCGCGATTTGTTTGACCAGGCAAAGAAGAATTCTCCCTGCATTATCTTTATCGACGAAATCGACGCGGTCGGTCGTCAGAGAGGCGCGGGTCTCGGCGGCGGCAACGACGAGCGCGAGCAGACCCTTAACCAATTGCTGGTTGAAATGGACGGCTTCGGCGTCAACGAAGGCGTAATCCTGATTGCCGCGACCAACCGTCCCGACGTTCTTGACCCTGCGCTCATGCGTCCGGGCAGATTTGACCGTCAGGTTGTTGTCAGCTATCCCGACATCAACGGACGTGAGGAAATTCTCCGCGTTCACGCGCGCAAAAAGCCGCTCGCGCCCGACGTCAAGCTGAAAACCATCGCCAAAACCACCGCGGGCTTCACCGGCGCGGATTTGGAAAACCTGCTCAACGAAGCGGCGCTGCTTGCCGCAAGAGCGGACAAAAAGGCGATTACCATGAAGGAAATCGAAGAAGCGACCATCAAGGTTGTGGTGGGCGCCGAGAAGAAGAGCAAGGTCATGAGCGACAAGGAAAAGAAGCTTACCGCCTACCACGAGGCGGGTCACGCGATTCTCTTTGACAAGCTTGAAACCCAAGACCCGGTTCACGAGATTTCCATTATTCCGCGCGGAATGGCAGGCGGTTACACCATGCCGCTGCCCACGGAGGATAAGTCCTACAATTCCCGCAATGAAATGGTTGAGAGCATTATCGTAGACCTCGGCGGCCGTGTGGCGGAGGCGCTGATTCTCGGCGACATTTCCACCGGCGCGTCCAACGACATTGAAAAGGCGACCAAAACCGCCCGCGCGATGGTCACCAAGTACGGCATGACCAAGGAACTCGGCTGCATTAACTACGGCTCCGAGGAAGGCAGTGTGTTCCTCGGCAGAGACTACGGCAGAACGCAGGATTACAGCGAAGCCACCGCCGCGAAAATCGACGAGCTGGTGCTGAAAATCGTCAACGACGCCTATGCCAAGGCGGAGCGTATTCTCAGCGAGAACATCGACAAGCTGCACGAAATCGCCGCTTACCTCATGAAGCATGAGAAGATGGGTAGCGAGGACTTTGAAAAGGTCATGAACGGCACCTATATTGAGCCTGTTGAAATCGACGACGAGGACGACGAAGAAGAATAATTTTACACTTTTTGAGCGGAAGGCTGACCTTCCGCTCTTTTTTCTATTGTCTTTTTCTGTCAAAAAGTGTATAATAAAAAGAGTTTAAAATCCGGAGGAATCCCATATGCACAAAATCGGAAAAAAAGCGCTTGTCTTATCGCTTTCGGCGGTTATCTCATTGAGCGCCATGCCGTTTACTTCGGTATCGGCGGCGGAGAGAACCTACAGGGAGCAGGAGCTTGACGCTTATCTGTATAACAATGAAAACAAAGAAACCATTAAATGCCTGTTCTTTGAGGACATGCCGAACGTGCCCTATATCGACGTAAAGGACTATCTTGAAATCATCGCCGCCCAGCCGTTCACCGTTGCCGAAAGCGACAGCGGCGTTTATACCGTCACCGGCAAAGAGGGCAAAACAATGGTGATTGACGCTGAAAAGAACACCGTTCACTTTGACGAATTCGAAACCTTCATGCCCAACAACCCTGCCGACGCGGACGGCGACGGTCCCGAAGCGCCTTACATGAAGAATCTGCATGTGGTTTATGACAGCGACCCCAAGCCGGTTGATTTGGATTTCGGCAAATATCAAATCGACATTGCGCCCATTAACCATACGGCGTATTTTCCGCTGACCACCCTTGCCGATTTGTTTGCGCACACCTACCTTTCCGCGCTCTATCTCGATGGCAGCATTTACTTTTTTGACCCGATGAATTCTCCCTATTTTGACAGCACAAGCGCCTATTCCGTGAAGCCGCGCGAAAAGGATTTGATTGCCTACACCTACAACGAGCTTTGCTTCATGTTTGACCGTCTGTACGGCAGACCGCCCAAGTCGCAGCTCGGAAAGAGCCTTGCCGAAAACAGCTTTGACGAAATCATGACCTCCACCGAAACCGGCAAAAACGTCAAGCCGCTGCTGCTCTCCGAGAGCATGACCGACTTCTACACCGGCTTGGTGCTGCTCGACATCATGGCGGACGACGGCGGTCACACCCAACTCAGCGACCCCTTCAGCGCCGTCGTTATTGACGACAAACAAACGGAATTTACAGCAGCGGTTAATCAACTGCTGAAAGAAGCAGACAATGACAGGGCGACCGTTATCTCCGCCAAAATAGCGAATTCCGGCGCGATTGCCGAGGAGTTCAGCACACTGAAAAATCGCAGAAAAGAAGCCTACGCGGGCTGCGAGTCCGTTAAAACATGGGAGAAGAACAACGAGGATAAGGATTTGCTCGCGCAGCTTGTCATGAGCGGCGATACCGCTGTTTTTGTTTTCGACAGCTTTGAGGACGAGGTTGTGACGGCGTTCAAATGGTCGCTCGATTACGCCGCCGAAAGGGGCGCAAAGAACTTTTTGATTGACCTTTCCTGCAACACCGGCGGCTCTGTTGCTGTGATGGGCTACATGATGTCGATTATGACCGGCAAAAGCGACCTTCGTATAAACAGCACCATCTCCGGCAGTTCCTACCGTCAGACCGGCTCGGTAGACAAAAACCTCGACGGAGTGGTTGACGCAAAGGACGACGAGGTGAATTACAACCTCCGCTTTGCGCTGCTTACCTCCAAATTTTCCTATTCCTGTGCCAACTGTCTGCCCTGTCTTGCGCAGGAAAAGCAGATTCCTGTCATCGGTGAAACCAGCGGCGGCGGCACCTGCATGGTGTTCAACATGAGCTATCCCTCTCTGGCGGCTTATGCGATTTCCGGTTACAAAACCATGCTCTATGATAATGGCGGCGACGTGGACGCGGGCGCGAAGGTGAACCTTGAAACCGTCGCCTACACCGCCGATAACAAATCCGATTATTCCAAGCTGTACGATCTCAGCGCGGTCAGCACCTTCCTCGACGAATACTACGCCAAGACAACGCCCGTCAAGGCGACTGAGTCACGGGCGGCTTCCTCCGACAGCGCAAAGGGCAGCATGTCGCCGGGCGTGATTATCGCCATTTCCGCCTGTGCCGTCCTTGCCGTCGCGGTACTGATTCTTGTTTTATTCCTCAGAAGAAAAAAGCAGAAACAATAAATTGATATTTAAAAGCATTTGTGATAGAATAAGGATATATTTGATGAAGAAAAGGGTAATCGTATGGCTAACGATAAAATCATTGTCAGGGGCGCCAAGGAGCATAACCTGAAAAATATCAGCGTGGAAATTCCGCGCAATCAGCTGGTTGTTATCACGGGACTTTCCGGCTCCGGCAAAAGCTCGCTCGCGTTTGACACCATCTATGCCGAGGGTCAGCGGCGGTATGTCGAGAGCCTGTCAAGCTACGCCCGCATGTTTTTGGGGCAGATGGACAAGCCGAACGTCGAGAGTATCGAGGGGCTTTCTCCCGCGATTTCCATCGACCAAAAGACCACCTCCAAAAACCCGCGTTCCACCGTCGGCACCGTCACGGAAATTTATGACTATCTGCGCCTTTTATACGCGCGTATCGGTGTGCCGCACTGCACCGTCTGCGGGCGTGAAATCCGTCAGCAGACCGTCGATCAGATTGTGGACAAGATTCTCAGCTATGACGAGGGCAGCAAAATCCAGCTGCTCGCGCCGGTTGTGCGCGGCAGAAAGGGCGAACACCAAAAGGTGCTCGAAAGCGCCCGCAAGGGCGGCTATGTCCGCGTGCGTGTGGACGGAATTATCTATGATTTGTCCGAGAAAATTCCGATAGAGAAAAATAAAAAGCACAATATCGAGGTCGTGGTTGACCGTCTGGTGATTAAGCCGGACATCTCCTCGCGCCTGTCCGACAGCATTGAAACCGCTTCCAAGCTCAGCGGCGGCTTGGTGCTTGTCAGCTTTACAAACGGCGAGGAAATCACCTTTTCCCAAAAATACGCCTGCCCCGAGCACGGCGTGAGCATTGAGGATTTGTCGCCGCGCATGTTCTCCTTCAACAATCCCTTCGGCGCGTGTCCCAAGTGCACCGGCTTGGGCGTGTTCCTCAAAATCGACAAGGCAAAAATCATTCCCGACCCCGACAAAAGCATTGCGCAAAACGGCATTAAGGGCAGCGGCTGGGCAATGGAGGGCAGCCAAATCGCGGCAATGTATATGGAAGCACTCGCGCGCCGCTACAAATTTTCGCTCACCGAGCCGATTCGCAACATTCCCGACGACGTGATTGACAAAATCCTCTACGGCACAAAAGGCGAAAAGCTCACGATTCACCGCCATTCCGCCTACGGCAGCGGCACCTATGAGCGCGAGTTTGAGGGCGTGATTACCAACCTTGACCGCCGCTATCACGAGAGCAATTCCAACTGGGTCAAGGACGAAATCCGCAGCTATATGTCCGAGATTCCCTGCGACGCCTGCCGCGGAGAGCGCCTTTCCCGCGAGAGCCTTGCCGTCACCGTCGGCGGGGTGAACATCTCCGATTTCTGCAAAATGTCTGTCGTTGACGCGCTGGAATTCGTCAAAAACCTGAAGCTCAGCGAGAAGGAAGCGATAATCGGCGAGGAAATCATCAAGGAAATTATCGAACGCCTGAACTTCCTCAAAAGCGTCGGCTTGGGCTATCTCACGCTGTCGCGTTCTTCGGGAACGCTCTCCGGCGGCGAAAGCCAGCGTATCCGCCTTGCCACGCAAATCGGCAGCTCGCTGATGGGCGTGCTTTATATTCTCGATGAGCCGAGCATCGGCTTGCACCAGCGCGACAACGAAAAGCTGCTCGGCACCCTCAAGCGCCTGCGCGACTTGGGCAATACCGTGATTGTCGTGGAGCATGACGAGGAAACCATGTATGCCGCCGATACCATTGTTGACGTCGGTCCCGGCGCGGGAATTCACGGCGGCGAAATCGTCTGCACAGGCGACGTGGAAGCCATCAAAGCCTGCGAGAGGTCCGTCACGGGACAGTATCTCAGCGGCAGGCGCGCTGTTCCCGTTCCGCAAAAGCGGCGCAAGGGCAACGGCAATTATATCGAAATCCGCGGCGCCGCCGAGAATAACCTGAAAAATATCAACGTCAAAATCCCGCTCGGCGAGCTGGTGTGCGTCACCGGCGTGTCCGGCTCCGGCAAAAGCTCGCTGATTAACGAGGTGCTCTACAAAACGCTCGCCCGCGAACTCAACCACGCCAAAACCGTTTCCGGCAAGCACAAGGAAATTATCGGCTTGGAGCATCTGGATAAGGTGATTGAAATCGACCAGAGTCCTATCGGCAGAACGCCGCGCTCCAATCCCGCCACCTACACCGGCGTGTTCAACGACATCCGCGCGCTCTTTGCCGAAACGCAGGACGCCAAAATGCGCGGCTACACGCAGGGCAGGTTTTCCTTTAACGTCAAGGGCGGACGGTGCGAGGCGTGTCAGGGCGACGGCATTATCAAGATAGAAATGCACTTCCTCTCCGACGTTTACGTGCCCTGCGAGGTCTGCAAGGGCAAGCGCTATAACCGCGAAACGCTCGAAGTGAAATACAAGGGAAAGTCGATTAACGACGTGCTCGAAATGAGCGTGGAGGAGGGCATGACCTTCTTTGAGAACCTCCCCAAAATCCACCGCAAGCTGAAAACACTCTTTGACGTGGGCTTGGGCTATATCAAGCTGGGTCAGCCCGCCACAACGCTCTCCGGCGGCGAGGCGCAGCGCGTGAAGCTGGCGACGGAGCTTTCAAAGCGCAGCACGGGAAAGACGATTTATATCCTTGACGAGCCGACCACCGGACTGCACATCGCGGACGTTCACCGCTTGGTGGAGGTGCTGCAGCTGCTGGTTGAGGGCGGCAACACCGTTGTTGTCATTGAGCATAATCTTGATTTGATTAAGACTGCCGACCACATCATTGACCTCGGACCCGAGGGCGGCGACATGGGCGGCAGGGTGATTGCGCAGGGAACACCCGAACAGGTCGCCAAAAATTCGAAATCCTTCACCGGCATTTATCTGAAGCCGCTGTTAAAGTAATGAACAGAAAGGGCTTGGCATTGCGCCAAGCCCTGTTTTTTACCGGAATATCTTTGTTAAAAAGTTGTAAAAGCACTGCCGCCAGAACGTCGGGTTGTGCTCATACCCCTCCACATAGTCCGTCTGGTTTTTCACGCCCATGTTGTTCAGCACGTCGCGGTAATAGAGCGTGCAGTCGATATTCCACGGATCCTCGCTGCCGACCGCCATGTAAAGATAATACGGCGTGTTCTGCGCCGTCGGCTGCGGGAATTCTTCAAACACCGGGGTGTTCCAGAACGTGCCCTTATAATACTCGGTGGGAATCACGCCCGTGTCCGGGGCAAAGGAGCCGGTATAGCCGAATTTGTCAAGCCATTTAAACCCGGTGCAAAGCGACTTTGCGCCGCCCTCCGACATTCCCGCAACAGCGGTGTTTTCTCTGCCCGGTTTCACCGGGTAATGCAGTTCGATAAACGGCATCAAGTCCACCGCTATGTCGTCAATCGCCTTGTCGTAGATATAGCGCAGTTCCTCTTCGGTTTTGCTGCTCTTGTCGGCAAGCTTGTCCGTATACATATCCACATTGACAATAATCATTGGCACTGTCAAGCCGTCGTGCAGCATGTTGCCGTAGAGCAGCGTGAGATAAGAATCGGTGTCAATCTGGTTGCTGTGGCTGCCGCCGAAGCCGTGAAACACATACATCACGGGATAATGCCCGCTTTCGCTGTAGCCTGCGGGCAGCAGAATGTTGCACTGCTTGTTGTCCTTGGCGGTTGTGGAATAATAGGTGACGTCCGTCTGCACGGTGCCGTAATCCACACCGTCGCGCTTGTCGAACATCTCGTCGGTGATGTCATAGCGGTTTTCGGTTGCGTAGGGGTCAAACGCCGCTTCGTCGGCGGTGGATTTTTCAATCGGTTTTGCGGCAGTTGTTGCCGCCTGTTTTGAGGCTTCCGTGTGCTGTCCGCCGGAGCAGGCGCCGAGGGTCACTGCGCCGAGCAGAGCAGCCGCAAGGATTGCGGAGGTCATTCGTTTCATAGGGTGCTCCTTTCCGTTTTTCTTTTATTATAGCGCAATTTTTCCGGGTTGTAAAATACGAATCACGCATATCCGGCGATAAATTTTCAGAATCGCCCGGCAGCAAAATTCCGCTTGCAATATTCTGATGAATCTGTTACCATAAAGACAGAAAAAGCGACAGGAGAATCCCTTATGGCAGACATACCCAAAAAGATAGAAATCCGCGGCGCGAGGGTGCACAATCTCAAAAATATTGATGTGGACATTCCGCTGAACAAAATTGTCGGAATCGCGGGCGTTTCCGGCTCGGGAAAATCGTCGCTGGCGCTCGGCGTGCTTTATGCGGAGGGTTCGCGGCGGTATCTGGAATCGCTCTCCACCTACACCCGCCGCCGTATGACTCAGGCGAGCCGCGCGCAGGTGGACGACGTGCGCTATGTTCCGGCGGCGCTGGCGCTTCATCAGCGTCCGGGCGTGCCGGGAATCCGCAGCACCTTCGGCACCTCCACCGAGCTGCTCAACAGCCTTCGCCTGATGTTCTCGCGCCTTTCGCACTACCGCTGCCCGAACGGTCACACCGTTGAGCCGACGCTCGACTTTGCCGCCGAAAAAGAGGTGCGCTGCGCCGTTTGCGGCGAGGTTGTGGACGTTATCGGCGCGGAGGATTTGGCGTTTAACAGCGGCGGCGCCTGCCGTTGCTGCGGCGGCACGGGAACGGTGCGCACCGTTGACCGCGCAACACTGATTCCCGATGAAACTCTCACCATTGACGGCGGCGCGGTTGCACCGTGGAACAGCCTGATGTGGTCGCTGATGACCGACGTCTGCCGCGCAATGGGCGTTCGTACCGATATTCCGTTTTGCGAACTGACGGACGAGGAAAAGGAAATTGTCTATGACGGTCCGATGGTGAAAAAGCATATTTTTTACAAGGCGAAAAACGCCGAGAGCGTCAGCGCCGGAGAAATGGATTTCACCTATTACAGCGCCACCGCCACCGTGCTCAACGCGCTCGGCAAGGTCAAGGACGAAAAGGGCATGAAGCGCGTGGAAAAATTCTTGAAGGAAGAAACCTGCCCCGACTGTCACGGCACGCGGCTGAGTGAACGCGCCCGTTCGCTCCGGCTTCGCGGCAATTCGCTCGACGAGGTCTGCGCCTATCCGCTCAGCGAGCTGATTCATTGGGTGGCAGGCGTGCCGGATTCCTTGCCCGCACCCATGCGCCCGATGGCAAAAAACATCTGCGAAGCGTTCTTTGACACCGCAAGGCGGCTGGTTGATTTGGGGCTTTCGTATCTTTCGCTTGACCGCGCTTCCTCAACGCTCTCCACAGGCGAACGGCAGCGCGTGCAGCTTGCGCGTTCGGTGCGCAACCGCACCACCGGCGTGCTCTATGTGCTCGACGAGCCTTCCATCGGGCTGCACCCCTCAAATCTCGAAGGACTGACAGGCGTGATGGACGACTTAATCGCTGACGGCAACTCCGTGATTTTGGTTGACCACGACGCGCAGGTGCTTGCTCACGCGGATTACCTGATTGAGTTGGGTCCCGAAGCGGGAGCGGGCGGCGGCAACATTCTTGCCGAGGGCACCGTTGCCCAGCTTGCGCAAAACCCGGTTTCCATGATTGGCAAATTCCTTGTGCCGCACAACAGCAGCCTTGCCGCAAAGCCGGAAAGCCAACCGCTCTTTGCGCTCGGTGAAATTGCCATGAAAACCGCGGCGATTCACACCGTCAAGCCGCTCAGCGTTCGTTTTCCGAAGGGCAGGCTGTCGGTGGTGACAGGCGTTTCCGGCTCCGGCAAAACCACCATGATTCTCGAAAGCCTGATTCCCGCGCTGCAAGCCCACACAAGCGGCAATGCGCTGCCCGCGCATGTTTTGTCGGTGGAGGCGGAGGGAATCCGCCAAATCAAGCTGATTGACGCAACGCCGATTGGCATTAATATCCGCTCCACCGTCGCCACCTACGCCAATGTGCACGACGAGCTGCGCAAGATTTACGCGCGAACGCCCGGCGCGAAGGCACAGGGGTATAAGGCGGGCGATTTTTCCTATAACACGGGAAAGCTGCGCTGCCCAACCTGCGACGGCACCGGCACCATCAGCCTTGACGTGCAGTTTTTGCCGGACGTGGACATTCCCTGTCCCGATTGCGGGGGAACCCGCTACGCAAAGGCTGCATATAAAATTGACAGGGTAAAAACGGACGGCTCAGGCATGTCGCTGCCCGTTCTGATGTCCCGCAGCGTTGACGAAGCGCTGATTGTCTGCGACGACCTCAAAGCCGTGCGCAGCCGCCTGCAAGTTTTGCACGACCTCGGCTTGGGTTATCTGACGCTGGGGGAGGAAACGCCGAGTCTTTCCGGCGGCGAAGCCCAGCGGCTGAAGCTTGCGAGCGAGATGGGACGCGGACAGGACGACGCCGTGTTTGTCTTTGACGAGCCGACCATCGGCTTGCACCCGCTCGACGTGCAAACCCTGCTCGGCGTGTTCCGCCGTCTGATAGAAAGAGGCGCCACCGTGATAGTCATTGAGCATGATTTGGACGTGATTCGCAGCGCCGATTATCTTGTTGACATGGGACCCGGCGGCGGTGAACAGGGCGGCAGAATCGTCGCGCAGGGCACACCCGCCGAAATCAAGAAAAACAAAGAAAGTATCACAGGAAAGTATTTATAAATAAAGGGTGAGATAATGGAAATTAACAGCAACACAAAATTAACCGACATTCTGGCGCAGTATCCGTGGCTGCCCGACGAACTGGTCAAAATGGACAGCAGATTCAAGATTATCAAAACGCCCATCGGCAAAATGATGCTCAAAAACGCGACCGTTGCCGACGCCGTGGAGAAAACCGGCTTGTCTCAGGAAGTTCTGCTTGCCGAACTGCAAAAGCTGATTGACGCGCGAAAATAAAAAGACAGCCTGTGCTCCCAAACGGAACACAGGCTTTTTGCTATAGCTTGATTCTGCTTTGACTGCCGCGGCGGATTTTCGCCTTTTCCATGTCGTCCATATTATGCCCCCGCACACTCTGCACCAGCCCGATACACACCAGCGTGCTCATTGCCGAGGTGCCGCCGGAGCTGAACAGGGGAAGGGTGACGCCGATTACCGGGAAAAAGCCCAGCACCATGCCGATATTGATAATCGTCTGAGAGGCGAGCGAGGCAAACACGCCCGCGCATAAAAACTTGCCTTCGTTTTCGGTTGCGTTAGAAGCGTTCATCAGCACCTTGATGATAATGCCGAACAGAATTCCGAGCAGCAAAACGCAGCCGATGAATCCCAGTTCCTCTCCGGCAACAGTCAGGATAAAGTCGTTTTCCTGCTCCGGCACAATCGCGTATTCCACGCGCGAGCCGTTGAACAGTCCGCTGCCTGCAACGCCGCCGCTTGCAATGGACACCTTCCCTTGGTATTGCTGCCAGCCGTAGTTTGTCATGGCGTTGCCGTCCAAATCAAAAAGCGCCAAAAAGCGGTTGCGGTGTTCGTCATTGAGAAAGAGGTTCCAGATGACAGGGATTCCCGCGAGCACCAGCCCGCCCAGAATAGCGAAATATCTCAGCTGAACGCCCGCGATAAAGGACATGATTAAAAACATCAGCCCAAAAATCAGCACAGTGCCGTCGTCGCCCTGCAAATGGATAAT
Organism: uncultured Clostridia bacterium; assembly: GCA_947168445.1. GTDB lineage: Bacteria > Bacillota > Clostridia > Oscillospirales > Acutalibacteraceae > Ruminococcoides. Next base: position 24,681 of record CAMVLW010000022.1, read on the forward strand.
CACCATCGGAATCACCGCGTGCACCGCCAGCGTAATCACGCCGAGCGGACTTTGCATCAGGTTTTTCTCGCTGAGAAACGACAGGTGCTTTGAAAACGTAATGATAAAGCAGATTTTGATGAACTCCGACGGCTGAAAGGTGTAGCCGCCCGGCAGCTCAATCCACGCGGTGTCGTCGGTGCCGCTTACCCGTATGCCGAACGCAAACACCAGTCCCGCCAATATCAGCCCGACAAGCATGGCAATATACCATTTTTTGACAATAAAGCGGTAATCGGCAAAGGAAATCAGCACTGCCGCCGCCAAGCCAATGACAATCGCCAACAGCTGCGGTCTTAAATAGTTATAATCGCCTGAGCGCTGCATACTCGAAATCAACAGCAGGCTGTAGCCCACCGCCGACAGCGTCAGCAGCCACAGCACCACGTCGGTTTTGTGGAAAAAATCAGAAACAGAACTTGTGTAGCCTTCCAACGGAACACCCCTTTCTGTTGAATCTATTCTTATTATAGTAAATTCGGCGCATAATATCAAGTTATTTTTTGAATTCGGAATAATACACGACTATTCATTTGATATAATAGTTAAGTTAAAGAATATCGCGGAGGTGCGAATATGTTATCTGACATTGAAATTGCGCAGCAGGCAACGCTGCTGCCCATCAAAGAAGTTGCGGCTCAAATCGGTATCACCGAGGACGAGTTGGAGTTCTACGGCAAGTACAAGGCAAAGCTGAGCGACGAGTTGAGCGCCCGCGTGCAGCAAAACCCCGACGGCAAGCTGATTTTGGTGACGGCAATCAATCCCACGCCCGCGGGCGAGGGCAAAACCACCACCACGGCGGGCTTGGGTCAGGCAATGGCAAAAATCGGCAAAAAGGCGATTATCGCGCTGCGCGAACCGTCTCTCGGTCCCGTGTTCGGCATCAAGGGCGGCGCTGCGGGCGGCGGCTATGCGCAGGTGCTCCCGATGGAGGACATCAACCTGCACTTCACCGGTGACATGCACGCTATCACAGCGGCAAACAACCTCTGCTGCGCCATGCTCGACAACCACATGCAGCAGGGCAACGCGCTGGGAATCGACCCGCGCCGTATCCTCTTTAAGCGCTGCCTTGACATGAACGACCGCGCTCTGCGCAACATCATTGTCGGTCTCGGCGGCAAGGTTAACGGCGTTCCCAGAGAGGATCACTTCATCATCACCGTCGCTTCCGAGGTCATGGCGATTCTCTGTCTTGCGGCGGATATTGACGACTTAAAGCGCAGACTCGGCAACATTTTGGTTGCCTACACCTATTCCGGCGAGCCTGTTTTCGCCAAGGACTTAAAGGCTGACGGCGCTATGACAGCGCTGCTCAAGGACGCCATCAAGCCCAATCTGGTGCAGACCCTTGAGGGTACGCCCGCCATTATGCACGGCGGTCCCTTTGCGAATATCGCCCACGGCTGCAACAGCGTCCGTGCCACCAAGCTTGCGTTAAAGCTGGCGGACTACTGCATTACCGAGGCAGGCTTCGGCTCCGACCTCGGCGCGGAAAAATTTCTCGACATCAAGTGCCGCTATGCCGGCTTAAAGCCCTCGGCGATTGTCCTCGTGGCAACCTGCCGCGCGCTTAAATATAACGGCGGCGTTCCCAAGGCGGAGGTTTCCGCCGAGAACCTTGACGCGCTCAAGAAGGGCATTGTCAACCTCGGCGTTCACATTGAAAACATGCGCAAGTACAACGTCCCGGTGGTTGTGGCGATCAACCGCTTCGGCACCGACAGCGACGCGGAGCTTGCCTTCATTGAAGAATACTGCAAGGAAAAGGGCGCGGATTTTGCGCTTTCCGACGTGTTCGGCAAGGGTGGCGACGGCGGCACAGAGTTGGCAAAGAAGGTTGTGGAAGCCTGCGAAAAGCCTTCCGACTTCGCGCCGATTTATGACATCAGCCTGACCGTCAAGGAGAAAATCGAAGCGATTGCCGCCAAGATTTACGGCGCCTCCAAGGTCAACTACACCACAGCGGCGGAGAAGGCGATTGCCGAGGTGCAAAAGCTCGGCGCGGACAAGCTGCCCGTTTGTATCGCCAAAACCCAGTATTCGCTCTCCGATAATCCCGCCTTGCTCGGCGCTCCCAAGGATTTTGAAATCACTGTCAGAAACGTGTCGCTGTCCAACGGCGCGGGCTTCACGGTTGTCTACACCGGCGACATCATGACCATGCCCGGTCTGCCAAAAGAGCCTGCCGCGCATAAAATCGACGTCAACAGCGACGGCAAAATTTCGGGTCTGTTCTGATATGCAAAAGCTGATTTCCAACAGTCCTGCCGAAACGGAAGCCATCGGTGAACGCCTGGCAAAGTCGCTCAGCGGCACCGAGGTCATCGCGCTGTTCGGCGGCTTAGGCATGGGCAAGACCGCCTTTACCCGCGGTTTGGCACGCGGCTTGGGCGTTGCGGACGGCGTTTCCAGCCCCACCTTTGCGCTCGTGAATGAATATGCGGGCAGGTGTGCGGTTTATCACTTCGATATGTACCGCGTGACAAGCTGGGACGACCTTTACTCCACCGGGTTCTTCGACTACCTCGACAACGGTGTGCTCGTGATTGAGTGGAGCGAGAATATCGAGGGCGCTCTGCCCGACAACGCCATCCGCGTCACCATCAGCAGGGGAGAGCATGACGACAGCCGCATTTTTGAGATAGAAGGTGTTGAACTCACTTGATACTGTTAGCAATGGATACCTCCGCTAAGGCGGCTTCGGTCTGCTTGGCGCAGGAGGATAAGATAATCGGAGAATTTTTCATCAATACCGCGCTCACCCACAGCCAGACGCTGGTTCCCATGACCGAGCAGCTCTGCAAAAACGCGGGTGTGTCGCTCAGCGAAATCGGCGCGGTGGCGGTAAACGCGGGTCCCGGCTCCTTTACCGGCGTGCGAATCGGCGTTGCGGCGGCAAAGGGAATCGCCTTTGAGCGCAGCCTGCCCTGTGTGGCGGTGTCAACGCTCGAAAGCATGGCGTACAACTTTCTCGGATGTGACTGCGTTGTGTGCGCGGTGATGGACGCCCGCTGCTCGCAGGTTTACAACGCCATGTTCCGCGTGTCGGACGGCAGGGTAGAGCGCCTGTGCGGCGACAGGGCGCTTTCTCTGGCTGATTTAAAGCTTGATTTGGAGCGCCGCAGCGAAAAGGTGCTGCTCGTCGGCGACGGCGCGCGGATTTGCGCCGGATTCCTTGAAAATTCGCTCTCTAACGTGTTTTTAGCGCCGGTGAATCATGTGAATCAAACGGCGGCTTCCGTCGCTTGTGCGGCGTTTCAGAAGATAAACGCGGGAGAAACGCTCACTCCCGCCGAGTTGATGCCTGTCTATCTGCGTTTGCCGCAGGCTCAGCGTGAACTAAATTTAAAAATGGGGGTCAAACAATGATAGCGCTCGGATGCGACCACGGCGGCTACAACCTGATTGTCGCCATCAAAAAATATTTAGACGAAAAAGGAATCGCCTACAAGGATTTCGGCACCGACAGCGACGCAAGCGTCGATTACCCGGTGTATGCCTACAAGGTTGCCAAGGCGGTGACAGAGGGAGGCTGTGAACTGGGAATTCTCTGCTGCGGCACGGGAATCGGAATCTCTATGGCGGCGAACAAGGTCAAGGGCGTTCGCGCGGCGGTTGTCAACAACGCCTTCGGCGCCGAGATGACCCGCCGTCACAACCATGCCAATATTCTGTGCATGGGCGGCAGGGTGACAAGCGAGGAGGACGCGGTGAAGTTTACCGACATTTTCCTCAACACACCCGAAGAGGGCGACCGCCACGACAAGCGCGTTGCGATGATTCACGAGATTGAAAACGGCACCTTTAAGGAACAATAACGCGATAAATTGAAAGAAGGGCATGTGCAGACATGCCCTTTTGCTCGCTCTATAGGTGTAATAATTTTGTAACTATTTGTAAATAATTTCGCCGAAAATCGCGCTTTTTAACATATTTAACAATCTTTAACAATTTTTTCGCAGTTTTTAACACAATTAACAGTCGTTAACAAGGGTGGAAATTCTAGCAATAATGACTAACTAAAATATCCACAGAAGAAATAAAATAGTGAAAAAGACAACAAAAATCAGATTTGTAACTAAAATCTTCAAAAAATTTCATTTTTTTAAATTTTCTTACAAAAACACTTGCTTTTTTTCTTATAAAGTATTATAATAACAACATAATGTTCTTGAAGAATTTTTATAAAGAATTTTTTATAAGAATTCTGATACAGAATTCTGTTGCGGAATTCTGAAAAAGAAGCAAGAGATATGGAGAGAGTAAAAAATGAGATTACGTAAACAGGAATTGGGAGACAGAAATCTGGTAGGCAACCGCGTGGAGCTTGTCAGAAAGCAGAAGGGGATGAAGCAGAAGGAGCTGCTGGCGCAGCTGCAGGTCAACGGCGTTGATATGAACGCTTCGGGCTTGTCCAAGCTGGAGGGTCAGATTCGTTTTGTGACAGACGTGGAGCTTGTCGCCCTTGCCGATATATTGGAAGTATCCGTAGACTACCTTCTCGGCAGAGAAAAATAGGCAACCGCTGCCGCGGTGGGCAGACCGTTGCCACGGTGGGCAGTCCGCCTTTTGAAAGGTTTTATTGTAAGGAAAACGTCATCAACGGCGGTTCGGAACATCGCTATTTAATTGAAACGAAAAAATACCGGCGTGATTCGTGTCATGCCGGCGTTTTTTATTTGGTTGAAAAAACCGAAAGCCGCCGGTTCCCCGACGGCTGAAATTTTGCGGAATTTCAAAAATCTCAATGAAAAATTGTGGGATTTTACACTCTCACATCTATTATTATAGCATACTTAAAAACAAGATTCAAGGGGTTTTCAAAAAATAAAATTCAAAAGATTTTTATAAAAACTATTGACATTATTTATTATTATGGTATAATATAGACAAAGAAAAGACAAGGAGGTCTTAAATATGAAAGTTCAGATTTTCAGACTTAGGCATATCAAAGACTTCATTCGGAGCTTACCCCCCAATGTGGAAGCCCAAAGCTTTTGGGCAACGGGGACTGAATCTTATTAAGTCGAATCAGCTAATCATATTGGTGTTATATAAACACAGTTGTTATTTTGGATTAAGACGTGAATTCGTTACCGAGGGATACCTTTTTTCGTGAACACTTTCATTTTACATATTGTATTCCGAGGTCTTGGTAAGAAACGGTTCGTGGCGCTGAGAAGTATTTGGGAACGCGGATTTCTTACAATTTAATATTTTCTTACTTTTGATATTTCAGGAGCCTTTCCTAATAAGCGAATAGGAGATTAGTCCCATGAGAAGGTTAGTTTTTTAGAACAATATCCTAACGAAACCGGAGAAGGTCCAATGTAATACTCAATTATTAAACGGTTCATTTTTGCAGAAACGAGGTACAATCCCATGTACAGGTTAAGGACGCTTTAAGATTTCAACAACAGTGGAGTGAGTCCAAAGAACAGTTTAATTTGAAAGTAAACCATAAAGCCGAGGCGGAGCGCTAGCCTCGGCTTTAACCGTTGCCACGGTGGGCAGTCCGCCTTTTGAAAGGTTTTCTTGTAAGGAAAACTTCATCAACGGCGGGGTCAAACGGAAGTAATTTTCCATAAGAAACAGCATAAGGTAATGTGTTCTTAAAAACTATAATTTGTTTTTTATACAAACGGCGGCGTGCCAAATGACACGCCGCTTAAATTATGTCTTTTA
>CAMVLW010000023.1 GCA_947168445.1 uncultured Clostridia bacterium
TTGCGGCGGCGTTGCTGTGCAGTCTGTTTGCGTTTGTACCTGTTTCGGCGGCAGAAACAAAGACGCTTCAGGTAGAGGCGACATCTAACCTTTTTGAGTCGTCCGAAACGACTGTCAATGTTGAAGGTACCACGTATGTTATCGTTGAATACAAGCTTAACGCTCCGGGAAAGCTGATTGTCAATGCTGATGTACGGGGCTTGACATATGACCCGAATGTGTTGGAATGGAAAGAGGAGTATAATCAAATCGGCGAGGGAAGGAACGCCAAAACACAGTTCTTTACGGTGGCGGACGAAGCCAATGTGGAGCCTATTGTCCGAAAAACCGAAGAAGGCAGAATTATCGGCAACTTTTCCACCGTTAAACCGCTCTCTGCATCCACGGAAGCCGGCGAAGCGATAACATTTATTACGGCGGTATTCAAGGTGCTTGACCTGGACGCAGGCTCAACAAAGGTTGATTGTCAGGTGAAATATCTTGCACTCTGCGATGAGAAATATGATTATTCTCCTTTTGTGCAGTATGCGGCGGTGAAGGAATTTGTTGCTGACAAAACGCTTGTTCAGGCAACAAGCAGCGCGGTTTCTGCTGAAAATGATTTGTTCTACACTCAGACGCTGAGCTTGTACGGTGATATTGTTGTGAATTTTTATCTCAATGTTACCGACGCACAGGTTGCAGAAGGTGTTCAGGTGGATTTTTGGTGGTATAATAATCACGAAACCGTTACGCTGACAGAAGATAATCAGTACTATGGCATGTACAGGGCGGACTGCCATATTGCTCCCGCGGAGATTAATGACGTGATTACTGTCAAGCTGACGATAGGCGGAAAGCAACTGCATCAGGTGAAGAAGTATGCCGCGTGGCAATATGCCGACTTTGTTGTCAATAATCCTGAGTATTTCAGCGAACAGCCGAATCTGGTTCCACTTGTAAAGGCCTTGCTGGATTATTGCACAAAGGCGCAGATTTCCTTTAATCATACCGGCGTACCTCCTTATGCCAACGGAGGAACCGATTATTTAACGAATGATGTGACTGATGAGATTCTCGCTTTACCTGACCCGAAGAACAGCTTATATGACAACAGTTTGGAAACTGAGTACGGTTTGAAGCATACGGGCAGCACGCTTGTTCTTTTGACAAAGACCACTATTCGCCATTATTTTAAGGTGGTTGATTCCGAAAAGTTTGCTCAGGTGAAAGACACAGCGACCTTTAACGGAAAGTCCGTCAAATATACCGAGAAAAACGGTGAGATTTATTTTGACCTTGCAGACATTGTAGCTTCAGAACTCGATAAATCCTTTGATTTTACCATCGGCGAAAAAACATATGATTTTTCAGCGTTCAATTACGCAAAGAACTGTTTGAATTCTACAAGAGTCAGCCAACAAGCTAAGGATTTAGCAATTGCCTTATACCGTTACGGCTTAGCGGCAAAAAAGTTTTTTCCATCAGGAGTGTGATTTTCGATGACCAGAGAGACGTATGAATTGGCGGAATTTGAAATTCTGCTTTTCAACACAGAAGATGTCATTACAACGTCCGATTTCATCCGTGATGACAATGAGACCGAAAGACCGTAAGAAATAAAAATTGACAGATGGAAGTGATGAATTTGAAAAAGTTATTTATAACGATTGCCGTGCTCGTCATAGCAGCTGTATCAATCGCGCCCGGTGCTGCGGCGCAGCGGGAGAGTACGGTGCGCGGTGATGCAAATGTTGACAAGATAGTTAATATTTTTGATGTAACTACCATTCAGCGTCATGTAGCTGAGATGAACACGTTAAGCGGAAAGCAATATACACTGGCGGCTGATGTCAACGGAGATAAAAAAATCACCATAGATGACGCCACGGCGCTGCAGTATTTTCTTGCAGAATACGAAAATGTCAACAATGTTGAAGGCTTAATCTATTTTGACCCGTATGAGCTGCCGTTTATTCCGAATTTTTAATCAGAATACCTAATAAAAAGGAGCTGTTCGTTTGAACAGCTCCTTTAATATTGCCTGAAAGTTGTTTAGTTTGCCTGAACCTCAACGAATTTTTCCTGCATGTAAGCGTACACCTCGTCGTCGATGTCGCTGAATACATAGCATTTGTCGAGATATTCGTCGCTGGGGAAGGACAGCTCGTTTTCGGTGTATTCCTTGTCGAGCAGCTCAATCGCCTTTTGGTTGGGCGTGCCGTAGCGCAGATACTTGAAGTTTTCCGCTGCGATTTCGGGCTTCTGCATAAAGTTGATAAATGCCTCGGCGTTCTCCTTGTTCTTGCTGCTGGTGGGAATACACATCGCGTCATAGAACAGGTTGGAGCCGCTTGCGGGCAGGCAGTAGTCCAAATCCTCGTTTTCTTCCATCATCATCGCAATGTCGCCTGCATAGTAAGCGGCAAGCGCGCTCTGGTTGTTCTGCATTTCGTTGAACACCTGATCCATGACGTACTTCTTGACCAGCGGCTTTTGCTCCTTGAGTTTTTCGGTTGCCTTGTCAACGTCCTCCTTGGTGCAGGTGGCGGGATTAATGCCGAGCTGCTGCATAGCGACAGCCATTGCGTCGCGGCTGTTGTTGAACATCAGAATATTGCCCTTCAGGCTTTCGTCCCACAGCGCGTCCCAATCGGTGGGCTTGTTCTTCACCATCTTGGTGTTGTAAACCATTGCGGTCACGCCCCAGTCATAGCAAACGGTGTATTTGCTATCGGGGTCGCAGCTGAGTTTTTTAAAGCGCTCGCTGAGATTTGCGTAGTTGGGAATGTTGTCGTAATTGAGTTCAAGCAGCATGTTTTCACGAATCAGCTTGCTGACCATGTACTCCGACGGACAAATCACGTCGTAGCTGGAGTTGCTCTGCTTGAGCATGTTATACATTTCCTCGTTGGTTTCGTAGGTGGTGTAGTTGACCTTGATGCCGGTTTCCTTCTCGAACTCGTCGATAACGTCCATCAAATCATACTCGCCGCGTGAAACATAGTCGGTCCAGTTGTAGATGTTGACCTCGCCCTTGTCCTGCTTTTTTTCTCCGCCGCCGGAGCAGCCCGCAAGCGCAAAGACGGTTGTGCCGGTGAGCGCGGCACAGAGCATAATGCTGAGAATCTTTTTCATTAAAAATACCCCCTATGTTGATTTATGATCACATTCAGACAGGCTGAACGGAATCGCTTATTTCAGCTTTGCCGCCCGTTTTTCGGCGCGGCGTTCATACACGTTAATCAGCACCATAATGATGATTATCGCCAAAAACAGCAGCGCGGAAAGCGCGTTAATCGTCGGCGGAATCTTGCGGCGCAGCAGCGAATAAATCTCTGTGGAGAGGTTGTTGAACTTCGCGCCCTGTGTAAAGTGCGTAATCACAAAGTCGTCGAGCGAATAGGTAAAGCTGATCAACATTCCCGAAACAATGCCGGGCATCAGCTCGTGAATCACGACCTTATAGAACGCCTGCCACTGGTTGCAGCCCAAATCGAGCGCCGCGTCATACAGGCTCGGATCCATTCTGCGCAGACGCGGCATGACGTTGAGCACCACCAGAGGCACGCAAAAGCAGACGTGCGACAGCAGTACGGTGAAAAAGCCCATTTCAAAGTGGAAAATCACGCCCAAAAAACTAAAGAGCAGCATCAGCGACACACCCATGACGATGTCGGGGCTGATAATCGGAATGTTGGAAACATTTTGCAGCACCGCCCGCGTTTTGCCGCGGAAGTTATTGATGCCGATTGCGGCGGCGGTTCCGAGAACAGTCGCCAAAAGCGAGGCGAGCACCGCGATAATCAGGGTGTTGGCAAGCGCGCCCATCAGCACGTTGTTTTGGAACAGCTCGCCGTACCATTTCAGCGAAAAGCCCTTCCACGCCATGGTGTTGCCCTTGTTGAACGACATGATGATCATGACGGCAATCGGGGCATAGAGGAAGATGAGAATCAGCGCAATATAAATTTTTGAGACAACGCTCAGCTTCTTTTTTTGCATTACGCAATCGCCTCCTCATCACCAAACAGGTTCATCAAAACGAGGAACACAAATATCAAAATCATCAGAATCAGCGAAATTGCCGAGCCTGTGCTCTGGTCTGTCCAGAAAATCTTGTCAATGACGTCACCAATCATGATGTCGTCGGTGCCGCCGAGGTACTGCGACACCAAAAAGGTGCTCGCGCTCGGCACAAAGACCATCGTAATTCCCGAAATCACGCCGGGAATACTCAGCGGGAAAATCACCTTTCTCAGCACTGCAAAGCCGTTGGAGCCCAAATCCTGCGCCGCCTCAATCAAGCCGCCGTCGATTTTCGACATTACCGTGAAAATCGGCAGTACCATGAACGGCAGGTATTCATACACCATGCCCAGCACCACGGCGCCGGTGTTGCCGATGTAAGTGCCGTGAATTCCCAGCAGGGAAAGCGCGGTGTCAAGCGGACCGTTCTTTTGCAGCAGAATCATCCACGCGTAAATGCGCAGCAGAAAATTCATCCACATGGGAATCATCAAAAGCATTTGAATGGTATTCTGCGAGGATTTTTTCATTCTCGTCAGCAAATACGCCAGCGGATATGCCAAAACCAGGCAAATCAGCGTGGAGAGCAGCGCAATCCACAGCGATTTTAAAAATACGCCCGTATAGCCGAATGCCTTCATAAACGGTTCAAGGGAAAAGTTGCCGTGCGAGTCCTTGAACGCCGTAATGCCAATCATCACAATCGGAATCATGGTGAACACGAGCATCCAGATGATGTAGGGGATGGAGAGCTTCTTTGATTTCACGTTTCGCCCTCCTTTTGGTCAGGTGAGGCAATCACCTCAAAGCTTGCTTTCTTAAAGTCAAACCACAGCGGCACATAGGTCGCCACCTGTTCGTCGGTATCGCTGAGCATCAGCCACTTGCGGGTGTCTGATTCCAGAATAATCTCGTTGTGCTCGCCCTTGTAGACAACGGACTCAATATATACGTCCTTCAAATCGCCGTCGCCGGAGCCTGTGATGGAAAGCGCGTCAAAGGGAAGATGAATCCGCACCCTTGAGCCCTGCGGAATGTACTTGTCCCTGACGGTGACGGTTTCGTCCTCCAGCTCAAACTCAAAGTACCGCTCGCTTTCGTCCGCGTAGGTAACGGTGGTTTCTATTGTATTGCTCTCAATCGGGAGCAGCTTGTTCATAATCTGAATATTGAACGGAATCACGCGCAGTCCGACGGTGCTGCCGGTTTCGGCGCTGCGGGTGGACTGTGCGAGAATCTCGCATTTGCCGACGCGCACGCTCATTTCGTAGTGAACGCCCCTAAAGGTGACGTTTTCCACCACGCCGACAAGCTGACCGTCCTCCGGCTTGGTGATAATCACGTCCTCGGGACGAATCACCACGTCAACAGGCGCGTTTTTGCCGAAGCCCTTGTCCACACATTCCAGTTCCTTGCCGAGAATCCGCACGCGGCAGTCGTCAATCATGGTTCCGTTGAGAATGTTCGCCTCGCCGATAAAGTCCGCGACAAAGGCGTTGACAGGCTCGTTATAAATATCCTCCGGCGTGCCGATTTGCTCAATCACGCCGTTGTTCATCACCACCACGCGGTCGCTCATGGTCAGCGCTTCCTCCTGGTCGTGGGTAACGTAAATAAAGGTTTTCTTGGTTTGCTGCTGAATTTCCTTGAGTTCCAGCTGCATACTTTTGCGCAGCTTCAAATCGAGCGCGCCGAGCGGCTCGTCCAGCAGGATGATGTCCGGGTCGCAAACCAGAGCGCGGGCGATTGCCACACGCTGCTGCTGACCGCCCGAAAGCTTTGCCACCGAGCGCTTTTCGTACCCCTTCAAATCAACAATCGCCAGCATTTTCATGACCTTGCGCTTGATTTCGTCCTTCGGCAGCTTTTTCAGCTTCAGCCCAAAGGCGACGTTGTCATATACATTTAAGTGCGGGAACAGCGAATATTTCTGGAAAACAGTGTTAACATTCCTTTTGTGCGGGGGCAAACCGTTAATCCGTTTGCCGTCAAAGATAATATCGCCGCTCTCCGGCTCGACAAAGCCGCCGATAATCCGCAGCGTTGTGGTCTTGCCGCAGCCGCTGGGGCCGAGTATCGTAACGAATTCCTTTTCGCGAATGTCGAGGTTGATATGATTGAGAATCACCTCTCCGTCATACCTCAAAAAAATATCCTTCAAAGATACAATTACCTTCTTCTCCGTCTGTTCCATCTATGCACCCCTTTTACATAAATTAAAGATTAAAACGCGTCAAAACGAATTGCCTTTAATTATATGACAAATCAGGACAAAAGTCAATGGCTTTTACGATTCAGCCGCCGATTCCCGGAATGTGAAAAAAACAGGCTTTCGGCGGCAAAACCTGTGCAAATCTTGCGCTTTTTTCTCTGCCGGAATAATAAAATTTCGGTGAAGGTACACAGTTCTTCCGAATTGTGTCAAACACATAATTGTGCACAAAAAAAAGGTTGAGAATTTGTGTGTTAAAACATATACAAATTTTTTAAAATTTGTTATAATAATAATGAACTTTTATGAAAGGATGGTTTTTTGATGAAAATGTTCAGAAAACTCGTAAGCATTGTTGCCGCTGCAACCGTTCTTACCTCGTCATTGGCATTCTCATTTTCGGCGCAGGCGGCTGAGGTCTCTCAGGACGCGGCTGTTGCAAGCGTGCCGAATATTCAGGAGAATGTTGCCGACGGCGTAATTTTGCACGCGTTCAACTGGTCTTACAATTCAATCAAAGAAAACTTGCCGCAAATCGCGGCGGCAGGCTATTCCACTGTTCAGACATCACCGGCTACCCAGCCGAAGGACAAGGGCATGTCCTCCGACGTCTTTATGCAGTGGTCAAAGCTTTATCAGCCTGTCAGCATGTCAATCGCAGACAACTCTTGGCTGGGCACCAAGCAGGATCTGATTGATTTGTGCGCAGAGGCTGACAAGTACGGCATCAAAATCATTGTTGATATTGTTGCAAACCACATGGCAAACCTCAAGGAAGCCAGCGGTACGGTTAACCCGAACAAGCTGCACACCGAGGTTGCAACCTATGAACCCACCCTCTACAACAACTACAGCACCTATTTCCATGCCGACCAGGGCACTGCGGGCGACGGCAGCATCCTGAATCAAACTCAGGGTCACGTTTCCGATTGTCCTGACCTCAACACAGGCAACGCAACGGTTCAGAACAAGATTTATTCTCTTCTGACCAGCCTGATTGACTGCGGTGTTGACGGCTTCCGTTTTGACGCTGCAAAGCACATCGAAACCGAAACCGACGGCACCTATGCCTCCCAGTTCTGGGTAAATACCCTGGACAAGGCAAAGACCTATTACAAGAACAAGACCGGCAAGGAGCTCTTTGCTTACGGTGAAATCCTCAACGGACTCGCTTCCGGCAGACAAATGTCGAGCTACACCAAGCGTATGCGCATCACCGATAACGTAGCGAGCAAGAACGTTCGCTCCAATGTTGTCAGCAAAAACGCTTCCGGCGCCGTCAATGTTGGCTACAGCCTCAGCGGCAGCGCACAGAACGCTGTTATGTGGGCGGAGTCTCACGATACCTATATGGGTACCGTCGGTGAAACCTCCGCGAGCGTAACCGATGAGCAGCTCGTTAAGACATGGGCAATCGTTGCTTCCCGCAAGGACGCCACCGCCCTGTTCTTCCCGCGTCCCGGCTCCGCAATGATGGGTGACGCAGCCACCAACCTCACCTATAAGAGCGCGGCTGTTTCCGAAGTCAACAAGTTCCACAACGCGTTTGTCGGTCAGAGCGAAAAGACCGGTTCCTCCGGCAGTGTTGCTTACGTTGCAAGAGGCAACTCTGGTATCGTGCTCTCCAACCTCGCCGGCACCACCGCCAACGTATCCGTCAGCGGCACAGGCCTTGCGGACGGCACCGACTACGTTGATACTGTTACCGGCAACAAGTTCACTGTTTCCGGCGGCACTGTTTCCGGTCAGATCGGCAGCAGCGGCGTTGCGGTTGTTTACAAGTCTACCTCCACTCCGAGAGCACTTGCTTCCGTTGAGTCCGGCTCCTTCACCACCGACACCATGACCGTGAAGCTCTCTCTCGAAAACGCTGTTTCCGGTACTTATGCGCTGGAGAATTCCACTCCCGTCAGCTTTACCGGCACGCCCGCCATCAGAATCGGTTCCGACTACAAGGTTGGCGAGAAAATCACCCTCAACCTCACCGCTACCGACGCAAACGGCAACAAGTCCAACAGCACCTATTATTACACCAAAAAGCCCTCCACTTCTTCGGGTATTTTCGTATTCCTCAAGGCGAGCATCGCCAGAAACTGGACAAACGTATGCTGCTTTGTTTATGATGAAAATACCACCAACAAGAAGATTACCTATTCCAACGGCGGCTGGCCGGGTCAGCCCATGACCCTCGATTCGAAGTCGGGTTATTATTACTATGAAATCCCCGCTTCCTGTGTTGAGCAGGACGCTGCGACAGGCGAAGTAAAGGAATCCACCTTTGACCTTCCGCATTCTCCCAACACCTACGTTATCTTCAACGGCACCCAGAACAACCTGACCACCCAGTACCCCGCAGCAAACGCAGCTGAAAACAAGAAGCTGAAGCTCGGCGGCGGCACAAGCAACAAGGTTCTGGAAACCGCAAACGTATCAAACTGGAAAAACACCACCATGACGCCCACCGTTGAGGATGTTCAGGCGGTTGACGTTACCAAGGGTCAGGAAATTGTGACCGAGCCCACCACAGAGCAGCCCACTACCGAGCAGCCTACCACCGTTGCTCCCACTACCGAACAGCCCACGACTGTTCCCGAAGAAACCAAGTTTATTGAAAAAGGTATCCTCGGCGACGCGAACTGCGACGGCAGAGTTACCATTGCCGACGTAACCGCAATCCAGAGACACCGCGCGCAGCTTATTACGCTCACCGGCACCGCGCTGCAGCTTGCCGACGTTGACCGCGACGGCAGCGTTACCATTAAGGACGCAACCTACATTCAGCGTTATCTCGCGGAATTCAGCGATTACGCACACGTTGGCGAGCCCTACGGCGAGTACGGTCCCGACGATCCCACCGGCGAGAAATTCACCGTAAACGCGAAGTCCAACTTCTTCCCGGAAAAAACCGCGAAGATCGGCAAGGACGAAAAGACCGTTACCGTTACCTATTTCATGAACAGCGAAAAGTCGCTGCTCGAAACCGACTGGCTCCTGACCTATGACAGTGCGGCGCTTAAGCCCGTAGGCACCACCGGCTTTATGCCCAAGGTGACGGTGACCAAGGCTGAGTACAACACCAAGCCCGCTTCCGCAGCCAGCGGCATCACCGGCAACGCTTCCGTTCTGAGTCTTGTTCCCATGAAGACCGCTGACGGCAAGGCTGTTCCGTTTGTTTCCGTTACCTTCAACGTACTCAAGGCAGAGGACACCACCGTTAACCTCAATGTAAAAGACCTCTGCGTTTCCGAAGCAAAGGACGGTCAGAGCGATACGCAGGCGGAAACCGACTTGGTTTTCGACAGCAGCGTCCGCTCCACCGACAGCAAGTATTCCCTCTACACTTCCGTTTACACCGGCAGCTACAATGAGAACTACAACTACGTAAGCGATCCTTCGGTTGTGAATCCTCCTGTTCAGCCTGTGACTGACCCGCAGCCTGTAACCGACCCGCAGCCTGTAACCGACCCGCAGCCTGTGACCGATCCCAAGCCCGCAAAAAGAATTGTTCTCTTCACCGACAACAAGGGCTGGGGACAGGCTTATGTTTACTACTGGGGCGGCGCTGATGAAATCGAGTGGCCCGGCATTGCCATGACGCCCTGCGACCACGACGACGGCTTCGGCAACCCGCAGTATTGGGCAGAGGTTCCCACCGACATCACCAACCTTATCTTCAACAGCGGTCTCGGCATTGACGACGGCGGTCATCAGACCATCGACATTCCTTACGACGACGAAACCTCCGGCTGGTATCCCACCGACGACGTTGACGAAACCGGCAAGAATATCGTTGATTCTTGGATTGAGGGCGATCCCTACGTTCCCACCGATCCCACCACTCCCGTTCCTTCCGGCACCAGAGTTGTTGAGTTTACCGACAACAAGGGCTGGGGACAGGCTTATGTTCACTATTGGGGCGGTTCCTCCGAGACCGAGTGGCCCGGTATTCCCATGAACAAGAAGGGCGACAACGGCTACGGCGGCACCAACTACTGGGCAGAGGTTCCCACCGATACCACAGGTATCATCTTTAACGACGGTCAGGCAGAAGGCGGACAGCAGACTGCCGACATCGACTACAACAACGACGCGACCGGCTGGTATCCCACCGATAATCAGGACGAGCAGGGTCACTGGATCGCCGATTCGTGGTCTGATCCGAATCCCGGTGATGATCCCGTTCCGGGACAGGGAAGAACCATTGAGTTCACCGACAACCAGGGCTGGGGCACCGCTTATATCTATGTTTACGGCGCTGACGGCGAATATGCTGCATGGCCGGGCACTCCCATGACTCTCAAGGGTGAAAACGGCTACGGCGGCACCAACTACACCTATCAGCTTCCCGCGGACACCGCGTTCTTTATCTTCAACAACGGTCTCCCCGAAGGCGCAGACCAGACCGTTGACATTTACGACGACGGCACCTCAACCGGCTGGTATCCGCTTGACTCCAGAGATGAAAACGGTCATCTGCAGGTTGGCTCTTGGTCTGAAGGCAACACAAGCGACGGTTCCACTGACGGCTTCTATCTTGTCGGCTATTTTGACGGCGAAGATTACTGGGGCACCGATCATCCGTTCTCCGGCGGCAAGGTTACCATCAACTTCAACGAAACCAGCTATGCGTACATCCGTGACGCGGCAGGCAACGCTTGGATGACCAACGGCTTTGCAGGCGAGGACGCAACCTCCGCAACCCTCTACAGCACCGACATTACAGGCGAAAGCTCCGACAAGCTTATTGCTCCCGCAGGCACCGTTACCTTCACCCTCACCAACAACGGCGACGGTACCTTCACCCTGAGCACCGACGGCTCCGGCGGCGAAGTTTATACCGAAACCAGAGACATTGAGTTCACCAACACCAACGGCTGGAGCGAGGTTTACGTTTACTACTGGAGCGACGACAACCAGCCTGTTGCATGGCCAGGCTATTCCATGGGCGAAGGCTTTGACAACGGCATGGGCGGAACTAACTACAGATTCAGCGTTCCCACCAACATCCAGTACATCATCTTCAGCGACGGCAAGGGCGACGACACCGGCGGACAGCAGACCGTTGACATTCCCTACAGCAATGATATTGACGGATGGTACCTCGACGGCGGCACCGACGAATCCGGTCACTACTATGTAAAGCATTGGCCCGACGGCGGCTCCGGCGGCAATTCCGTTCTGTTTACCAACAACAGAAACTGGTCTACCGTTTACTGCTACGCTTGGGATGACAATGAAACCAAGTATCTCGGCGACTGGCCCGGTACCGCAATGACGAATGTTGGCGACAACGGCTACGGACAGAACAACTTCTCCGTCCAGATTCCCGACGGTGTTCAGCACATCATCTTCAACAACGGCGCAGGCGAGCAGACTGTCAATATTGATTATGACAGCAGCGTTGCCGGTTGGTATTTAACCGGCAGCGGCACGAACAATGCGCTTGAAGTTGGCAGCTGGTAATTAATACCATAAAAATTCTCCCCCGAGCTTCTCGGGGGAGTTTTTTAACGAATCATATTAATCTATCCGCTCGAACCGCTTCACTTGCCTGCCGTCGCGCATGATTGTTTCGTTGAACATATCATACGGACGCGCCCAGATTTCGTCGGGATTTTTCAGGCTCTTGTAAAGCACGAGCTTCTCCTCAGTTTCGCTGTGCTTGGCAAAGCCAATCACCTCGTACTCATTGCCCTTGAAGTGGCGGTACTTGCCGGGCGTGATTTCCTCTGAAATTTCTTCAACGGAATTTTCAATCGGCACCGCGGCAATCTCTTCACCCAAATCCAGCGTAAAGCTGCCGTCATTTACCACCAGTACGCGCGAGGAATAGGGCGGCATGAAAATCTCGCACCAGCCGTTGCAGTCAAATACCTCGTTGCCATTGAGCACGTCGGTCAGCTTGCCGCCGCAGCGGGCGTCAAATCCGAGGTTCTCGCCGCGGTCGGTCAGGTTGAACATGACAAACACGGTCTGATTGTCGGTATAGCGCTTATAGACCAGCTTTTCGTTCTGGATGTTTACATTCTCAAACTTGCCGTATTTCAGCGCCTCCAGCGCCAAGCGCACGCGGCTGAGCTTGCCGATATGCTCGCACAGGCGGTAGTTGGCGTTCGGCACATTGTTGAGGTCAAGGCAAGGGCGGAGGTCATAGTCGCTTTCCCATGTGCGCTTGCCCTCAATGCCGAATTCGCTTCCGTAGTAAATTGACGGCACACCGGGCATGGTGTAGAGCATGGTATATACATTATATAAGTGATTCTTGTCGCGCAGTTCGCTCGCCACGCGGTTGACGTCGTGGTTATCGACAAAGTTGAAGGTGTAAATGTTCTGATAAATGCCGCCGCTTCCGAACTGACGGTTGAGCGAGTGGGCAATTTCAAAGTAGTTGTGGTCGTTGTGGCTGGAATAGATACCCTTGTAGCACTCGTAGTTGGTGACGGAATCCAGCTTTTCGCCGCCCACAAGACGGTTGTAATCGCCGCCGACAATCTCGCCGTAAAGCCAGAAGTCGGGCTTTTTGCTTTTGCAGGTGTGGCGCAGCTTCTTGAAGAACTCGCTGTCCATCACATCTGCCGCGTCAAGGCGCAGACCGTCAATACCGAATTCGTCAATCCAGAAGCAGACGGAGTCAAGCAGGTATTTCACGACGTCCGGGTTCTGCAAATTCAGCTTCACAAGCTCATAGTGACCTGCCCAGCCTTCATACCAAAACGGGTCGCCCAGCGGACTTGTGCCGCCGAAGTTCAGGTTTTGGAACCAGCCGCAGTAGGGAGAGTCCCACTTTTTCTCCTGCACGTCCTTGAACGCGAAGAATTCTCTGCCGACGTGGTTAAACACGCCGTCCAAGATAATGCGAATACCGTTTTCACGCAGGGTGTCACAGATTTTTTTGAAAGAGGCGTTGTCGCCCAAGCGGCAGTCGATTTTGCGGTAATCAATGGTGTCGTAGCCGTGGCGGGAGCTTTCAAAAACCGGGTTGAACAGCATGACGTTTACGCCAAGCTTTTTAAAATGCTCCATGCTGTCAAGCACCTTGTCCAGTCGGTAGCTTTGTTTATGGTCGTTTTCCTTTGGAGCGCCGCAGTAGCCCAAGGGATAGATGTTGTAAACAACAGATTCATGAATAAAACTCATATCATCCTTCCTTTCTGCACGCAAAAATGTGGTGGCTTGCGCGCGGGAATACAGTATAACATAAAATTGTCTATTGTGCAATCGGTTTTTTTATGGTATAATAAACGGAGATTTCAAATTCGGGGGTTCATTTATGGTTAAAAGGCCTGATATTAAGACGAGAAAAAAACTCAGAATTGCCATGTGCGTGTTATATTTGCTGCAGATTGTGTTCTGTACCATGCCGTTTATCCACAACTTTGAGGCAAACGGAAGCATTACCTCGGCGTCGCCGCTGTTTATGATTACCATGCTGTTCGGCGTTATTTCGGGCTTGGATTCCACCGCCGTCACCATGTGTATTCTTTGCACCTTCATGGTTGTAATTCCCCTGATTGGCTTTTTCTTCTGCGCGCTCGACAAGGAACGCAACCTCAAAAATATCGCGTCGCTGATTTGCTGCTTAGCGGGCGTGTTCATTATTCTGACCATTCCGAAGGAATACATTTCGCTGGGCGCCATTCTCGCGCTGATTCTGTATGTCATCATCATGTTCCTGACCTCAGTTGCTATGGTTATGCGCTTGTCGAAGGACGAGGAGAGTTAGCGGCGAGTGGTAGTGAGTTATAAGTTATTAGTTATAAGAAAAGCAGTTGGGAAACGTATTTGTTCCTAACTGCTTTTTGCGTGTATTTTTTTGTAAAATTATAATTTTGAAAACAATTAATATTAGGTGTACCCACGTTTTTTTACTTATAACTCAAAAACTAACCACTCATATAACATAATCATTCGCTATCATCTCTGTATTACGGTCGAGGATGTCCTGCAAAGTGATACTGTCCAGATAATCGGAAATCACCTTGTTCAGTCCCCGCCATACCGGGAGCGTCAGGCAGCTGTCGCAGCGCTCACACTGAATCGGGTCATAGTCTAAGCAAGACACAGGCGCAATGCTGCCTTCGGTCAAGCGGAGAATACTGCCGACCGAGTATTTGTCCGGCGACTTTGCCAGCCGGTAGCCGCCCTGATAGCCGCGGTTCGCGTTGAGCACGTCCGATTTGTTGAGAATCGGGATAATCTGCTCCAAATACTTTTTTGAAATATTCTGCCGCTGAGCCACGTCCTTCAGCGCAATAAAGCCGTCGTTTTGGTGCTCCGCCAAATCGAGCAGGAACCGCAGGGCATATCTGCCTTTTGTTGATATTTTCATACAAATCCCACCAAATAAGTAAGTATTGTAATTATCATATCACATCTTGTCTTTTTTTGCAAGTTCTTTGAAAAAAATTCTTTTGTGTTTGCGCCTGTCAAAATTCCGAGAAAACCAAATGCGCCTGTGCGTTGTCGAGCACCAGTGTTTCGCCCACGTCAAGGTGGTTCAGCTCGCCGTAGAGCCTGCCGAACACCACCGTTGTTTTGTCCATGAACGCTGCCATCACCTTGCCGCCCACAGTGAAGGGCTTAAAGGTAATCTGCACCGCCGTGGTGCCGCCCTGAAAATAGAACGGGCGGTCAAGCCGCTTGGGATTTCCCTTGACGTTGATATTGGAAAGCTTGTGCAGCGCGCCGTCGGTGAAAAAGCAGTTTTCGTTGCCGTAGCGGTTGTCGCCCACACGGCTCGCCAAACACAGCGACACCCGCCTGCCGCGAATCACGCAGTCGGCGCTCAGCCGTTGGTAATTGTGCGGACGTGGCTTGCAGAAGCGCGTCCAGTCAAAATATGCCCTGCCGTTATTTTCGTTTAAGGAATATTCAAGCCCGCCGACGCGAATTACGCCGCTCGCCGTAAACCGCGGCACAAAGCGTTTAAGATAAAAATACTTGCGGTTGCGCTCAAAGGGAGCGAGTTCGTTCAGACTCTCGCCAATATTCTTTTGGAGAAATAAGTTGACGTATAGATTTTTAATGCCCGCAAAGTCAATAAAGTCGCACTTAATAAACCTGCCCTGCGGCGTGTTGGTCAGCTGCAGCTGCACCCGCTTGTCGCTGTAGAGCAGCTCGCCGTTGTCGCCCGCCTCCGGCAGCCGGTTTTTGATAAGGCTCCATTTTTTGATGACGTAATCGCTGATAACGCCGCCGCGCATCAAATCGGCAACGGCAATTTTAATCGCAAATTCCTTGCCGAGATTCTCCACACTGAGATAGAGCGACACCTCGTCGCTGCACACAAAGTAGCAGTCGCGCTCGCTGTGCTTGCCGTGCATTTTACTGTCCGGCTCGTTGTAATCGAAAATATGGTGCCGCGCCCAGCCCGCCTGCATCACTTCGCCGTTTTCTTCAAAAACCTTACAGGGGTTTGTAATTTCGCGTTGCAAATGCTTCACTCCTCACTTCTGCCAATCCGATACTATCATAACAAATGTTATTTTGCTTTTCAACAAGAATAACAAAACTGTAAAGGAATAATCTGTTTTGCGGTTGAATAGGATATGATAATCATACCGCAGGGAGGACGAGAAAAATGAAAAAAACGGTCGTATGTCTGCTGATGATTTTGTCAGCGGCGCTTTGCGGCTGCTCAAGGCAGGCGCTCGGCAACACCGCCGAGCTGATGAAGTACAGCTGGCACGCGCGGCGGGACGGCGGCGGAGAGATTTCGCTGCGTTTTGACAGCGGCAGTGCCGAACTGAGTTTGACAAACGGCGGCGAGTCAGCGGAAATCGCGGGCAAAATGCTGGCGGACGACACCAGCTTTGTGATTTTTGATGAGAAACTAAAGCAAAACTATGCGTTTTTCTACGTGCCGCGCGGCGAAAAGCTCGACCTGACATTTGAGGGAAACACTATCGAAATGGAGGCGCAGCGCTGAAGGAGGACTCCGCGCTGATTCCGTGCGAAAAAGGCTTGCTAATCGGACATGATTGTGCTATAATGATTTAGAATGTATCATTATGCCATTTTGACGGAGGAATTGCTTTGGTTGTATTCGGAATCGACCCCGGCTATGCGATTGTCGGCTGGGGCGCCATCAGCTTTCAGGCGAATACCTACAAGGCGCTGGGCTTCGGCGCGGTGGAAACGCAGGCGCATACCGATTTCAATGAGCGGCTGGAGTTGATTTATGATGAAATCTACGCGATTTTAAAGCGCTGCCGTCCCGACGCGGTTTCGATTGAAAAGCTTTATTTTCAGACCAACAAAACCACCGCAATCAAAGTGGCGCAGGCACGCGGCGTGATTCTGCTTGCGGCGCAAAAGCTGCGGATTCCCGTGTTTGAATACACGCCCCTGCAGGTCAAAACCGCCGTAACGGGCTACGGCAAGGCAAAAAAGCCGCAGGTCATGGAGATGACCCGCCGTCTTTTGAATCTCCCGGAGGTTCCCAAGCCCGACGACACCGCCGACGCACTGGCGATTGCCATCTGTCACGCACAGGCGGCAGGCTCCGATTTGCGCCGCCTGATTAATCAACAAGCAACGAGGTAAGCTATGCTTTATTCCGTAAGAGGAAAATTGATTCATACAACAACGTCCACAGCGGTTGTGGAGTGCGGCGGCGTCGGCTTTGACTGCCAGACCACGCTCAACACCCTGAGAACCCTGAGAGTCGGCAGCGAGGTTACGCTGTTCACCTATCTCAATGTGCGGGAGGACGCTATGGAACTGTTCGGCTTTGCGACCAAAACCGAACTTGACACCTTCAAAACGCTCATCAGCGTCAGCGGCGTCGGTCCCAAAGCGGGACTCTCTGTGCTTTCGGAGCTTTCTCCCGAACAGGTGGCAATGGCGATTGCGACGGACGACATCAAAACGATCACACGCGCGCAGGGTATCGGCAAAAAAATCGCCCAGCGCATTGTGCTTGAACTGAAGGACAAGCTGGCAAAGGCGGCAAGCACCGACAACGGCTTTGCTACCATCAGCGCCGGTGCGGTTAACGCCGCCGGCGGCAATATTTCCAAGGCGGTCGAGGCGCTCGGCGTGCTCGGCTATTCGCCGTCCGACGTTGCCCCGGTGCTCGCGACGCTCGACAACAGCCTGCCGGTGGAGCAGCTGATTGCTTTAACCTTAAAGCAGATGGGAAGACAGTAACATGGCAAATATGCAGTTTACAGATGATTTTGATTTTGAAAACCGAATGATGGACGCCAACGAAATTCCCGCCGACGCCGCCGAGGGCGACAACCCGCTCCGTCCGAAAAATCTTGACGAGTATATCGGTCAGGAAAAGGCGAAGGAAAATCTGCGCGTATATATCGAAGCGGCAAAAATCCGCAACGAAACGCTCGACCACGTTTTGCTTTACGGTCCTCCGGGACTCGGCAAAACCACGCTTGCGGGCATTATCGCCAACGAGCTCGGCGTGAATATCCGCATCACCTCGGGTCCCGCGATTGAAAAGCCGGGCGATTTGGCGGCGCTGCTGACAAATCTTAACGAGGGCGATGTGCTGTTTATCGACGAAATCCACCGCCTCAGCCGTGCGGTTGAGGAGGTGCTCTATCCTTCCATGGAGGATTTTGCGATTGATATTATCACCGGCAAGGGACAGATGGCGGCTTCCTACCATTTGCCGCTGCCGCGCTTCACCTTGGTCGGCGCCACCACGCGCGCCGGTCAGCTGACGGCGCCGCTGCGCGACCGCTTCGGCGTGCTGCTGCGCCTGGAGCTATATACCCCCGAGGAGCTGGCGAAAATCGTCACCCGCAGCGCCGGAATTCTCGGTATTCAGATAGATTATGAGGGCGCGATTGAAATTGCCTCGCGTTCGCGCGGCACACCGCGAATTGCCAACCGCATGCTCAAACGTGTGCGCGACTTTGCGCAGGTGATGAGCGACGGCGTGATTACGCTTGACACCGCCCGCACCGCGCTTGACCGTTTGGAAATCGACGAGCTCGGTCTTGACAACAACGACCGCCGTATGCTTGAAGCGATCATCAAGTTTTACAACGGCGGACCTGTCGGTCTGGAAACCCTTGCCGCCGCAATCGGTGAAGAGGCTGTCACGATTGAGGACGTCTACGAGCCCTATCTGCTGCAAATCGGCTTTCTCAGCCGAACCCCCCGCGGCAGGTGCATCACCGCCGAGGGCTGCCGTCACTTGGGCTACCATCTTCCCAAGGGCGCGGTATTCGGCGCGGTAACCCAGCCGAATTTATTTGGAAACAACAATTAATTTTACAGATAAAGAAAGGCGTTCAACATGCGCTTATCAGACAATTGGAAGGATTATGAATTAATCGACACCTCCTGCGGCGAGCGTTTGGAGCGTTGGGGAGATATTATTTTAATCCGTCCCGACCCGCAGATAATCTGGTCAACGGAAAAGAAAAATCCCCTGTGGTATTCCGCTCACGCGCGCTACCACCGTTCCAACAAGGGCGGCGGCTATTGGGAGCAGTACAAAAAGGTTCCCGACCGCTGGACAATCGGTTATCAGGATTTAGTATTTAACATCAAGCCTATGGGCTTTAAGCACACAGGCGTGTTCCCGGAGCAGGCGGTCAACTGGGACTTTGCCGCTCAAAAAATCAAACAGGAAAACAGAGAGCTAAAAATTCTCAACCTTTTCGGCTACACCGGCTGTGCCACCCTGTCCTGTATGAAGGCAGGCGCAGCGGTCTGTCATGTTGACGCTTCAAAGGGCATGGTGCAGTGGGCAAAGGAAAACGCCCGGTCAAGCGGCATTGCCGACAAGCCCGTGCGCTGGCTGGTGGACGACTGCGTCAAGTTTGTGCAGCGTGAAATCCGCCGCGGCAACAAGTACGACGGCATCATCATGGATCCGCCGTCCTACGGCAGAGGTCCGGGCGGCGAGGTCTGGAAGCTCGAAGAACAGCTGTATTCGCTGGTGGAGCTGTGCCGGCAGGTGCTCAGCGACGACCCTGTTTTCTTTATCTTGAATTCCTACACCACGGGGCTTTCGCCCGCGGTTATGGAATACCTGCTCGGCGTTATGCTGCAGCGGGAGTTCGGCGGCTCGGTTTCCGCCGATGAAATCGGTTTGCGCGTGAGCGAAACAGGGCTTGCCTTGCCCTGCGGCTCCACGGCGATCTGGGAGAAGTGAGAATGAGTTTTATTTCGATACAGGATGTGTTTTTCTCCTATGAGCAGGCGGAGGACGGAAAGCCCGTTCAAAACGCGGTTGACGGCGTGAGCCTGAATGTGGAAAAGGGCGAGTTTGTGGCAATTATCGGTCACAACGGCTGCGGAAAATCCACGCTTGCCAAGCATCTCAACGCCATGCTGCTGCCCGACAGCGGCAAGGTGCTGATTGACGGCGATGACACATCTCTTGAAGAAAAAACCTTTGATATTCGGGAAAAGGTCGGTCTGGTGCTGCAAAACCCCGACAACCAGCTGGTTGCGAGCATTGTGGAGGAGGACGTGGCGTTCGGTCCCGAAAACCTCGGCGTTGAGCCCGCCGAAATCCGCCGCAGGGTGGACGAAGCGCTCAAAGCGGTGGACATGTATGAATACCGCACCCACGCGCCGTTTAAGCTGTCCGGCGGACAAAAGCAGCGCGTTGCGATTGCGGGCATTCTGGCAATTCAGCCGCAGTGCATTGTGCTTGACGAACCGACCGCTATGCTTGATCCCAACGGCAGGGAAGAGGTTATTTCAACGCTGTTAAAGCTGAACCGCGAGAAGAAAATGACCGTGGTGCTGATTACGCACTACATGGACGAGGCAGTGCTTGCCGACCGCGTTGTTGTGATGGACGGCGGCAAGGTTCTTACGCAGGGAACGCCCGAAGAAGTCTTTTCGCAGGTGGAGCTGCTCAAAAAACACCGCTTAGACGTGCCGCAATCCGCGGAGCTTGCCTACAGGCTCAAAGGCTGCGGCTTAAAAATAGATAACATTCCGCTGACGCAGGCTGACTGTGTGGCGATGCTCAGGGAGGCAATGCGATGAATTGTATACTTGAGCTGAAAAATGTAGGCTTTGTTTACGGCAGGGGAACGCCCTTTGAAAAACGCGCCGTAGACAATGTGAATTTAACCATCAATGAAGGCGAGTTAATCGGCGTTATCGGTCACACCGGCTCCGGTAAGAGCACCTTAATGCAGATGCTCAACGGCTTAATCCGTCCGAGCGACGGACAGGTGCTGCTCGGCGGAAAGGACATTTGGGCGGAGCCCAAGAAAATCCGCGAGGTGCGCTTCCGCGTCGGCATGGTGTTCCAGTATCCCGAATACCAGCTGTTTGAGGAAACAGTTTACAAGGACATCTGCTTCGGTCCTCAAAACCGGGGACTGAGCGGCAAGGAGCTTGATGAAGCGGTGCGCAAGGCGGCGGATTTTACGGGACTGAAGCCCGAACTGCTGGAAAAGTCGCCCTTTGACCTCTCCGGCGGCGAAAAGCGCCGTGCCGCGATTGCGGGCGTTATCGCCATGAACCCGGAGGTTTTGGTGCTCGACGAACCCACCGCGGGACTTGACCCGATGGGACGCGAGGTGCTGCTCAGCCAGATTGTGCGCTATCACAAGGAGCGCCACAACACAGTGCTGCTTGTCAGCCACACCATGGAGGACGTCGCGCGTGTTGCCGACAGGGTGCTGGTGATGAACAGGGGAAGGCTTTCCATGTTCGCGCCGACCAAAGAGGTATTCAGCCATGCGGACGAGCTTGAAAAAAGCGGCTTAAAGGTGCCGCAAATCACCAAAATCATGCAGGATTTGCGCCGCCAGGGCTTTGATGTGCCCGAAGGCGTGCTGACGGTTGACGAAGCCTTTGAGGTGCTCGCCCCGATTTTGAAAAAGGAGGGCAAGCTGTGGTAAGAGATGTTTCCTTCGGTCAGTATTTTCCGGGGAAAAGCCTGATTCACCGGCTCGATCCCCGCGCAAAGCTGCTGATTTTTATCGCGTATATCGTTATCATTTTCTGCACCTTCAACTTTGCGGCGCTCGCCGTCACCACCGCGTTCACCGCGCTGTTTTTGGTGCTCAGCAAAATCCCCTTTAAATTCTACTTCAAGAGCTTAAAGGTCGTGATTTTTATCGTTATCTTCACGTCCTTGCTCAATTTATTCTACGGCTCCGGCGAAGCGCTTTGGCAGTGGTGGATTTTCCGCATTACGTGGGAAGGTATTCAGCGGGCGATTTTTGTAACCGTGCGCATCATTTGCCTGATGCTCGCGAGCTCCTGCCTGACCTTCACCACCTCGCCGACCGAGCTGACCGACGCGCTGGAGCGCCTTATGCGCCCGCTCAAGGTCATTCACTTCCCGGTGCATGAAATCGCCATGATGATGTCGCTGGCGCTGCGTTTTGTGCCGACTTTGCTTGAGGAAACCGACAAGATTATGCAGGCGCAAAAGGCAAGGGGCGCGGACATGGAATCCGGCAATCTGGTCAAGCGCGTCAAGGCGCTGATTCCGATTTTGATTCCGCTGTTTGTTTCGGCGTTCCGCCGTGCCTATGACGTGGCAACCGCGATGGAGTGCCGCTGCTACCGCGGCGGAGCGGGACGCACCCGAATGAAACAAATCCATATGGGACCGCGCGATGTGTCCGCTCTTGTTGTCACGGCGCTGGTCATTGCCGGAGTAATACTATGCAACATCTTTGTGACGGGAGTGTTCTGAGAAACCTCCTGCTGACAATTTCATATGACGGCAAGTGCTTTCACGGCTGGCAGATTCAGCAGAACGCCTACACTGTTCAGGAGGCGTTTCAAACCGCGCTGCAAAAGATTATCGGTGACGGCTTTGACATCAAGGGCTGCAGCCGCACCGACAGCGGCGTGCATGCCAACCGCTACTGCGTCAGCGTAAAAACCGCCCATCCCATTCCCGCCGAGCGGCTCAAGGCGGCGCTCAACCGCTGGCTTCCGCTCTCTGTGGCTGTGCTGGACTGCAAAGAGGTCGACGCGGATTTTCACGCACGCTACAGCTGCAAAAGCAAGGAGTATGTCTACAAAATCTGGAACAGCGAGGTGCGCAATCCGTTTCTCGACGGCTATGCGCTGCATTACCGCTACCCGCTCGACGCCGATTTGCTGAACCAAGCGGCGCAGGCGTATGTCGGCAAGCACGACTTCACATCCTTTTGCACCCCCGACAGCCGTGAACCGGGCGATTTGTCCCGGACGGTCAAGCACTTTTCCGTCACCCGCGACGGCGACATGGTGCTTATGCGCGTGGAAGCGGACGGCTTTCTCTATAATATGGTGCGCATCATGGTCGGCACGCTTTTGCGGATTGCGCAGGGAAAAATTCCGCCCGACGGAATTCCGGCGATTCTCGAAAAGCGCGACAGACAGTTTGCGGGTCCCACCGCGCAGCCGTGCGGTTTGTATTTGAATCAGGTGAATTATTAGATGTATCAGCGGTTAGATTAGGGTGAAAACATGATTAAAAAACTCAAGGGGCGTTACGCCGCGCGCAAACAAAAGCTGGATCGCTCCGTAATCAGCTATGAGGATATGCCGCTCGACGATTACGAGCAGGAAAAAACCGAATTATCTCCCAAGGCGGTCAAAAAAATCATTATCGGCGTGGTTGTGGCGCTGTTGATTGGACTGATTGTGTTCGCGTTTGCCAACCGCGACAAGCTGACGTGGGACAACCTCTCCGTTTGGTGGAACTATGAGGTTCTCGGAACGGCGGGCAAGGGCTACCCTGTCAGCATTGTCGGCGGTGACGTTGAGGCGGGCAACTTTTCCGTCAACCAAGGTCGCGTTGCCTATGCGTCCGACACCTCGTTTGTCACGCTCAATTCCACCGGAGGCGAGGTCAACAACGTGCAGCTGCGCTACACCAAGCCCGTCATGAAGTCGGCGGAGAATAAATACCTCACCTTCGGACTGGGAGAGACAAGCTATCAAATTCAAAGCTTTGACAGCAAGGTATATACCGGCACCGCTGAGGGCGGCATTTTTGCGGGCGACATCGCTTCAAACGGAAAATACTGCTTTGTCATAGAGGGCAACGGCTTTTACACCGAGCTTTACGCCTTTAACAACGGCAACAACCGTATCTTTAAATATTCTTTTTCGGAATATTATATTAACTCCGTTGCCATCAATAAAAACGGCACCGGCTGCGTTGCAAGCGGCGTCAGCAACAACAACGGCGAGATTAAAACCGGCGTTTATGTGCTGGACTTCTCCAAAGAGGAGCCGGTTGCCAAATACGAAATCGAGGGCGACATTGTTCTCGACAGCAAGTATGTCAGCGGCAGCCGTGCGGTGCTTGTCGGCGGCAACGCCTCCTATGTGGTCAAGGTGGACGACGGCAGCATTTCGACCGTCGATTACGGCGGAAAGCCGCTGAAAAACTTTTGCTTTGCGCCGAACGCCGGCACTTTTACGCTCGCGCTTTCAAAAAGCGGTGACGGCAGAAGCTGTTCGCTCATAACCTATAACGACAGCGGCGAAAGCATCGCCTCGATTGACAGCAGCTACGGCGCACAGTCGCTTTCCACATACAAAGGAACCGTCGCCGTGCTCGACGGCAACATGATTTATACCTATGACAGCTCCGGCAGCCTGCGCTATTCCACCTTTGCGGGCACCGGTTCCAAACGGCTGATTCTCTGCTCGGACACCGAAGCGTTTGTGCTGAGCGTCAATCAGGTCAGAAAAATTGATTTAACCCGCCAGTCCACTTCCGACTCGGCAAGGTAAAAAATATGATTGCTTCAATTGTTATCATCTTATTGTTTGTCCTGTTCATCTTCATCGGCTACCGTCGCGGCGCGGCGGTGACGCTGCTCAACTTGGTTGCGGTGATTATCGCCTCGGCGTTGACGGGCTTTTTGTCAAACGCGGCGGCGCAGGCGGTTTACACCAACTTTATGCGGGCGTCGGTGGTAGAAAAAATACAGGGCTTCATCACGCAGAGCGGCGGTCAGTTTGCCGCCGAAAACAGCCTCAAGGCGCTGCCCGACAGTATCAGCGCACCGCTGGACTTTCTCGCAAAGCTGTGCGGCACCACCACCCGGCAAATTCAGGGCAGGCTTGTGACCTCAACGCAGCAGACGGCGGAACTTGTGAATACCATTGAAAAGCCGCTCGGCGAAATCTGCGTGTTCTTTATCGGAATGTTGTTTTCCGTGATATTCTTCATCATTTTGATGATTGTGTTCAAGCTGCTTATCCGCGCGATTCTCGGCGTGTTTGAGCTGCCTGTCATCAGAACCGTCAACAGGGTTTTCGGCGCGCTGGTGGGTGCGCTTGAGGGCATTGTCATTATCTTCTGTCTGGTCAACGTCATCTATGTGATCATGAGTTACACCAACCCCGCACTGCTCGGAAATAGCGCGGTGTTCGGCGGATTGTTTGACGCGCTGGCGGTTTTTCAATAAGGTTTTAGGGTGATAGATATGGATAATTGGTCTTTTAAACCGCGCGATTTGGTGACGGTTCCCAATTTAATAACCTATTTGCGGTTCCTTTTGGTGCCGCCGTTTGTCTACTTTTTTATCAAAGAGAATTATATCATGGCGGGTGTGATGATTGGTCTGTCGGGACTCAGCGACTGCTTCGACGGCTTCTTTGCCAGAAAGCTGAACCAAGTCACCTCGCTCGGCAAGATTCTCGACCCGATTGCCGACAAGGTCACGCTGATTGCCGTGGCGGTGTGTATGCTGATTTTCATGCCGTCTATTTTGCCGATTATGCTGGTGCTGGTGGCAAAGGAGTTTTTAATGCTGGTGGGCGGTTTTGTGCTGCTGATAAAAAAGATTACGCCGCCGCCTGCGAATATCTTCGGCAAAATTGCCACGCTGGTGTTCTACTTCACAATATGCCTGATTATCTTTTTAAAGGCGGTTTTCGGAATCGAAATCCAATGGCTGATTGTCGCGGGCTCTGCTTTGGTGGCGGCGGTCATGCTGATTGCGCTGGTGCAGTACGCGGTAATCTTTTTTCGCCTGCTCAAAGAGAACAAAGAAGCGGCAGCGTGAAGATTGTGTGAAATGACTTGATTTATCAAAATAAATTGACTATACTATAAAAATCAAGAAGTAAAGGAGAATGTTATGCTTTGTACGAGATGCGGAAAACGACCCGCAGTCGTTTTTGTCACCAATAGTAACGCAAAAGACGCTCCCACTGTCGGCTATTGTCTGAGCTGCGCGAAGGAGCTTGGCATAAAGCCCGTTGAGGATTTAATCAGCAAGATGGGCATTTCCGACGAAGATTTGGAAACCGTGCAGGATCAGATGAACACGCTGATGCAAAACGGCGACATGTCCCAGCTGATGGAGCAGCTGGGCGCCGATAATCTTGCGGAACAAATGGATCAGTTCCGTCAGGAAAACGGCGGCAGCGAGGACGACGATTTCAGCCACGGCGCTCCTGCTTTTCCCGCGTTCTTTAATAATATGTTCGGCGGCAAGGCACAGCAGGACGGCGCAAAGGCTCCCGGCGCCGCGACCAAAAAGGATAAGAAAGAGAAAAAGAGAAAGCACATCAACCTATATTGCGAGGATTTGACCCGCAAGGCGAAGGACGGCAAGATTGACAATATCATCGGCAGAGACGCCGAGATTGAGCGCGTGATTCAAATTCTTTCACGCCGCACCAAAAACAATCCCTGCTTAATCGGTGAACCCGGCGTCGGTAAAACCGCGATTGCCGAGGGTCTTGCGCTGCGCATTGCACGCGGCGAGGTACCTCAAAAGCTTAAAAACAAGGAAATCCAGCTGCTCGACCTCACTTCACTTGTCGCGGGCACCCAGTTCCGCGGTCAGTTTGAGAGCCGCATCAAGGGTCTTGTTTCCGAGGTCAAGGAGAGCGGCAACGTCATTCTGTTTATCGACGAGGTACACAGCTTAGTCGGCACCGGCGACAGCGAAGGCACCATGAACGCCGCCAATATCCTCAAGCCGGCTCTTTCCCGCGGCGAGGTGCAGGTAATCGGCGCGACCACCTTTAACGAATACAGAAAATACATTGAAAAGGATTCCGCGCTGGAACGCCGTTTTCAGCCTGTTAAGGTCGGTGAGCCGACCATTGCCCAGTCGATTGACGTCATTGCGGGCGTAAAGGGCTATTATGAAAACCACCACAACGTAGTGGTTGACGACGACATGGTGCGTAAAATCGTTGTGCTCTCCGAGCGCTACATCACAGACCGCTTTTTGCCCGACAAGGCGATTGACCTCCTCGACGAAAGCTGTGCCTGCGCTTCGCTGCGCAACAAGGAGTTGGAGCGCTTTGAAAAGCTCACCGACGAGCGCGACGAGTTGAACCAGGCGAAGGAAGCGATTTCCTCGATGGACGAGGTGGACTATAAGGCGCTTGCCGAGGTCAACACCTCTCTTGCCCGCATTGACAATGAACTTGACAGCATTGACTCCGACGCGCTCGTTACCAGAGTGACCGAGGATGATATTGCCAAGGTTATCGAGCTGTGGACAGGTATTCCCGCGTCCAGAATCCGCGAAAACGAGCTTTCCAAGCTTGCGGATTTGGAAAGCGAAATGAAAAAGAAAATTATCGGACAGGACGAAGCCGTGGAAGCGCTCGCGTCTGCCATCAAGCGCAGCCGCTGCCAAATTTCACCGCGACGCCGTCCCGCGTCCTTTATCTTTGTCGGACCCACCGGCGTCGGAAAAACCGAGCTTGTCAAGGTGCTCAGCCAGCAGTTGTTTGACACGCCCGAAACCCTGATTCGCCTTGATATGTCCGAGTTTATGGAGAAGCACTCAGTCTCCAAAATTATCGGCTCACCGCCCGGCTACGTCGGTTATGACGAAGCGGGTCAGGTCACAGAAAAGGTGCGCCGCCGTCCGTATTCGGTGCTGCTCTTTGATGAAATCGAAAAGGCGCACCCTGACGTGCTCAACATCCTGCTCCAGATTCTCGATGAGGGCAAGGTGACTGACGCGCACGGCAGAGCGGTCAACTTTGAAAATACCGTGATCGTCATGACCTCCAACGCCGGCTCCGCGGGCAGAGACACCGCGCTCGGCTTCGGCAAGACCAGTGAGGAAGCCTCCAAGGAGAAGGTCACCAAGGCATTGCAGGATTTCCTGCGTCCCGAATTTTTGGCGCGTGTGGACGAGGTGATTGTCTTTAACACACTGAGCGAGGAAAGCTTCGTCAAAATCGCTGACCTCATGCTCAGCGAATACATTCCCACCCTGCAGGAAAAGCACATTGCCTTCACCTTTGACAACAAGGCGTGCGAATATCTCGCAAAGAAATCCTGTAACGGCAAGAGCGGCGCGCGCGATTTGCGCAACACTATCCGCCGCGAGGTAGAGGAGAAAATCGCGGAGTCAATGATTCAGTCCCACACCGGCAAGCTGACCGCGATTAATGTGACCTCCGACGGCGAGAGCGTTATTGTAGAAAGCCTGTAATTCTAAAAACGGAAGGCAGATAGCGTTTGCCGCGCTGTCTGCCTTTGTGAAGTTGAGGAACTATATGTACGATTTTGACTACACAGAAATACAAAACGACGCGGAGGAATCCGTTAAGCCAAACCCGCGCAAGGTCAGATGGCAGATTATCGTCGCTATCGCCGGCACTGCTGTGCTGATGGTGGGACTTATCTGGTTCATGTTCGCGGGCATCAAGATTATTTTTCCCGATTATATCGCGGGCAACAATATGATTAAAGCGGGCGGAAAGTACATCTATATTCAAGACGGCATTATTCGGTATAAAGGCGGTATTACCGACGATTCCAAGGATATTATCGCTGCCGACGCGGACTCCTCGCTGCTCTCTAACGGCAAAACCGTTTATTATGTGGAGAACGGAAACATCTGCTCTGTGGAGCTTGACGGCAAGGACGCAAAGGTGCTTCGCGAATCAGTAGGACAGGCGGAGTTGGTTCACCGCTATCACGATTTGCTGTATTATATTGCGCAGGGGAAAAATGCCGCCGGTTCTCTGTCGCTTTATCAGATTGACCTGAAAACAGGCGAAGAAACGGTAATTGACAGCGTGAAACCTACCACATGGGATTTTTGCGTTTACAGCGATAAGTTCTATTATATTCACGTTGACGGCGGACAATCCGCAGTGTGGCGCTTTGATTTTAAATCACAGGAAGCAAGCAGCTTTCTGGCAAATGCGGAATTATGCGTCACCAATGGCTTCGGTGCGGAACCGTTGTTCTGCGAGTATACCGCCAATGCCGAAGAAACCAACTTTTCAACAGCACTTTATCAAATCAAGGGCGATGAAACGGAAAAAATTGCCGATTTGCCTGAGAACGTCCGGATTGCATGTGCGGTCAAAGGAAATGACGTGATTCTTCTCAATAAACTTGACATCAAAAATGATGCAAAGTCGTCGGAACTGCAGCTTTTTAATATCAAAACGGGCGAGAGCAAAGCGGCGGGATTAAGCCCGGACGCTGTTTACTGCATTACGCAGGATTGGGCGCATCCTGAACAAATCTATGTCTGCACCTGCAAAAGCAGCAATGAAATTCTCGGCGCCGACAAAACGCTTGACACGGTTTATCTGTTGAAGGACGGCGAGCTGAAAGAGTGTGTTGTCAACGGTTCCGTGGCGTTTGATTCAAATCAGGTTGTGATTATTGACAGTTATTTTGTTGACGGCGACTTCAACGGTCACCAAATGGCGGTGAAGGAAAATGTCAACTAACGCACAAAGCAGCCGTGCGCGCGCGATTGAGGTATCGCTCACCCGGCGCCGCTGCTTTAAAGAAAAGCTGTTCCACCGCTTCACCAAGGCGGTAGTGGATTTTCAGCTTGTCGAGCCCAACGACAAAATCGCCGTCTGCATTTCCGGCGGCAAGGACTCAATGCTGATGGCAAAGCTCTTTCAGGAGTTGAAGCGCCATAACAAATTCCCCTTTGAGTTAGTTTTTCTCGTGATGGATCCGGGCTACAGCCCGCCTAACCGCGCGCAAATCGAGCATAACGCCGCCATCATGGAGGTTCCGCTCACGATATTTGAGAGCAATATTTTTGATTCAGTGGTGAATGTGGACAAATCGCCCTGTTATCTCTGTGCACGTATGCGGCGCGGACACCTCTATAAAAAGGCACAGGAACTCGGCTGCAATAAAATTGCCCTCGGTCACCACTATGATGACGTCATAGAAACTAACCTCATGAGTATGCTCTGGGGCGGTCAGATTCAAACCATGATGCCCAAGCTGCACAGCACCAATTTTGAGGGCATGGAGCTGATTCGTCCGCTCTATTACATCCGTGAGGAGGACATCATCGCGTGGCGCGATTACAACAAGCTGCAATTTCTTCGCTGTGCCTGCCGCTTTACCGAAGCGCTTGAAGCGGAGAGCGGCGACAGAGAATCCGCCTCCAAGCGCAAGGAAACAAAGCTGCTGATTCAGCAACTAAAAAAGACCAATCCGAGCGTAGAGGCGAACATCTTCAACAGTATGCACAACGTCGCGCTCGACGCGGTGATTGCCTATAAAACAAAAGGAAAAAAACACCATTTTCTCGATACCTATCAAGGAGATTCCCATGTTACCGAATGACCCCATGATTTTGCTCAGCTTCATCAACACCAAGCTGCGCGACGATTATCCGTCGCTCGACGCCCTCTGCGACGATTTGCAGGAGGACAAGGCAGAGTTGGAAGAAAAGCTGAAAGCAATCGACTATACCTACAACGCGGAACTGAATAA
>CAMVLW010000024.1 GCA_947168445.1 uncultured Clostridia bacterium
CCGCCGCCGACGGTGAAGGGGATAAAGATGGAATTTGCCACCTGCTCCACCATGTCAATCGTGATATTGCGCGAGTCGGAGGAAGCCGTGATGTCCAAGAACACCAACTCGTCCGCGCCCTGCTTGTCATACTGCTTTGCGCTCTCCACCGGGTCGCCCGCGTCAACGAGGTTCACAAAACTCATGCCCTTGACAACCCTGCCGTTTTTTACGTCAAGACAGGGGATAATTCTCTTTGCGTACATTTACTTTCCCTCCGCAATTCCGGCAAAATTCTTCAAAATCCGCAAGCCCACGTCGCCGCTTTTTTCGGGGTGAAACTGGGTTGCGAACACATTGCCGCATTCAATCGCCGCGTCAATCGTTACGCCGTATTCCGTCTGCGCCGCCACAATTTTCCTGTCAGCCGCATGAAGAAAATAGGAGTGGACAAAATACACATAGGGATTGTCCGCAATGCCCGCAAACAGCCGGCTGTCCTTATTGATTGAAATGCTGTTCCAGCCCATGTGCGGAATCTTCAAGCCCCCGCCGTTCGGAATTTTTGTAATGCTGCCCTCAAAAACACCCAAGCCCTGTGCGCCCGGACTTTCCTCGCTTTCGGGAAAGAGCAGCTGCAAGCCCAGACAAATGCCCAAAAACGGCTTTCCGCTTTTGATAAACTCCACGGCGGTGTCCTTAATGCCGAATTTATTCAGGCTGTCCACCGTATCTCCGAAGGAGCCGACGCCCGGCAGCACCGCCGCGTCCGCTTTTAATATCTCCTCGCGCTCCCGCGTCACAAAGCAGTCGCAGCCAATGTGCCGCAGCGCCTTGCTGACGCTCTGAATATTGCCCGCGCCGTAGTCGATAATCGCAATCATTTCATCATCTCCCGTTGAATATGTGCCTATTTTACCATATCCAAGACGCTTTTGCAACAAAAAGAAGGGTAAACTTCATTATTTGTGACTAAAAATTATTCTTTCCTTCAAAAACGATTGAATTTTGCAAGTTTTTGTGCTAAAATGAAACGGCAACGTGATGTTGCAACCGCTGCCGCGGTGGGCGGTCCGCCTTTGGAAATGTTTTCCTGTCAGGAACGCTTCATCAACGGCGGGTTTATATTATAAAAGGGAGTCATCAGATGATAACACATCTTCTCACCAGAATAGATTTAATGATGAACAGCTTCTCCAAGGGGCAAAAGCGCATTGCCCTTTACATTGAGGAGCATTATGATAAGGCGGCGTTTATGACCGCCGCAAAGCTGGGCGAGACCGTCGGCGTGTCCGAGAGTACCGTTGTGCGTTTTGCCACCGAACTCGGCTATGACGGCTATCCCAAGCTGCAAAAGGCAATGCAGGAGATGATTCGCAGCAAGCTGACCTCTGTGCAGCGCATTGAGGTGACTTCCTCGCGTATCGGCAGCGACAGCGTGCTCGACAGCGTGCTCATGCAGGATATTGAAAAAATCCGCCGCACAATTGAGGAAACCTCACACGAGGACTTTAACCGTGCCGTGGACGAAATCTGCAAGGCGAAGCGCATTTACATCTTCGGCGTGCGCTCCACAGCGGCAATTGCGGGCTTTCTCGCGTATTATTTCCAGTTGATTTTTGACAATGTGACCGTGATTAACACCACCAGCACCACCACCATGTACGAGCACATTTTCCGCATGACGAGCGACGACATCATTATCGGCATTTCCTTCCCGCGCTACAGCACAATGGCGGTGGAGGCGATGAATTTTGCCCGCGGCAGAGGCGCCCATGCGGTCGCCATCACCGACAGCATGGCTTCTCCGCTTGTCAGCTCCGCCGACTCCATCTTGATTGCGCGCAGCGACATGGCTTCTATCGTCGATTCTTTGGTAGCGCCGCTGAGTCTGATTAACGCGCTGATTGTCGCCACCGTTCTCAAGAAAAAGGACGAGGTTTCCGAAACCTTCCGCGAACTGGAGCAGGTGTGGAACCGCGAGGGCGTTTACACCAGCCACGACGACGTAAAGAATGACCGCAATGCTCAGTAAAAAAATCGTGGTGATTGGCGCGGGTGCGGCGGGCATGATGGCGGCGGGAACAGCCGCGTCGCTCGGCGCGTCGGTCACTTTAATAGAAAAAAACGCCCGCGTGGGCAGAAAGCTGATGATTACGGGCAAGGGCAGGTGCAACGTGCTCAATAACTGCGACGTGCCCGCCTTTATCGCAAATGTGCCGGTCAACGGCAGATTCCTGTATTCCGCCATCAACCGTTTTACGCCCGCTGATACCTATGAATTCTTTGAGTCAATCGGCGTGCCGCTCAAAACCGAACGCGGCAACCGCAGCTATCCGCAGTCCGATAAGGCGGTGGATATTGTGGACGCCATGCGCCGTTTTGTGCTTGACAGCGGCGCGAAAATCGTCACCGACACCGCGCGGGAGCTGCTGCTTGAAAACAATGAAGCCGTCGGCGTGAAATGTGAACAGAATACCTATTATGCCGACAGCGTGATTATCTGCTGCGGCGGCAAAAGCTATCCGCTTACAGGCTCCACCGGCGACGGCTATTTGCTGGCAGAGCAGGCAGGGCATACCGTCACCGAACTGAGCCCTTCCTTAGTGCCGCTCGAAAGCCCCGACCCCGAATGTAAATCCATGCAGGGACTCTCCCTGCGCAACGTCGCGCTTTCGATTATTGACAAGCAGTCCAAAAAGGCGGTGTATTCCGATTTCGGAGAAATGCTCTTTACCCATTTCGGAATCAGCGGTCCGATGGTGCTCTCCGCAAGCTCGCATCTTCGAAAACTCGAAGCCGGGCGTTACCTTGCTTCCATTGATTTAAAGCCCGCGCTCAATGCCGAACAGCTTGACAAGCGGCTGCAAAAGGATTTTGCCGAGAACAGCAACCGCGACGTCTCCAATTCATTCGCAAAGCTTTTGCCGCGCAAAATCATTGTTCCCGTGCTGAAACGCTGGGGCGTGCCGTTTGATAAAAAATGCCGCTCAATTACCCGCGAGGAACGCCGCGCGCTGTGTGAGATTCTGAAAAGCTTCACCGTCGAGCTCAGCGGCTTTCGCCCGATCGAGGAGGCGATTGTCACCTCCGGCGGCGTGAAAATCAGCGAAATCAACCCGAAAACCATGGAAAGCAAGCTGATTTCGGGCTTGTTCTTCGCGGGCGAGGTGATTGACGTTGACGCCTACACCGGCGGCTTCAACCTCCAAATCGCATGGAGCACCGGCAGATTAGCGGGTGAAAACGCGGCGGCTTTATAAATGGAAAATGGAAAATGGAAAAAGTCCGCTATTAACTATCAATTAAAAAAAGGGAAGGATTTTAAATATGTCTATCGCTATTGCTCTGGACGGTCCCGCGGGCGCGGGAAAGTCCTCAATCGCCAAGCGCGCTGCCAAGGCGCTTGACTATATTTATATTGACACCGGCGCGCTTTACCGCACCATCGGTCTTGCGGCGAGCCGCAGGGGAGTGGAGCCGGTTCCGTCTGCCGCCGTGGACGAAATGCTCGCGCAAATCAGCGTTGACCTCACCTTTAACGAAAAGGGAGAGCAGATTGTGCTGCTCGACGGCGAGGACGTTTCCGGGCTGATTCGCACGCCCGAAGCCTCCATGATGGCTTCAAAAATCTCCGCGATTCCCTCTGTGCGCGCCTATCTGCTCGATTTGCAGCGCGGCATGGCAAAAACCCACAACGTCATTATGGACGGCAGAGACATCGGCACCGTGGTGCTGCCCGACGCGCAGGTCAAAATTTTTCTGACCGCTTCACCCGAAGCGCGTGCGGGCAGACGTTACAAGGAACTGATTGAAAAGGGAATGGACGTCAAATACGAGGATATTTTGCAAGACGTCATCACCCGCGACTACAATGATTCACACCGCGAAACCGCGCCGCTGAAGCCCGCCGAGGGCTGCGTCATGGTGGACACCACCGAGCTTGATTTTGAACAGAGCGTTGAAAAAATTATTTCTGTCATAAAGGAGAATATCTGATGGCGCAGAATAAGCTTTTATATTCCTTCGGCAAGGTGATTTTATATCCCTTCTACAAGCTTTTGTACCGCTTCAAGGTAAAGAACAGGGACGCGATTCCCGCCGAGGGCGGCGTGATTCTCGCAAGCAACCACATGTCCTTTGCCGACCCGGTTTTGCTCGGTTTGGCGCTGAAAAGACGGCTCTATTTTATGGCGAAGTCCGAACTGTTCCGCAATAAATTTGCCGCGGCTGTTATCCGTGCGCTCGGCGCGTTCCCGGTGGAGCGCGGCGCGGGCGACGGCAAGGCGATTAAAACCGGCATGGATATTTTAAGCGAAGGCAACGTCATGACGATTTTTCTTGAGGGCGGACGAACCAAAACAGGCGAACTCATGCGTCCGCGCAGTGGCTGTGCGCTCGTTGCCCAGCAAATGCAGCTTCCTGTTGTGCCGTGCTGTATCACAAAAAAGAACTTCAACCACAAGTTCTCCCGCACAACCATTCATTTTGGCGACCCGCTCAGTCCGCAGCAGCTTGGGCTGACGCCCGACGGCGGACGGCGCGAACTGAAAAACGCCTCGACAATGATTATGGACGAAATCAGAAGAATGAGGGAAGAAGATGCAAAAGAGTATCAGGAAGGCTGAGCACGCGGGCTTTTGCTTCGGCGTGAGCCGTGCGGTTGACATGGTGAACGATTTGCTCTCTGAGGGCAAAAAGGTCTGCACGCTCGGCCCCATTATCCACAATATGGAAATGGTGGAGGAACTGCGTCAAAAGGGCTGCCGCCCGATTGACAGCGTGGACGAGCTGCAAAACGACGAGGTGCTTGTCATCCGCAGCCACGGCGTGCCCAAGTCGGTGATTGACAACCTTGAAAAGCGCGGGCTCGATTTCCGCGACGCGACCTGTCCGTTTGTCAAAAAGATTCACCGCCTTGTCGCCGGCGCCGACCCCGAAAACGACGTCATGCTCATTGCCGGAAACGCGGGTCACCCCGAGGTGCAGGGCATCATCGGCAACTGCAATTGTGAATATTATACCTTTAACAATGAGGACGAACTTGACACAATTCTGCCAATTATTCTGGAAAAGAATAATAAACAGGTGAAAATGGTCGCACAAACAACTTTTGACACAAAAGAATTAAAAAAATTCGTAAAAAAGATAAAAAAACTATGTACAAATCCAAAAATATTTGATACAATATGTAATGCTACGTCCGTTAGGCAAAACGAGGCTGACTTGATTTCTGCTCAGTCGGACTTTATGGTGGTAATCGGCGACCGTCACAGCTCCAACACAGGCAAGCTGTTTGACATCTGCAAAAAGGAATGTCCGAATACCGTGCTCATAGAGACCGCCGCCGAGTTGGATATGAATCAGGTTCGCGCCGCCAAACGCATCGGCGTAACTGCAGGGGCTTCAACACCTGCAAGGATTATAAAGGAGGTACTGGATACAATGAGTGAAGAAGTAAAATCCGGTGAAACAACAAATTTTGAAGAATCTTTTGAGGAGCTGTTGGAGGAGTCCCTCAAAAACTTAAATACAAATGAGAGGGTAATGGGTACAGTCATTAGCATCGCGCCTAACGAAGTACAGGTTGATGTCGGCAGAAAACAAACAGGCTTTATTCCTGCAAGCGAGTTGTCCAACGATCCGACCGTGAAGCCTGAGGACGTTGTTAAGGTCGGCGACCAGATTGAACTGCTGATTATGAAAACCAACGATCAGGAAGGCACCATCATGCTCTCCAAGCGCAGAGTTGACGCGCAGAAGGGCTGGGAGGAGCTTCAGGAGAAGGTTGAGTCTCAGGAAATTCTCTCCAGCAAGGTAACAGAGGCTGTCAAGGGCGGCGTGATCGTTATCTACAACGGCGTAAGAGTCTTTATCCCCGCTTCCCAGGCAACCGCGACCCGCGACGAGAGCCTTGAGGATCTTGTCGGTCAGGATGTTGATTTCCGTCTGATCGAGGTTTCCCAGCGCGGCAGATATAAGAGAGCCATCGGTTCTATCCGCAGCGTGCTCAAGGAGCGGAGAGCCGCACAGCGCGAGGAGTTCTGGAAGAACTGCGAAATCGGCAAGCGCTACACCGGCGTTGTCAAGTCCCTCACCAGCTACGGCGCGTTTGTTGATTTGGGCGGCGTGTTCGGCATGATTCACATCTCCGAGCTGAGCTGGACCCATATCAAGCACCCCAGCGAGGTTGTTAACGTAGGCGATACCGTTGAGGTTTATGTAAAGGACATCAACGAGGAGACCAAGAAAATCTCCCTCGGCTTCAAGAACGCTGACGACAATCCGTGGGAAATCCTCAAGAGAGATTATCCCGAGGGCACTGTTGTCAAGGCGAAGATTGTCGGTCTGACCACCTTCGGCGCGTTTGCCAACATCATTCCCGGCATTGACGGCTTGATTCACATTTCTCAGATTGCCAACAAGAGAATTGAGAAGCCCGCCGACGTTCTTTCCGTAGGCGAAGAGGTTGACGCAAAGATTACCGCGATTGACTTTGAAAAGAAGCGCGTCAGCCTGTCCATGCGCGCACTTCTCCCTGAGGACGAGCAGGCTCCCGTAAAGGCTGCACCCGCAGAGGAAGAGGAAGAGGAAGCAGCGGAGGACGCTGAGTAATATGCTTACATAAGGGCACTCTATCCGAGTGCCCTTTTCTTCTATACGAACGCAAAATCAAAGGAGGATTTTATGACCGCGAAAGAAGAATTCTTGGAGATATACAAAACCCACATCACCCGCAAGGGAGCCGACGAACTGCTTGACTGGATTATGCGCACCGACTTTTTTGACGCGCCCGCCAGCACCCGCTACCACTGCTCCTGCGAGCACGGCTTGGTGATGCATTCCGTCAGCGTGTTCAACACCATGATGGAAAAGCATTTTGACGAGGAGAATGACAGCATTGAAAGCTTTGCCATCTGCGGCTTGCTGCACGATTTGTGCAAGGCGCAGTTCTATAAGGTGAGCAGCCGCAACGTCAAAAACGAGCAGACCGGGCAGTGGGAAAAGGTTCCCTACTATGCGATTGAGGATCAGTTTCCCTACGGTCACGGCGAAAAATCCGTGTTTCTGATTGAGCGCAAAATGCGCTTAAAGCTTGACGAGGCGATGGCAATCCGCTGGCACATGGGCGAATTCGGCGATAAAAACAGCAACCAAATCAGCCAGGCTTACGACATGTATCCGCTTGCCGTCAAGCTGCACCTCGCGGATTTGGAATCCACCTTCCTGCGTGAAAAAGGCACCTCGGCAGTGCGTAAATAAAAGGAGTAACCCGAATGGACAAGGAAACAGCGCGTCAGCGCGTTGCAGAACTGACCAAAACCATTGAATATCACAACAATCTTTATTATAATCAGGACGACCCCGAAATTTCCGACTTTGAATACGACATGCTCCTGCGAGAACTGGAAAATTTGGAGGAGGAATTTCCCGACCTGAAGCTTCCGACCTCTCCGAGCAACCGCGTCGGCGGCAGCGCAGGGGAGAAGTTTTCGCCTGTGACCCACGCGGTTGTGATGGAAAGCCTTCACGACAGCTTTTCTCACGACGAACTGCGCGATTTTGACCGCAGGGTAAGGGAAGTTATCCCCGACGTCAAATACGTTGTAGAGCCAAAATTTGACGGCTTATCGGTGTCCTGCGAATACCGCAACGGTATTTTTGTGCGCGGCTCCACACGCGGCGACGGCACCACCGGCGAGGACGTGACCGATAATCTCATGACGATTCAGTCGCTGCCCAAGCGAATTCCCGGCGCGCCCGAATTTTTAGAGGTGCGCGGAGAGGTCTATATGTCCTTTCCCAGCTTTGAGGCGCTTGTCCGCCGGCAGGAGGAAAACGAGGAAAAGCCCGCCAAAAATCCGCGAAACGCGGCGGCTGGCTCGCTCCGTCAAAAAAACGCCAAAATCACCGCCGAGCGCAAGCTGGACATCTTTGTGTTCAACATTCAGCAGGCGCAGGGGATTTCCCTTTCCTCTCACAAGGAGAGCCTTGATTATCTCAAACAACTCGGCTTTCCCACCGCGTTTTACCATGTCTGCGACAGCATTGAGGACGCGATTGCGCAGATTGAAGCCATCGGCGACAACCGCGGCACCTATGATTACGCCATCGAC
Source organism: uncultured Clostridia bacterium (assembly GCA_947168445.1). Lineage (GTDB taxonomy): Bacteria > Bacillota > Clostridia > Oscillospirales > Acutalibacteraceae > Ruminococcoides. Next base: position 8,097 of record CAMVLW010000024.1, read on the forward strand.
GGCGCTGTTGTCAAGGTGGACAGCTTTTCGGCGCGCGAGGTGCTGGGCAGCACCGCCAAATATCCCAAATGGGCGGAAGCCTACAAATATCCGCCCGAGGAAAAGACCACCAAGCTGCTCGATATTGAAATCAACGTCGGCAGAACCGGCGTGTTAACCCCTGTCGGCATTTTTGAGCCGGTGCAGCTTGCGGGAACCACCGTCAGCCGTGCCACGCTGCACAACCGCGATTTTATCGAGGAGCGCGGAATTTGTATCGGCGATTCTGTTTTAATCCGCAAGGCGGGCGAGATTATCCCGGAGGTGCTCTCTGTCACCGAACACCCCGAAGGCGCGGTGCCGTTTGAATTTCCGGCTGTGTGTCCTTCCTGCGGCAGCCCGGTTTCTCAGGACGACGAGGCGGCAATCCGCTGCACCAACACCGACTGTCCCGCCCAGCTTATGCGCCACCTGATTCATTTTGTCAGCCGCGACGCGATGGATATTGACGGCTTGGGTCCCGCTGTTTTGGAGCAGCTCTCCAATGAGGGGCTGGTTCACTCTCCCGCCGATTTATACCGCCTGAGGGCGGAGGACATTGCGGGACTTGACCGCAAGGCGGAAAAATCCGCGAACAACATGATTGCGGCGATTGAAAAGTCAAAGCACAACGAGCTCTACCGCCTTGTGTTCGCGCTGGGAATCCGCAATATCGGCTTAAAGGCGGCAAAGCTTTTATGCGAAAACTTTCTGACAATTGACGACATCATGAGCGCTAAGGCGGAGAGCTTCGCGCAAATTGAAGGCTTCGGCGCGATTATGGCGCAGAGCTTAGAGAATTACTTCGCGCTGGAAAGCACGCGCGAATTAATTGCGCAGCTTAAGGAGCTGGGGCTTGAAATGAAGCCCTCGGAGCAAAAGCAGGCAGGCGGCGTTTTTGAGGGCAAAACCTTTGTGCTGACAGGCACGCTGCCCACCATGAAGCGCAGCGAAGCCTCCAAGCTGATTGAGCAAAACGGCGGCAAAACCTCGTCGTCGGTTTCAAAAAAGACCTCTTATGTCCTTGCGGGCGAGGAAGCCGGCAGCAAGCTGACAAAGGCGCAGTCGCTCGGTATCCCGGTTCTGACCGAGGAAGAATTTCTGAAAATGCTTTCCTGAGTGCGCACTTTCCCGCAACTGTTCATTGACAAATAACAAGGCGCACGATACAATAAAACCGGGAAAACAAAACTTCACCGGGGGGAATTTATCATGAAAACCGCTATCCGTTATTTCACCAAATCCAAAAAGGGCAACACCGAAAAGCTCGCGCGGGAAATCGCCAAGGCGACCAAGCTGAAAGCCGAGACTGTCGCCGTCGATTTACCCGGCAAGGTTGACAGGCTGTTCCTTGTCAATGCCATGTATGCCGCGCAGATTGACAAAGAGGTCAAGCAGTTTTTGGCGCGCAACAAGGACAAAATCGGGGAAATTGTGAACTTCTGCACCTCGGCTTCGGGCAAGTCGACGCTCGGCGTGGTAAAAAAAGAAGCCGACGCGCTCGGTATTCCCGTCAGCCAAAAGGAATTCCACTGCGCAGCCTCTTGGATTTTCATCAACAAGGGACTTCCCACGGACGACGATTTCGCAAGAGCCGCTAAATTAGCCGCTTCTTTAACAAAATAATTCATCAGCGGGCGCATTTTCTTGCGTCCGCTTCTTGCTTTTGCACATTGTCTGTGCTACAATAAAAATTACTATATTTATTAAGAGGTGTTTTATATGAAGATAAGGTATCGGCTTCTTTCGGCAATGCTCGCCGCAGTCGCCGTATTGGCAGTGCCGTTCGGCGTCGGCGCGGCCGAAACAGAGGATTCCTCAACCGGTGCGCTGAACAATTACCGTCTTGGCTACATGAGCTGGGGCGTCAAGAAAATGGGCTTGGACGTTTTGCAGGAAAAGCTCGAAAAAAGCGGAAAAAAGCTGCCTGAGGTTCGCGTGGCGGTGCTTGACACCGGCATCACCACCTCCAATAAGTATTTACAGGGCAGATACATTGAAGGCTACAATACCATGAACAACAGCACAGATGTTGAGGACGACGCGTATCACGGCACCGAGGTGAGCGGCGTTATTGCCGACGGCACCTCGTCCAACGTCAAGATTATTCCCGTAAAGGTCATGAATCAAACGAGCAACAGCAAAATGGCTGACACTGCCGAGGGCATTTATTACGCGATTGAACACGGCGCGGACGTGATTAACATGAGTCTGAGCGGCGATGATAAAAACCATACCTATCACTCGCTTGACAAAGCTATTGCCGACGCGGTTGCCAAAAATATAGTAGTGGTTGTAGCAGCCGGCAACGAGGACACCGACGCTAACCTGCGCTATCCCGCCAACAAGAGCAACGTCATCACCGTCACCTCGGTCAACAAAAACAACACCCTCGGACTTTTGGCGAACTACGGCTCTGTGGTTGACTTTGCGCTGCCCGGCATGAATATTCTTATGCCGCACAAGTCCATTATGTTCCTTGATTCCGGCACTTCCTTTGCCGCGCCGCACGCTGCCGCTGCCGCTGCGCTCCTGAAAACATGGCGCAAGGATTTAAACCAGTATCAGATTGTTGAAATTCTGAAGCAGTACGCTGTTGATTTGGGCGATAAGGGGCGTGACGACACCTACGGCTGGGGTATGCTTGATTTGAGCAAATTCGACATCAATAAAACCCCTGAGCAGATTGTCCCTGTAACGGTCGGCGACATCAACAAGGACGGCAGAGTGAGCATTCACGACGTTACCTGCCTGCAAAGACATCTTGCGGATATTTCCGCCGGCGTCTGCGACGTCCGTGCGGCGGATATTAACGGCGACGGCAAGGTTGACATTAACGACGTCACCGCGCTGCAAACAAAGCTTATCAGCTAAGAATAGCATATCATTTTCGGAGCGGTCACTGCACCGCTCCTTTTTTGAGAAACACGCCGCTGCAAAAAGTTATGTTTTTTTCTTTTTCGAAATATTTCTTACTATGATTTGTGGTAAAATTTACTCTGTATTGTGTAAATGGTTATAGGAGGAAAGCGTCATGAAAATCGGATTTGACAACGAAAAATACCTCGAAACGCAATCGCAGCATATTCGCGACCGTATCGCAAAATTCGGCGGCAAGCTTTATCTGGAGTTCGGCGGCAAGCTGTTTGACGATTACCACGCCTCGCGTGTTTTGCCCGGCTTCAAGCCCGATTCCAAGCTGCAAATGCTCATGCAGCTAAAGGACGAGGCGGAGATTGTGATTGTGATCAACGCCGACGATATTGAGAAAAACAAGGTGCGCGGCGACTTGGGCATCACCTATGATTTGGACGTGCTCCGTTTGATTGATATTTTCCGCGGACGCGGGCTTTTCGTCAATTCCGTGGTGCTGACCCGTTTTTCCGACCAGCCCTCGGCGGTCAAGTTTGAACAGCACCTCACCGAAAACGGCGTCAGCGTGTATCATCACTATTCCATTCCGAATTATCCCACCGACGTGGATTTGATTGTCAGCGACAACGGCTACGGCAAGAATGAATATGTCGAAACCACCCGCCGCTTGGTTGTTATCACCGCTCCCGGTCCCGGCTCGGGCAAAATGGCGGTGTGCCTGTCGCAGCTTTATCACGAGCACAAAAGAGGGGTCAAGGCGGGCTACGCAAAGTTTGAAACCTTCCCGATTTGGAACCTTCCGCTCAAGCACCCGGTCAATGTGGCGTATGAGGCGGCAACCGCCGACCTCAACGACGTCAACATGATTGACCCCTTCCATCTGGACGCTTACGGAAAAACCACCGTCAACTATAACCGCGACATTGAGATTTTCCCGGTGCTCAACACCATGTTTGAGCAGATTCTGGGTCAGTCGCCCTACAAATCGCCCACCGACATGGGCGTCAATATGGCGGGCAACTGCATTATTGACGACAAAGCGGTGCGCGACGCCGCCAATCAGGAGATTATCCGCCGTTACTACGCGGCGCTTTCCAACCATACAAAGGGCGTCGGCTCCGCGGACGAAGCCTATAAAATCGGCTTGCTGATGAAGCAGAGCAGGCTGAGCACCGCCGACCGTGCGGTGGTGGCGCCTGCCTTAAAACGCGCCGGTGATACCGGAGCGCCCGCAGCGGCGATTGAGCTTTCCGACGGCAGAATCATCACCGGAAAAACCTCCAACCTTCTCGGCGCCTGCGCCGCAATGCTGCTCAACGCGCTCAAAGCTCTCGGCAACATTCCCAAGGAGGTTGACTTGCTTGAAGCGGCGGTAATCGAGCCGATTCAGCGCCTCAAGGTGGACGTTTTCGGCTCCAACAACCCGCGTCTGCACACCGACGAAATCCTGATTGCGCTGTCCATGTCCGCGGTCACAAATCCGATTGCCAAAATCGCGATGGAGCAGGTTCCCAAGCTGCGCGACACCGACGCGCACGCAACCGTCATTCTCTCCGAAACTGACACGCGGATTCTTAAAAAACTCGGCATCCGTCTGACGACCGAGCCGACCTATGAAACCGAAAGACTGTATCGAAAATAAAACAGTTCACCATCAAGCGGAGCGGCGATTTGCCGTTCCGTTTTTTGTATTCTTTCAACATTTTTTCATAGACAAGGCGCTGAAATTCTGTTATAATAGAGTGGAATTATAAAAACAGGAAAGGATGAAATCTATGGCAAATGAAAAAATCACTGTAGGCAAGGGCGGCGAGCACTATGTTCCTTATGACGAGAGAACGGGCGGCGAATCCGTTGTCTACTTCACCCGTGACCTCTCGCCCAAGGGCTTGCAGAAGGTCTATGAAAAGGTGAACGCCGCCATGAAGGGCAAAATCGGAGTGAAGCTGCACACAGGCGAGCCGCACGGACCCAACATCATTCCGCGCGAATGGGTCAAAGAACTGCTGGAAACCGAGCCCGAACTGAAAAACGCGGTGATTGTGGAAACCAACACCTATTACGAGGGCGACCGCTACACCACCGAGCAGCACCGCAAAACGCTTGAAATCAACGGCTGGACATTCTGCCCGGTGGATATTATGGACGAGGACGGAACCATTCTGCTGCCGATTAAGGGCGGCAAGTGGATGAAGGAAATGAGCCACGGCTCCCACATGACAGATTATGATTCCCTGCTGGTGCTCACGCACTTCAAGGGTCACACAATGGGCGGCTTCGGCGGCTCAAATAAAAATATCGGTATCGGCTGTGCCGACGGCAGACTCGGCAAAAAGTGGATTCATTCCCGCGAAGGCGGCGACATGTGGTCGATTGCCGAGGAGGAACTGATGGAGCGCATCACCGAATCCACCAAGGCGACGATGGATTTCTTCGGGGAAAACATCACCTATGTCAACGTCATGCGCAATATGTCCGTTTCCTGTGACTGCGAGGGTGTGGACGCCGAGCCGGTTGTCACCCCGAACGTCGGAATTCTCGCTTCCACCGACATTCTCGCGCTTGACCAGGCGTGCGTCGATTTAATCTATGCCATGCGCGAGGACGAAAACCACGCGCTGGTGGAGCGCATTGAAACCCGTCACGGTCACCGTCAGCTCAGCTGCATGAAGGAAATGGGCATGGGCAACGACAAATACGCCTTAATCGACCTCGACAACGGCGAAGCGCGCATTGACCGAAAAACGGCGGTGCAGAACCTCAAACCGTTTACACTGTAAGAAGGAGCCTGATTATGTTTGAAAATGCTTTAACCCAACGAAATCTTTCCTTTGGAAAAAAAGTGACCGTTAAATCGCTGCTGTCGGCGGGCTTGATTGCGCTGGCGGTTGTGTTGCCGCAGCTTGTGCACCTTGCGCTCGGTCAGCCGGGCGGCGTGCAGCTGCTTCCGATGTATCTTCCCGTTTTGCTCGGCGGCTGTCTGCTCGGCGCGCGCTGGGGCTTGGCGGTGGGCGTGCTCTCGCCGCTGTTCAGCTTTCTCATCACCTCCGCGTTCGGCAATCCCATGCCGCTTGCGGCGCGTCTGCCGTTCATGATGCTTGAACTGGCGGTGTTCGCCCTTGTTTCGGGCCTGTTCACGAAGAAAATCGCGCAAAACGGCTTGTGGGCGTTTCCGGCGGTTATCGCGGCACAGCTTGCGGGACGTCTGGTGTTTCTCGGCGCTGTTGCGCTCACGCAGTCCTTCGCACCCTTCACGGTCCCCGTGATTTGGGGACAGATTTTAAACGGTTGGCTCGGCCTTGCGATTCAGGCGGTGCTTGTTCCGCTGATGGTCATCGGTCTGCGCCGTCTGCTGATAAAGGATTCTGACAATGACTGATTTGGAAAGCGCAAAGGCAAATCTGAAAAACCACTCGATTTGTCTGTGCAAAAACGGCGAATGGTTCACCGACGACGGCAGGGGCATTTCGCCCATGATGAAGCTGATAGGAGAGGGGAGAAATCTCTCCGGCTTTTCCGCCGCTGATGTGATTGTCGGCAAGGCGGCGGCAATGCTTTTTGTCAAGGCGGGAATCGTTGCGGTGCACGGCGTGGTGATGTCGCAGAGCGGAAAGGCGTTTCTCGAAAAAAGCGGCGTGTTCTGCTCCTTTGACACCCTCACCGAAAAAATCATCAACCGCAAGGGCGATGGCATCTGTCCGATGGAACAGGCGGTTGACGGAATAGAGGATGTTGAAGAAGGTTATCAGGCGCTTGCGCAGCGCTTGAAAGAAATGAAGCCGCCGTCACGCGGCGACAGGGCAAGGCAGCTTTTTGAGGAAGGCTATAACTGCTCGCAGGCGGTCTTGCTCGCGTTTGAGGATATGACAGGCTTGGAGCGTGATACGGCGGCAAGGCTTGCGTCCTCCTTCGGCGGCGGACTCGCCCGTATGCGCGAGGTTTGCGGAGCGGTTTCCGGCGGCGCGATGGTGCTCGGTTTGCTGCGCGGCTATGCCGATTCAAAGGATTATGAAGCAAAGAAAGCCCACTATGCCTTGGTGCAGGAATTCGCGCGGCGCTTCCGGGAGCAAAACGGCTCGATTATTTGCCGCGAGTTGCTTTCCGGCACAAATTCTGTCAGGGGTGACGTCCCCGAAAAGCGCACGGAAACGTATTATAAAAAGCGTCCCTGTCCCGCGCTTGTGAAGCAGGCGGCGGACATTTTAGAAGGAATGTTGACAAATTCCTCAATTTAGGCTTGACCTTTTCCGTCATTTCGTCTATAATTATATTAAAGTATAACTGTTTTCGGACAGTTGAAAATAAGGAGGAATTGCTTATGTATTACACAGCAGAAGTAACCAATATGTGTCCTGTAGCTAAGGGCGCATATCACGGTCCGGCTCCGATTCCCGAAGAGGGCAATTGGGTTCAGGCAAAAGAAATTAAAGATATTTCGGGTTTCACACACGGAATCGGCTGGTGCGCACCTCAGCAGGGCGCCTGTAAGCTCACTCTGAATGTGAAAGAGGGTATCATTGAGGAAGCGCTGGTTGAAACCATCGGCTGCTCCGGCATGACCCACTCCGCCGCAATGGCTTCCGAAATTCTCATCGGCAAAACACTTCTTGAAGCGCTCAACACCGACTTGGTTTGCGACGCTATCAACACCGCCATGAGAGAGCTCTTCCTGCAGATTGTTTACGGCAGAACCCAGAGCGCGTTCTCCGAGGGCGGTCTGCTTGTCGGCGCTTCTCTCGAGGACTTGGGCAAGGGTCTGCGTTCGCAGGTCGGCACCATGTTTGCCACCAGAGAAAAGGGTCCCCGTTATCTGGAGATGACCGAGGGCTACTGCACACGCATCGCGCTCAACAAGGACGATGAAATCATCGGCTACGAGTTCGTCAGCTTCGGCAAAATGATGGACTTCATCAAGGGCGGCATGGACGCAAACGATGCGCTTGAAAAGGCAAAGGGTCACTACGGACAGTTTGACAACGCTGCCAAATACATTGACCCGCGTCAAGAATAAGGAGGTGTGCAGCATGAGTTTGTTTGAAAACTACGACAGAAGAATTGAGAAAATCAACGGTGTTCTCGCTAACTACGGCATCGCTTCCGTAGAGGAGAGCCGCGAAATCTGCAAGGCCGCAGGCTTCGATCCCTATGAAATCGCAAAGGGTATTCAACCCATCTGCTTTGAAAACGTATGCTGGGCATACTGCGTCGGCGCCGCAATCGCGCTGAAGGCAGGCGCCAAGAGCGCTGAAGAGGCTGCCAGATATATCGGCGAAGGTCTCCAGAGTTTCTGCATCGACGGTTCCGTTGCCGAAAACCGCAAGGTCGGTCTTGGTCACGGCAACCTCGCCGCTATGCTTCTTTCCAACGAAACCAAGTGCTTCGCGTTCCTCGCGGGTCACGAGTCCTTCGCTGCCGCGGAAGGCGCAATCGGTATCGTAAAGAACGCCAACAAGGTTCGTCAGGAGCCCCTGCGCGTTATCCTCAACGGTCTCGGCAAGGACGCCGCTCAGATTATTTCCAGAATCAACGGCTTTACCTATGTTCAGACAAAGTTTGACTACTACACCGGCGAACTGACCATCGTTAAGGAAATTCCTTATTCCGAGACCGAGCGCGCTAATGTTCGCTGCTACGGTGCTGACGACGTTCGTGAGGGCGTTGCTATCATGCACAAAGAGGGCGTAGACGTTTCCATCACCGGTAACTCCACCAACCCGACCCGCTTCCAGCATCCTGTTGCAGGCACCTACAAGAAAGAGTGCAACGAGCAGGGCAAGAAGTACTTCTCCGTTGCTTCCGGCGGCGGCACCGGCAGAACCCTGCATCCCGACAACATGGCGGCAGGTCCTGCTTCCTACGGCATGACCGACACCATGGGCCGTATGCACTCCGACGCGCAGTTCGCAGGTTCCTCCTCCGTTCCCGCGCACGTAGAGATGATGGGCTTCCTCGGCATGGGCAACAACCCGATGGTTGGCGCTACCGTAGCCGTTGCTGTTGCTGTTCAGAACAGCCTGAAATAAGCAATTATTCTAAACAAACGAATCACCGGCGGTTTTCGCCGGTGATTTTTTTCTTGTATTTCCAACTATTCTGTGGTATGATGAATTGGTGAGATTTTAATATAACACCGTGCGAGGGATATTATCATGGAAAAAATTGTGTTAATACCGGCTTACAAGCCCGACAATAGAATGATAGACCTCGTGCGCACGCTCGGCGGAATGAACTTTACGGTGGTGATTGTTGACGACGGCAGCGGCAGAGAATTCCGCGACTGCTTCGCAAAGGCGGAGGATTGCGCGATTGTCGTCCACTGTGAAGCAAACGGCGGCAAGGGCGCAGCGCTTAAACGCGGGCTCTCTTTTATCAAAGAGAATTTTGTGCCGCCCTATTGCGTGATTACCGCCGACGCGGACGGTCAGCACCGCGTAACGGATATTGTCAGCGTGGCTGCGCTTGCGCAAAAGCGTCCCGACGCGCTTGTGCTCGGCTGCCGCTCCATTGACAAAACCATGCCGCGGAAAAACCGCTGGGGGAATCTGTGCACCAAATTTGCCTTTCTTTTTGCCACAGGAAAATTTGTGCGCGACAGCCAAACCGGGCTGCGCGGCTTTTCCGACAAGGCGATTCCCTTTATGCTCGGCGTTTCCGGCTCCCGCTATGAATACGAAATGAACGTGCTTCTGCGCTGGGCGGGCTGTGATATGCCGATAGCGGAGCAGCCGATTAAAACGGTCTATTTTGACGGCAACAGCGGCTCGCACTTTCAGGCGGTGCGCGATTCCGTGCGGATTTACCGCGAGGTGCTGCGCTATTGCGCGCCGTCGTTTTGCTGCTTTTTGCTCGATATTCTGCTTTTTAGCTTGTTTTTCTGTTTTGCGCCGCTGAAGCCCGCGCTTTTGCTTGCAAACGTGCTTGCGCGGTCGGTGACGGCTGTGCTGCAATTTGTGCTGCTGCAAAGGTCGCTGAAAGCAAATCATCTGCAGCAAGGGCTTTCGCTGTTCAAATACTGTTGTTTGGCAGTGGTGCTGCTCGCGGTAAACACACTCGCCCTTTGGGGGCTGACCCTTCCCGGAATTCACCCAATCGGCGCAAAAATCCTTGCGAACATTTTGTGCTTTTTCATCGGCTTTATCCCGCAGCGCAAGCTGATTTATCAAAATAAAAGGAGTTAATTCGAATATGGAATTATATAACGGCAGACCGGCTGACGCTTCAAACCGCTTGGCGCGTGAGGTGCGCGTCTATGATTTTCTCGACAATCTCGGCGTTTCTTATCAGCGCGTAGACCATTCGCCCGCCGAAACAATGGAGGACTGCAAGGCAATTGACGATTCCCTCGGCGCGGTGATGTGCAAAAATCTGTTTCTCTGCAACCGCCAAAAGACGAAGTTTTATCTGCTGCTTATGCCCGCGGACAAGCCGTTCAAGACAAAGGAACTCTCCGCGCAAATCAATTCCGCCCGCCTCAGCTTTGCGGGAGAGGAGTTTATGCTGGAATATCTCGACATTCAGCCCGGAGCCGTCAGCGTGCTCGGCTTGATGAACGACAAAGAAAACGCCGTCACCCTGCTGGTGGACGCGGATTTGCTCGGAGATGAAACCATCGGCTGCCATCCGTGCGTCAACACCTCCAGCTTGAAGCTGCGTTCAAAGGACGTGTTTGAGGTTTTTCTGCCCGCTGTTCATCACAGCGTGACAACGGTGAAACTCACAGGCGAATAAAGCTTTTAGGACGTGTTCGCACGTCCTTTCGTTTTATCTGAAATTGTCGAATTTATTTAGTATATTTCGAATTTCGAAATAAAATTTGTTTGAAATTTGGTACAATGAAAAAAATAGGATAGGTGATGATTTTATGACCAACAAAAACCTGATTGATTTGGAAGCAATGACCGTTGACCAGATTGAAAAAATCGTCCGCAAGGCGCGGAAAATTATGCAGAGTCCTGACGATTTCCGCCATGCCTGCGACGGCAAGATTCTGGCAACGCTGTTCTATGAACCCAGCACCCGCACGCAGATGTCCTTTCAAACCGCCATGCTCAAGCTCGGCGGCAGAACCATCGGCTTTGACAATCCCATGAATTCCTCGGTTGCCAAGGGCGAGAGCCTCAAGGACACCGTTACGATTATCAGCAGCTATGCGGACATTATCGCCATGCGCCACCCGGTTGAGGGAACGGCAATGGCGGCGTCCCTCTATTCTAAGGTTCCGCTGATTAACTGCGGCGACGGCGGACACCTTCACCCGACCCAAACCCTGACCGATATTGTGACCCTTAGCTGCGAAAAGGGAAGACTCGACCACCTCAAAATCGGTGTGTGCGGCGATTTGCTCAACGGCAGAACCGTTCACTCGCTGATTAAAACGCTGGCAAAATACGAGGGCAATTCCTTTGTCTTGATTTCAACCCCGGAACTCTGCGTGCCGCTTTATATTATTGATATTTTGGAGAAAAACGGCTGTCCCTATGAAATTTCGCACAGCCTTTCCGACGCCGTCGCTGACCTCGATGTGCTCTATATGACCCGAATCCAGCGCGAGCGCTTCAAGAGCGAGGAGGAGTATGAGGCGCAGAAATACGTCTTTGTGCTCGACCGCGAAAAGCTTGACCGTGCGCCGGAGGACATGATTATTCTTCACCCGCTGCCCCGCGTCAATGAAATCACCGTTGACATTGACGACGACCCGCGCGCGCTGTATTTCAAGCAGGCGCAATACGGCATGTTCGGCAGAATGGCGCTGATTTTGCTGCTGCTTCAGGACGAGGATTTTGTGATTGCCGAGCGCGAAACGCAAATCAGCGAGCACTGCTGCAAGAATCCCAAATGTGTCACACAAAGCGAGGCGTATCTGCCGCGCTTGAGTTATCAAAAGCTCGGTATGCAGATGTGCGGCTTCTGTGACAAGCGAATTGATTAGTCATTTTGAGGAGGAATTCTATGGCAAGAGGAAACAACAAAAGGGCTGACATGCTCGGCACGTTTATCATTGCGGCAATCGGCTATATAGTTCTGGGCGTTTTCATGGTGATTCACCCCGACAAAACCGCAAGCGGTATTCGCGTGATGTTCGGCGTGATTATGCTGATGTACGGAATTGTCAATATCGTTTCGTTTTTCCTGAACAAAGACAGCGAGGAAAACCTTTTTTTGGAGCTTGCCTCGGCGGTCATCGCAATGGCGCTCGGTGTGTTTGTGCTGGTTGCCGACGCGGTACTGATTAATTCCATTCTGTTTTACACCATGGGCGTTATCGTCATTATTGACGGCTTGGTGAACGCAAAGCGCGCCTTTAACCTCAAAAGCTTTGGCATGCGTTACTGGTTCATTGTCTTGATTGCAGCCGCTCTTACTGTCATCGCGGGTATTCTCTGCATTGTGTTTAAGGATATGCTGGCAAGCATTATCGTCGTCATTATCGGCTGCGTGCTGATTTATGAGGGAATCGTAAGCCTTGTCACCATGTTCCTTGTCGCCCGCATGAAGAAAAAGGTGGAAAAGGAATTGGCTCTTGCGCAGCAAGAGAATGTATAATAAAAAAAGGAGTTATAAAATGAAAAAGTCACTTCAAAGAAAGGTTTCTTTCCTGCTGGCTGCGGTCATGCTGCTCACCGCGTTTGTGTTTACCACAACGGCAGGCGCCGCGCAGACAGGGGAGAGCACCGCGGCACAGTCCTACGGCTTGCCCGATAAAATCGAGGACGGCGCGATTCTGCACTGCTGGTGCTGGAACTTCGCGACCATCAAGGAAAACCTTCCGAAAATTGCAGAGGCGGGCTTCAAGTCCATTCAAACCTCGCCGATTAACGCTTTTCAGGTGGGCGACGGCGGCAAAATGTCGCTGATGAGCACCAACAGCGGAAAATGGTGGTATCAGTATCAGACTACCGATTACACCATCGGCAACTACATGCTCGGCACCAAGGAAGAGTTCATGGATATGTGCGCACAGGCGCACAAACTCGGCATCAAGGTGATTGTAGACATTGTTGCGAACCACTGCTCCTCCGATTACAGCGTCATTTCTTCTCACGTGAAGAATATCGGCGGCAAGGCGTTCCACGACAGAGTGGAAATCTCCGACTGGTCAAACCGCTATCAGGTAACGCAGGGCAAGCTGACAGGTCTTTGGGATTTGAACACTCAGAATCCCGCTGTTCAGCAGATGATTGTTGATTATCTTGCCGAGGTTCTCGCTGCGGGCGCAGATGGTTTCCGTTTTGACGCCGCCAAGCACATTGAACTTCCCGATGACGACGACAGCTACAAGAGCGATTTCTGGCCGACCGTTCTCGATAATGACGCGGAGTTCCAGTATGGCGAAATCCTCTCCGGCGCCGACAGAACGGGCGCTTATGCCGAAATGATGCGTGTTACCGCCGAAGACTACGGCAGCAATTTGCAGGCTTCTCTGAGCAGAAATTCTCTCTCTGTTGCCGGAATTCAGAACTACAGAGCCTATGACGAGGACAAGCAAGCAATCGCCCCCGGGAGATTGGTGACTTGGGTTGAGTCGCACGACAACTACTGCGGCGACGCTGCCACCTGGAGTTTGCTCAGCAACGAAATGATTAACCAGGGCTGGGCTGCAATCGCTTCTCAGGGCGACACCACACCGCTGTTCTTTGCGCGTCCGCAGGGCAGCTCCACCACCAATCAGTGGGGAACGAATAAAATGGGTATCGCCGGCGACGGCAACTACTACAGCGACACTGTTGCGGCAATCAACCATTTCCGCAACGCGATGGTGGGCGAGAGCAAAAATGTTGTTTCCGTTGTGAAAAAAAAGGTTGACCTGATTGAGCGCGGCACCAAGGGCGCGGTTGTGATTAATGTTTCTGTCAATGACAACACCATCAATGTCGCCACTAAGCTTGCCGAGGGCGAATACACCGACCATGTGAGCGGCGAATTGTTCACCGTTAAGGACGGCAAGCTTTCCGGCACCGTCAAGGCGGGTCAGGTTGCGGTTCTCTATACGCCCGAGGAAGAGCCCGACGTGCTGATTGGCGACGTCAACGGCGACGGCAAGGTGACGATTGAGGACGCAACGCTGCTTCAGCGCTATCTCGCGGACTTCAAAAATACCGACGGCAGCGTGATTGTCGATGTTGCCAACGAAAAGCAGTTTGCGGCAGCCGACGCGGACGGCAACGGCAAATTGAATATTTCCGACGTTACCAAAATCCAGCGTATTATCGCGGAATATGAATAATAAAAACGGTAATTAACAACGCCGGGCGCCGCCGAAAAAGCGGTGCCCGGTTTTTTCTGAAAAAAACACTTGATTTTTTCAAAGGTTTATTGTATAATAAATCTTGCACGCCGGTGTGATGGAATTGGCAGACGTAGCGGACTCAAAATCCGCCGGTAGCGATACCGTACCGGTTCGAGTCCGGTCACCGGCACCATAAAACAAGGAATATCCCAACGGGATGTTCCTTGTTTTATTTTACCCGTTGCCGGTGACCGGACTCGAAGGCGAGCGAAAAGAAAACAGTCCGGCGGACTGTTTTCCGCGAGAGCGCAGATGTGCAGTTAAGCTGAGAGCACGCCGCATAAAGCGTGGCAGAAGATAACGGGAAAGAAAACAGAGGTCACCGGCACCATAAAACAAGGAATATCCCAACGGGATGTTCCTTGTTTTATTTTACCCGTTGCCGGTGACCGGACTCGAAGGCGAGCGAAAAGAAAACAGTCCGGCGGACTGTTTTCCGCGAGAGCGCAGATGTGCAGTTAAGCTGAGAGCACGCCGCATAAAGCGTGGCAGAAGATAACGGGAAAGAAAACAGAGGTCACCGGCACCAGTATGAGTGTTCATAACGAATTTAAGTTATGGACACTCTTTCTTTTTCGGTCTGTATTCCGGAATTTGCCGTACAAATTCCCTGCTCGCTATAACATAAGACAATTTAAGAAATTGACATTAAGGTATATTCTTGATATAATTTTTTAGAAAAAACTTCGAGGTGAATGCAGTGAAAAATAATAAAACATTCTTTTCAGTTTTAATTGCGATATTATTTATCTTTATGTTTCCGATAACGGTGTCTGCAAATTCATCATGGCATTGGGTTTCTTCAAAACGTCCTCTGGATTTGTTGCCTATCGTAATAATCTTGACGCTGATAATAGAGATTGTTTTAATCAATTATTTGGCAAAAGTTAAAGACCTAAAACGTGTAATACCTGTCGTTTCGTTGGCAAATTTGGCTTCGTTTTTGGTGCCGTATATATGGCTCGGGATTTCCTCTGATAACGTATATTCTTATTATACTTCCGAAAAGGGTATATTTTATGCAATCAATTATACAGTAAGCGCTACACCAACGTTTACAGTTTCGCTTTTCTATTTATTGATAACACTGTTGGTTGAATTTCCTATTGTATATCTGTTTTTGCGAAAGAAGACTTCTAATAAAAAGGTTTTAATTGCGGTTATTATTGCTGCTAATGTTTTAACTACCGCAATGACCTTTGCTGTTGAACATATTTTTTGTCACGGAGAATGGTAAGTAAATAACAATCCGTTATGAACACTCGCACCATAAAACAAGGAATATCCCAACCGGATGTTCCTTGTTTTATTTTTTGCCTTTTCGGGAAATTACTTTCTTCTTGCAACCTGCACAAAAGAATGGTATAATAAAATGGTCGAAATATGACGAACGGAGGAGAGAGATGAAACAGGAAGATTTAGCCTTTTACGGCATTTACGCGCAAAGGCTGGAGGAGATACACGATATGATGCTGCGCGAGATTCAGGCGATTCTCGACGGTATCAGCACCGATTCCGAAAAAGCGCCCGCGGAGCATTTGAAGTGCCGCGTTAAGGGTGCGGAAAGTTTAAAGGAAAAGCTGCGCCGCAACGGATTGCCGGAAACGCCGGAGAGCGGCTTGACGCATTTGTCGGATTTGGTCGGCGCGCGCGTGGTGACGCATTTTATCGGAGATATTTACACCGTACTTGACGAAATACAAAAAAGCGGCAAATGGCAGGTGAAAAAGGTCAAGGACTATATCGCCAACGCCAAGCCCAACGGCTACCGCAGTTTGCATGTGATTATCACCATTCCCTTTGGGGTGGGCGGAATCGACACAATGGACGCCGAAATTCAAATGCGCACAATCGCTATGGATTGCTGGGCGAGTCTGGAGCACCAGCTGAAATACAAGAAGAACATTCGCAGCACCGCGTTGATTGTGGAGGAACTCAAGCGCTGCGCCGACGAGATGGCTTCCACCGATTTATCAATGCAGACCATCCGCGATTTGATTCAGAGAGGATAATGAAGATGAAGGTTTTATATGCAGAGGACGAGCGTGCGCTCTCAATGGCTGTCACCGAGATTCTGAAAATGGAGGGCTTCACCGTTACGCCCGTCTATGACGGCAAGCAGGCGGTAGACGCTATGGAAAACGACTACTTTGACGTGGTGGTGCTCGATATTATGATGCCCGTGATGGACGGCATTGAGGTGCTCAAAACCATGCGCAGAAACGGAAACCACACGTCGGTGCTCATGCTGACGGCTAAGGCGGCGCTGGACGACCGCATTACAGGACTCAGCGAGGGCGCGGACGATTATCTCGCCAAGCCGTTTGCCATGAAGGAGCTTGTGGCAAGGCTGAAATCCTTGGTGCGCCGCACCGGGGATTATCGCTATTCCACACTGAAATATTCTAATATCGAATTAAATTCGAATACCTGCGAATTAAAATCCGACAAGGGCAGCCTGCGGCTCAACAACACCGAAGCGGAGCTGCTGACCTTTTTGGTGCGCAACGCCGGCACCTTTTATACGCCTGCACAGCTTAACGAGCAGGTGTGGAGCGGCAAAGAAAGCGGCGAAAAAGCGGAGTTGTATGTGTTTTATCTCAAAAACAAGCTGTGCCAAATTCATGCGGACGTTAACGTCATTGAGCAGGGCGAAGCCTACGCGCTGGGAGAGTAAGCCATGAAAAAGCTGCGAATAAAAATTGTCCTCGGCGTTTTGCTTTCCGCAACCCTTGTGTTCGGTATGACGATTCTGATTTTTTGGATTTGTTCCGGCATTTCGATTGCGCGCGGTGCGGACGACTTTACCGCCGTTATTGAAAAGCACAACGGCAATTTGCCTCCCTATGAGCTTTTGCGGCTGGAATTGGCGGAGGGCGGCAGCCGCTATTCGGTAGACGCGGAATCTCCCTACCGTGCGCGTTATTTTACCGTGACCAAAGACGGAAATGACATCGTTGTCAACACCGACCATATCGCCGCGATTGATGAAGATATGGCAATCGTCATGGCGTCGGCAGCCTCCGGAGACGCCGGAGATGTGGGCTACTATGACAACTACCGCTACCGTGTTTCCGCCGACGAAAAAATGGTGGTGTTTTTGGATAACTCCGACGACTTGAATTCCATGCGGTCGCTGCTGCTGATTATTTCGCTGGTTTCCGTCGCCTTTATCGTCATGATTACGCTGCTGTTTGCCTTTTTGTCCGAAAGAATCGTCCGTCCGTTTGCCGAAAACGCGCGGATGCAAAAGCAGTTTATCACCGACGCGAGCCACGAACTGAAAACGCCGCTGGCGATTATTTCCGCCAACGCCGAGGTGCTCGCCTACAAGGACGGCGAAAACGAATGGATAAACAACATCACGATGCAGGTGCAGCGCGTCAGCGAGCTTGTCAATGAAATGCTGACCCTCAACCGCTTGGAGGAAATCGACGAGATTTCGGATATTGAGCCCGTGATGTTCAGCCAAGTGGTGGAAAGCATTTCCGTCACCTTTGAGGAGGTGCTGCTCGGCAAACAATCCGTTTTGAAGCGCGACATTCAGCCGGACGTCACCTTGAACGGCAATCCCGCCCAGCTGGAACGGCTGGTGTCGGTGCTGACGGAAAACGCCTCCAAATATGTCAGCGAAAACGGCGAGGTTGCGGTTAAGCTGCGACAGGTGGCGCGATACACCCACCTGACGATATTCAACACCTGTGAAATCGACCCGGAGGCGGATTACAGCCATTTGTTTGACCGCTTTTACCGTCCCGATTCCTCGCGCACCTCAAAAACCGGCGGTCACGGAATCGGTCTGAGCATTGCCAAGCGCATTGTGACGCTGCACAACGGCAGCATTGAAGCCATTCCCTCCGCAGAGGGCATGACCTTCTCAGTAAAGCTGCCCAACAAGCTGAAAATCAAAAAACAAAAGCAAAGGTGACAGATGTGAACTGCAAAATCAGAAAAACCGAGGATAACCTCATCACCATCGGCAACGGCGTTATGCTGTTCGGTGTGTGGACGTTTCTCCGGTTTGTACTCAGCTTTTTTATCTTTGGTTCAAGGACGAATGAAGCGGATTCCTTTGCCGTAAGAGCAATTGCCGTCGGCATTGTCTGGGCGGTTTCTCTGCTCGACGCGGGCATCCGTGTTTATGTCGGTTACGCGGCGCGGTGCGAGGGTATGCGCCGCAAGCGTCTGCCGTATTTGGCGCTCAACGGAGTTTTGCTTACCTTTTATAGTTTAGCGGTGCTGATGGACTTCGGCTTCCTTCTTTTCGCGACGGAAAGAATTGCTTACTTGCTGATTGTGTTGGTGATTGACGTCACCTCTATGATTTTTTTGCTGCTGCTGATGATTAATTCCATCACCATCAGAAAGCTGAGAAAGCAAACCGCCGGAAACGGAGGACAATATGAATCCTGATTTTCACTACTACGCCGCCTATTGCGCGTCGATTTTGGCGGGCTATTCGCACGAAGAAGCCGTTGCCGTTGCCTACAGCGATTGCTTCGTCGATTCGTGCAGCCGCACGCTGCTCTTAAAGCTGAACGCGCCGCTTGCCGCCGCCACCACCCAGCTGAAGCTGGAGCTGATGGACGCGCGCACCGACATTTCCGGCTTGCAGGACATCACGCGCATTTGGTCGTCCTTTCACTTTTTGCCTTATGATTTAACCGCAAAGCCCGCTTGGAAAAGCTCCAAGCGGTATCTCAACAAGTACCGCCTGATTTGCAATCCCAACAGCGCGCTGTTAAAAGAAACCGTGCAGCTTGCAAAGGGCAAAAGTCCGCAGGCGGCAGGCATTGCCATGCATGTGCTGTCGGACACCTGGGCGCACCGCTATTTTGCCGGAACGCCGTCGCTGGCAATCAACAACACCAATTATTATTTTTATGAACTGTTCGACAATGTGCCCGAAAAACAGCTGCGGTTCCGTCACAGCGCCTTTACGCCCGACGACCTTGACAACAGCCTTTACACGGCGAGCATTTATGTCAACAGCGAAAACAGTATTATGAACCTCGGTCACGGCAGAGCGGGTCACTTGCCCGATTACAGCTTTGTCCGCTACAAATACCTGCCCGCGTGGGGCAATTATGAGGAAATTGTCAAGGACAATCCCTCCGATTATCAAAACGCTTTTTGCCAAATGGTCTACGCCCTTGAATTTCTGCGCGGCAAGCATCAGGAATTTCAGTGCGGCGTTTATGCCACGGATACCGTGGCGGATGTGGCGCAGGAGGTCAGCCGGATCCTGCACACGCGGCAGCTTGACGATTCCGCCGACTGGAAGGCGCTCGGCGAGCGGCTTTCGGGACAGGCAATTCCCGATTTTTCCATCGAAACCCACCAGGCGGAATACCTTCACACCTCCGGCGACAAGGACAACACCTTTTTGGGAAAGTTCATTCTCGCCGCGCTCGCGCAAAAAAGCATGGTGACAAACCGCATCTATCAATCCGGCAATCCGCTGGCGGGCGTTTCCATTGACTACCGCAAGGAAGGCTTCGGCGGTATCCGGGCATTCCGCAAGCTGTTACGGGAGGGAAAGCCATGACTCATTTTCAGCGTATCAAAAACATTATTATCGGCGGCGTCATGCTGCTGCTCGCCGTGCTGCTTGCGCTGCAGCCGGAAACAGGGCTTATTGTTACCGCCTTTGCCTTGCTGATTTCTCTGTTTGTCTACGGCTTCCGTTTGCTGTTCTATTATTTCACTATGGCGCGTTACATGGTGAGCGGCAAGTCGAGCCTGTATCAAGCCGTCATTGTGCTTGACGTTGCGCTGTTTACCGTTTCGCTCATCAGCACCGGGCGCTTCGTCACCGTTGTTTATCTTCTGGCGGTGTTTGTTTTTTCGGGCTTTGTGGACATCATGCGCGCGATTGAAGCAAAGCGCGTCGGTGCGCAGATGTGGCGATTTAAGCTGGTCAGCGGTATCATCAAGGCGCTGCTCGCCGCAGGTCTGGCGGTTGCGGGCTTTGTTTTCCGCAGCTCCGTGATTCCTGTCTACGGCTTTTGCTTTGTTCTGGCGTATTCCGCTGTGGAGCGCATTGTGACTGCCTTTCGCAAGCAGGCAATTGTGTATATTCAGTAATTGTTGTAAATTTGTTCATTTGTAAAGAAAAACGCACTCAACCAACGGTTGATTTCCTCTCCGTCAACCAACGGTATGTAGCTTATTTTCACTTTTCTGTTACAATAGAAGGTGAAAGGAGGCGGCAGAATGGATCAGGTCAAAACCGGACGCTTTATCGCCGAACGGCGAAAAGCCAATCATATGACGCAAATGCAGCTGGCGGAAAAGCTGGGCATTACCGACAGAGCCGTGTCAAAATGGGAAACAGGCAAATCCCTGCCCGACGTCGCGCTCATGCCGGAGCTGTGCCGGCTGCTGAATATCACGATTAACGATTTGTTTAACGGGGAGGTTATCGTTATGGAGAACTACAAGGAAAAATCCGAAATGCTGTTAATGGAAATCGCAAAGCAGAAGGAAGAGTCGGACAAAAAGCTGCTTTCGCTGGAAATCCTCATCGGCGTTTTTTCGACGATTATTTTAATCGGCGCAACCTTGGCGGCAAGCTATCTCAATATCGCCGACTGGCTGCGCGTTGTCCTGATTATCGCGGGAGCAATTCCGGCAATTATCGGCTTTGGCTACTGCATTAAAATTGAGCAGACGGCGGGCTATTATGAATGTGCCGAGTGCGGTCATTGCTATGTGCCTTCCCTGAATCATGTGCTATGGTCGCCGCATATGGGCAGAACCAGACGCATGAAATGCCCGCAATGCGGTAAGGTGTCATGGCAGAAAAAGGTGCTGACAAAGAA
>CAMVLW010000025.1 GCA_947168445.1 uncultured Clostridia bacterium
TTTTATGCTATCATATTATCCATATGACCGATACTTTTAAGGAGGTGGGACAATGGCAAACATCAAGTCCGCGAAAAAGCGTGTAAAAGTAATTGCTTCTAAAACCGCTCGCAACAAGGCGACCAAGTCGGCCCTTAAGACCGCTATCAAGAAAGCTTACTATGCTGTTGATACCAATGCTGACAACAAGCAGGAGGCAGTTCGTCTTGCGGTCAAGAAAATCGACCAGGCTGCAGCTAAGGGTATTCTTCATAAGAACACCGCTGCAAGAAGAAAATCCAATCTTGCAAAGCGCCTGAACGCGACCGCGTAAGACAAATCCATAGCGAAAACTTGAAAGCAGAGTTTTTCTCTGCTTTTTTTGTTTTTCTGTTGACTTTTTCGGAAAAGTTGTTTAAAATATACATAGTATATTCAGCGATTCTGGCAAATAATAGATTAACGGAGGTTTCTAACATGAAAAGCAAGAAGTTCTTTTGGATTATCGGCATTATTTCACTCGTCGCAGCGCTTTCCGCTGCCTGCACTGCGTTTTTCATTATGAGAGACAAGCAGAAGAAGGACGATGAGGAGCTCATGGAGTACCTCGACAGCGCCATTGAATAAGCAGCCCGGATTCGGTTGCCCGCGTTTTTCCCAATAATTTCAAGACCGGTTCCGAAAGCGAACCGGTCTTTTTCTCTTTGAAAGGATGGATTTCATGATTGAACACGAACTCAACCGCCTGTTAGCCGCCGCCAAAACCGACGGCACGTTAAAGGCGGCGCTGCTCAAAACCCGCGAAAGCGACGAGCCTGTGGAGGATTTTTGCGCGCTTGCCCGCGAAAAGGGGTATCAAATCACCGCCGGAGAGCTGTTCGCGCTCGGTCTGACCGAAAACGACGCCAAGCTGCGCAGCGTAAACGGCGGCGGCGTCAGCCCGATTGACGGCTGGGACGACGCCTATGAGCAGTTTTTTACATCACTCATCTGGACGAAATGAGGCAGCCCCGCGCTGCACCCGGCGGATTTCTATCAAGCAACAAAACGGCAGGCGTTGCAGCCCTGCCGTTTTTTATTTGTTAATTAATATTTTCAAACACGCTCACCACGGACTTGATTTCTCCGCTCTGCGCGTTCATGATTATCAGGCTCAGGGTGTCGAGCCTTCCCTTTCCTTGGTCAAAATCAAACGCAAGGATATACTCGTTTGCTTCAACCACCGCCGAGTGCCCGCTGAACAGCCAGCCCGGTAATTTTTCGCGGTCACTCACATTGACAGGGCAGGTTTGAAAAACGCCGTGTTTCTCAATAAAAGCCCTTTCGTTATCAAGCAGCGTGATTTCGCCGGTTTCAAGGTTCAGCTCGCGGTACTCCTCACGATAGCCGCCGTTTTCAAGTGTCATATGCGAATAGAGCAGCGCGAATTTTCCGTCGGCGGAGGCGCTGAGACTTGAAATGTTGTCGCCCTGTCCAAAGGCAGGCGCGCCGATTTTCTCCAAATCAAAGGTATTCAGAAATTCGCCGTTTTGATAATCAAACACAAACACACCCTTTGCCACGCCGAACACCGTCTTTTGGCTGTCGGCATAGGCGAGAACAGGCTCCCAAGCACCCGCCTTTTGCTGTGCGGTTTTGTCCGCAACGCTCTCCTGCCTGCAAAACGCCGCGAGTTTTTCGGCAGAAAAGGAATAGGCGTTTTTTTCATGCCGTGGGCTTGCCGCTGTCAGCCAAAAAGCAGCCGCACCGATTGCAATCATCAAGACAACTGCCGCCGCAAACGCAAGCCGCTTTGCCGGGAACCGCCGCGCTTCCGTCTTTTGAAACGCTGTCTGCGCCGTCCTTTCGCAGTAGTTTTTCAACATGCTATCCAACTGTTCTTCCGTTATCCGGCGCATTGCTTTCCAACCTCCTTTTGATTGCGGCGCGCGCCGCTGACAGCCGCGATTTTACCGTTCCTTCGGGAATGTGAACGATTTCGGCAATTTCGCGGATTGAGTAATCCTTAAAATAACAGAGCACCAGCACCACGCGCTGCTTTTTGGGCAATTCTGCAATCGCAAGGTGAAGCGCGTCATACTCCGACGCGTTTTCCCCGTTCCTGTCCGGGATTGCGCTCCAGAACAACTCCTCCTCTTCCCTGTTCGCAAACCGGAAGCGCTTGCGGCGGTATGCCGCTGTCAGGGTGTTTTTATAGGTGTTGACGCAGATTGCGAACAGCCATTTGTCAAACGGCTTGTCCGCACGGTAACGCCCGCTGTGCCGCAGCGCTTTGAGCCATGTTTCCTGAAACAAATCCTCCGCGTCCTCGCGGTTGCCGCAGAGCGAAACACACAGCCGCGTCAAATCCGCGCTGTACCGTTCAATTTGCCGCTCGAAATCCATTCCCTCACCTCTTTCGCCTTCACTTATTATACAATTCAGCGCGGCAAAAAGTTCATTCCTCCAAGAAATTTTACGATAATACGAAAAATTTTGTATGTGTTCAATTATTTATGACAAAATTTTAAGATTATTTTTGTATAAAACTGCTTGCATTATGCGTCCGTTTGTGCTATATTTGGATTATGGAATTAAAATCCATAAACAATAAAGGAGGAACATTTATGAGTTCAATCAAAAAGTACATCGCTGAATTTATCGGAACCCTTGTTCTGGTAACCTTCGGCTGCGGAACCGCAATGCTCGTCGGCTGTGACACACCCGGCGGCTACGCAATGACCGCTTTGGCGTTCGGTCTGGTTATTGTTGCAATGGCGTACAGCGTCGGCAACACCTCCGGCTGCCACATCAACCCCGCCGTTTCTCTGGGCGTTCTGCTCACAGGCGGCATGAGTGTTGTTGATTTCATCTGCTACATCGTAGCACAGTGCCTCGGCGCGTTTGCGGGCGCAGGCTTGCTCGCCGGAATTTTCAGCATGGGCAAGGTCGCCGACGCAACCGGCGGCTTCGGCACCAACGGTCTTGCGGGCGTTGGCGAGAACCCTTGGGCGGGTATTCTTGTTGAAATCGTTCTGACCTGCGTATTCGTATTCGCTATTCTCGGCGTTACCTCCAAGAAGGCAGGTCACGGCTCCTTCGGCGGTCTGGTAATCGGTCTGACCCTCACCCTGATTCACATCTTCGGTATCGGTCTCACCGGCACCTCTGTAAACCCCGCACGCAGCTTCGGTCCCGCTTTGGTTGCTGCCATGAACGGCAACGCGGCTCCTCTCGGCACTCTGTGGGTGTTCATCGTCGGTCCCTTTATCGGCGCGGCGCTTGCGGCGGTTCTTTACAAGATTATCGAACCCAAGGAAGAGGCTTAATCAACTCTTTCACAAAATCAGCGGTCAGCTCTCAAACAGAGCTGACCGCTTTTTCATGTTTTTTCTTTAATTAGCTTTGCCAGATACTTGACAAAATTTTCTCCCGCAATGCCGTTTTGCTCATAACCGCCAAGCCCAAGCACCTGATTGACCGCAATCAGCGTTCCGTCGCCGAATACGCCGTTTTCGTCCATGCCCTGCGTGGTAATTCCCAGCCGCCTTGCCAAGAGCAGCATTTCCTTGATTGCCAGCACGCCGACGCCCCTGTCCATGAATTGGTAGCCCGTGCTGTCCAGCACCTTGTCAGATTTCGGCCAGCCGTTCCAGCCCCCGGTTTTGATGATGGCGGGGTAATCCTTGTAGCATTTGTCCTTGTCGATAACCCCCACACCGGGAATACTGTTGCTCTCGATAAAATTCGTTTCGCCGCCGTACTGCCACATTCCGTAGCTGCCCTTGTAGGTGCAGGAGGAATTCCACTGCGCGACCCAAACGTCATAGCTGTTGAGCAGGCTTGAATCGTTAAGCTGATTGTTCAGCCAGCTCAGCGAGGCATAGAGCATGGGATAATATCCCGCCGCCTTGATGTCGCTGAGAAAGGTTTTGCAAATGCTGCGCAGGGTGCTGTTGCTCGGCATACCGTGGCGCTCCTTGTAGCCGTCGCCGTCCTCCATGTCAAACGCAACAGGCAGCGTGGGCTTTTTGCCCTTCAGCAGCCGCAGAACGTGCTTTGCCTCGCTTTTGGCGTCCGCCGTGTTGAGCGCGTAGGAATATAAATATGCTCCCCACGGAACGCCCGCCGCCTCGCATTTGCGCACGTTGTTCTCAAACTGCGTGTCGTCCTGCACCGCATAGTCGCTGCCGTAGCCGCAGCGAATCATCACAAAATCATAGCCCGCCTTTTTGACGGTTTCGATATTCACGCTGCCGTTTAATGATGAAATGTCAACGCCCTTTTTCCCGATTAAGCTCATTTCGTCCCTCCGTGTGATTTTCTTTTGTTTTGAACGTCCTTGGTACATGTTATGCGGGCGGTTCGGAGCGGTGAGGTTTTTTTAATGCGGAATGCGGGACGCGGAATTAGCAGACACTCACGTTTGCAAAAAACATTGCCATTACAGCAACGTTCCAACGCGCCGTTCATCCGCTCTATGACTCAAGCCGACCTCGCCAAAGGCGCGCCGGGTGCAGCGTCACGCTGCAACGGCAAAAGGGCGCTCCGGATTCGGAACGCCCTTTTGGGAGAGAGATGTTTATATAAAGAAAGGAGATGGAAATAGCGGATGGAGACTCCGCGCCGCGGGGAACATTTGCAGGCGCGGAGCAGTGGATTGAGAAATGTTCAATGCTAATCTATATAAATATACCTTCGTTATGCTTGCCGGTTCACGCCTTGCTGCGTGCGCGAACGTCCATTGTATAGACAGTACGCTCTTTATCAACCATTGTAATGGATACATCGGGTACAAGCTTGTTAAACTCAACCAAAAAGCTCTTATTACCGCCGTCGTGCATACCTGCCGCAATATGAATCGCATTGTTTTCTCTGATAAATTTCGCCGCAGCTTTCGGCGCGTCGCTGCTGAAGATAACGGTCATGTCCGCTCCCGCCTGCTTGGAAACGCGGTTGAGATATTCCAGCTGGTCGCTGATCAGCGCGTAGTTCTCGGTGGGCATCAGCACGCTCATTACATGAAGCTCGCAATCCAAATCCTGAGCGAGCTGTTCGGCTGTTTCGATGATTCTGTCACAATCGTATTGACCGGTTACACAGGCAATGACAGACGGCTGTTTGTGTGTCATTGGGTGTCACCTCCTTTGTTTGTTGTGGCTATATATTACCCCTTTAATATGAAGGGCATATATCGGCAATGTGAATTTGGTGTGAAATTTTCGCTGTTTTTTTTGTTTCTGCTTTGAATTTTTCAAAAAATCGCTTGTGAGAATTTGAGAGCATACAAGCGTATTTAAACGAATTCGAGAGATTTCACAATGCTAAATTAATTTTTTTGAAAAAAGTGTTGACTTTGCCGGAAAACTATACTATAATCATAAAGCACGAAACAAGAACAGGAGGAATAAAAATGTCAACATTTTTAGCAAAACCCGCCGAAGTTGAACGCGCTTGGTACGTCATTGACGCAGCAGGCAAGCCCCTCGGCAGAGTTGCCGCTCAGGCTGCTGTGCTCCTCAGAGGCAAGCACAAGCCCACCTTTACCCCGAACGTAGACTGCGGCGACCACGTTATTATCATCAACTGCAAGGACGCTGTTTTGACCGGCAACAAGCTGACCCAGAAGAAGTGGCAGCGTCACACCGGCTATATCGGCCACCTGAAAGAAACCCGCTACGATACACTGATGGCGACCCGTCCCAACAAGGCGATGGAGCTTGCCGTTAAGGGTATGCTTCCCAAGAACACGCTCGGCAGAAACGCTCTTCTGAGACTTCGTCTGTTTGAGGGCGCGGAACACAACCATCAGGCTCAGAAGCCCCAGACGGTTGAAGCATAAGAAGGAGGCATGAAGTATGTACGATAAGACACCTTATTTCTACGGTACAGGCAGAAGAAAAAGTTCTGTTGCCCGTGTAAGACTGTACCAGGGCACCGGCAAAATCACCATCAATGACCGCGACATCGACGATTATTTCGGACTTGAAACCCTCAAGCTCATCGTTCGTCAGCCTCTCGCTCTCACCGAGACCGATGAGAAGTTTGACGTTGTCTGCCGTGTTGCAGGCGGCGGCGTAACCGGTCAGGCGGGCGCAATCCGTCACGGCATCGCAAGAGCACTGCTCCAGTACGACACCGAGAACCTCCGCGGCAAGCTGAAAAAGGCAGGCTTCCTCACTCGTGACCCGAGAATGAAGGAGCGTAAAAAATACGGTCTCAAAGCAGCTCGTCGTGCGCCTCAGTTCTCAAAGAGATAATCAGTTCAATTTTCAAAACCTCGACAAACCCAGTGTTTATCGGGGTTTTTCCTTTTGTTAAGCTACTGAAAACCGCCCGAATTTTGATGGGTATGACACATATATGACACAAGTATGACACACAAAAAGCGCCCTTGCAGGTGCTTCAATCAACTTCTTATCAAGCATCAATAAACCCCTTCAAATTTCGCTTGTGCTTGATTTTTGCCGCTGAAAAGGGTAAACTCTTTACTATTTACATAAAAACGCCACACAGGGCAATTCTCGGCAATACAGCGGCATATCGTAAAACAATTATATCCCACACCAAAGAATAATGCAAGGTGTGGGATATGTTTTATTTCTTATAGCTTGCCATTCGTGCTTCAACTTCTTTTTGCAGGTTGCTTCCTTCATAATGCCATATTTTATTATATTTTGTTTTGAAATCCTCAAAGTTTTTTGCCCTTTCAGGAATTATTGTATCACCTTTTGTTGTTTTCCTTAATTCATCAACCGATATATTCAACCGCATAGCTGTTGGAAGAAGTTGTTCATCAGTCATGTTTTCAAGCCTTCCAATATATTTGGTTTCATCAATTTTAGTTTTCCATCTTGCCCTTTGGAGAAGGCAACACCGACAGTTGCAATCTTCAGCGGCTATGCCAAAGGCACCGGGCGCATTGACCTTCATTCCAGAAACTTCAAAGGCTTCATCAAGTTCCCTGACTTGACCATCAAGCAACCTGTGATTCGGTCTTGTTTCACCGTCAAGGGTGGAATCCCACTGCTTGACAATATCCGCACCCTTTTTCTTTGCCGCTTGCATTGCATCAAGCCTTGATTCATTTTGAACCCTGTGTCCTTCTGTCCGTGCAATTCTGATAGATTTATTCAAATCAATTTGGGTGTAGTTTGAAATGTTCCGGGCAATGTCAGCATAGGTCATTTGTGATGCAAGCCCACGACTTAATTCAGACTTTACTACCGTTTTCAACTCTGAAATATTATCATATAACCTTTCAGAGAATGTAAAACTTTCAGTGGGTTTCATTACAGACTGAATCACTTGCTTTTGTTCTATTGGTAACACCAAGGGAATACCCTGTTGATTCAGGCTATACATATTACCAACAAAACCATTTTCATAACACTTATTCAAATACTCTGTTACTGTTTTAATATTTCCTTCTTGAAGAATTTTCAAACATTCTGATAACTGCTTTTCGATTAGTTGTTGATAATGTAATTGATACACCTTTGACTGAAGCTGGGTTTCTTCAGCTTCAAGCATAAGCATTTTTATTTTCTCTTTTACTTTTGCAAGAGCCTTAACATAATTTTTGGTTAAGGCTTTGATAACCTTTTCTTCGTCACTCAATGCAACTTGGATTACTTCTTTATCATATTTTTTCATGGTAACACCTTAATTCAAATCCTCTTTTTCTTTTTGGGATAATAACTTTTCTTTGGAGCGTTCACGCTTATCAAGCGTATTCCCGGCATCAAAAGAAGATTTGCAACATCTGTTTGAGTTAGATGTGCGGTTATAGTGATGTTTTGCCACTTATAAACTATTTCATGTTTTTTAGTATACATAATTATCCCCACACTGCAATTTTATCAAAAGATGGTG
This sequence comes from uncultured Clostridia bacterium, assembly GCA_947168445.1. GTDB lineage: Bacteria > Bacillota > Clostridia > Oscillospirales > Acutalibacteraceae > Ruminococcoides. The sequence goes on from CAMVLW010000025.1 coordinate 7,834, forward strand.
TAATTTCACACCGACAACAAAAAAAGCGTTTATATACTCCAATCAAAGTTTTCAAAAAATTTATGTATTCGCTTCCGTTCCGCTTCAACTTCAATTCGTTTCAGCGCAATTAACTCTGTTGATGAACCGTGATGCTTAAAGAATGATTTTCCACCGCTATATGTAATACCACTATCATAACCATAGTATTCAGCGGCATAGCGCATCCGTGCATCCGTTTTTAACAGTTTATATGCTTGATGTTCACACTGTCCAATTCTCGAACCGGAAACGCCTAATTCTTTTGCTACATCTGATTGCGATAACCCATTCTTGTATCTCAATTCAATGACACTTTTCAATTTTGGAGAAAGACCGTTTACACTTTCCCATATTTCCGCATTAACCTGATCATTTGCAATAGGGTTCAAAACAGTATCTTCAATATCAAATTCATCTGCCACGCCATCATATACAGTCAGATCAGTTCCCGGAACTACATCTTCCAAACTGCAAGTTGATTCCGTCAGTGCCTTTTTTAATGCTTTATACTGTGTATTGCTTAGGTTCAAATGACTTTGAATTTGTTCATCAGAAGGTGGTTTACAGTTTGATGCTTCATATTCATAAATAAAATGATGATATGCAGATAATTTCACAATCAAATGCGCCGGCATTCTTTTGGTTCTTCCACATTTATAATAGTAATTGCATAAAGCGTTTCTAATGTGGTATATTGCATAGGTTAAAAACTTCGCACCTTTTGAACTATCAAAACTATTTACCGCTTTTACTAAACCAAAATAGGCTTCTTGCATCAAATCTTCAATTTCAATTCTGTGAGAATATGGAAGCGCACATTTATAAATGAAGTTTTTGTTTTGTTCGTACAAAAGCCCCATATTCTTTTTTACTTCCACACCAGATTGAATTTTTTCAACCAGTTCTTCATTTGTGGTGATTTCCGCTGTCTGTTCAGCAAGAATATTACCGACCGCATCCAGAGCAGCATTATGTAACTGATGTATGCTTTCAGAATAACAACCTATTTTTTCAGCTACATCATCCCACTTCAAAAAATCAATATAGCGAAAATGTAACAGCATTTTCAATGTATCTTCAGACACTTTTTCAATGACAGAAATAATCTTCTGTTTCAGTGCCTTTTGATAATTCTCCATCTTTGCTATATAGTCAAGGGGCAAATCATCAGACTGATTCTCGGTGGTTATTTCCTGCAATCCTTCAAGCCCCTTTTTATACTCCAAAAGGCTTGAATTGCACCGATATAAACGCCGCAAAAAACACTTTGCTTCTTCTCTTTTACTGCCCATTATATCAAAACCACCTTTTGCTATTATTCAAGATAGGTTGTCAATTTTTCCACAAATGAAAAAAGTTGTACCGTGGTCAGCCGATACAACTTTTATGTGGGGTTCAATGATAATATCAACCGTTACCACTGAAAATGGTCACCTGTTTGGTATTCAGATCATGTTCCCACCAATACGCATAGTGAAAAATCAAGCCTATGTGTATTGGTCGAAACATTAAAAGTGGTGGTGTGTTCACCCATACCCGAAAGGATGCGATAAAGTTTACGGATGAACACACAACTAATAGAATCAACAAGTGTCAATTCGCATCTTAATCTTCCTGATATGCGTTCAAGAAGGTTTCAACCATGTTGGCAACGCCTTCAACCGGTTTTCCGTCTGCAAGTACGCCGTTATACAGAAACGCAAGCTGAAGGTCTGAACCTGTTGAAACATCCGGGTTAAACACCCTGTAAAATTCATTGACCTGTTTCTGATAATCTGCAACGCCGGACTGAACTGTTTCGGCTAACACAAAGTTGTTTTCTGAATAAATGGCATCCACAACAATAGCGGCAAGCGGCTCACGATCAGCAATGACACGGTTTAACAGCTTGCTTTCCATGTAGCAGGTTTTGCGAGATTCAAGAATACATTTTGCTTCGGTGTCATCAATTACACCCTTCTGAATCAGATCAATGGCGTTCATGACCTCTGAGGAAGGAAGAACAGCAACAACCTTTCCAAGTGCAAGGAACACGCTGTTGAATTCTTCATCAACCTTTGCCTTGGATGCGGTCTTTAATGTTTGGATAGCGTTTTCGTATTTGATTTTTGCCGCATCCATCTTCTCTGAAAACGCTTGTCCTGCCGGGTTGTAAACACGCTCAATTTCTGTTTTCTCTTTCAGATAGTTTTTGTGTGCTTCTTCGCAGGAATCCGCAAAAGCTCTTAATTCTTTTGCAATGTTTCTAATCATTTTCTTCATCCTTTCCAAGTAAAAAGAAATTAAATCATCCTGTGATTATTATACCATAGGATGATTTTTGTTTCATTGGTTTATACAATATATTGTACTTTTTGCCAAAAATTACAACATCGGCAACTATATATTGTGTTTTCTGTTTTTCCCTATTATTTTATCAATCGCAGATAGAGAAAGATTATATTTCTCTGCAAGTTGATTCCGGTCAAGGTCACCTGAATAAAAGTCTTTTCTGATGATTTCATTTCTTTCCTTTACATCAAGGTAGTTGTTTCTAACATAAAACCGACCGCCGGGAAACGCTTCAATTATTTTTCTGACGTTTTCTTCACCAATTACAGATGCTAACTGTTTTGGTGATATGTTTTTCAAGTGATCCACCGCCTTAATTGTCAGTTAGAGAACATTGTATTTACTTGGAATGTACGTTTTTGCAAATAATTGTGTCATATTTGTGTCATGTAGTTAAAATCAAGGCTTCTGATGCACCGTCACCACAAATGACTGTTCCAGATCACCATCAGATGAATCCGCAATTATCTCAATGCTGATACTACAACCTTCAAGATGGTTTTCTTTTTTCAGGTCTTTCATCATAAACCGGTGCAGATTTCCAACATACCCATCCGGTGCATCAAGGATGTCAATTACAACATTACCTTCAAATTCCGGGTGGAAAATATATTCCTTGTAGTGCTTCAGATGAATGGTTTTTGTTTTGGCTTTTTCCGAATACCTTTCATTAACAATCCAGTCATTTGAAGCATCGTTATAATAAATCATTACCGAAACCGGAACATCCTGCTTTGCAAATCGCTGTTCCAATGCGTTAAGCCTTTTGATTATATCAACCTTAATCATTTTTTCCCTTCTTTCACTTTGCTTTCAATGTCTGTGAGTTTTTGCACAATATCCGCTGTTTCCGTCAAGGCTTTAGCATTACAGAACACAGTATTGATCGCCTGAACTCTGACCGCCGCCGGGGTTGCCGGGTCTTTCACAATCTTCATCAACTCTTTGCCGCAAATTGCAAGGTTTTGTTGCAAATATGTAGCCGTACCGCTGAGTATTTCGGACTTTGCTTTTGACAATTTCAATCTGAAATCTTCATCATTGATGTATTTATAGGCTGTACTTCGGGATATTTTTGCAACCTTGGCGGCTTCAGACACCGTTGGACATTGTAACATTGCTTGTAAAAATGATTCTTTTTTTGTCATGGTTTCACCTTCCTTTCTTGCGTTTGGTGGGGGTATATCGCACCGAAACTGTATAGTTATGTGTTTGTGTTCAACATTGAACTTCCGTTGAAGGGTACACTTTTAACAATTCGTTTGCAATTTCATCCGGTTTTGAGAACATCAGATTGATGTACTCATAGTCAACGCCCTTTTCATTTAATGCTTTCATACAAGCCAAAGTGAACGCAACTGTATCTTCGTGACAGTTGTTCTTTTGATCAAAAAAGCAAAGCACCGGGTCATCAAGGTAGAAGTGCTTGCTTTTATATATCACATTCCAAGGTGTAAAAGGCAATTCCCTCATTTTCCCCGGTTCAGGTTCGCACACAAAAACGATGGTCACACCCTTTGTTTTTGTACTGCGGAGAACTCTGATACTTTTTATTTTTTCAAGTTCTTTGATTCTGCTTATATCCATCACAAGATTATCTGATGCAAGTGGTAATTTTGTTTCACACATTCTTTTTTATCCTTTCTTTATTTGCTTGGTGAAGGTGAATGAAAGTGAATATCGTTTCATATATATTATAAAAAATATAATATAGTATAATAATCAAAATTTTTTATTATCTACGATTATATAAAAAATTATATTCACCACATTCACCATATAATAAAAGTTCAGTAATAATGCGGTTTTTTATGGGTGAAGGTGATACAAAACGAACATTCACCCACATTCACCACATTCACCTGTTCACAAGATCATCAACAGTTTTTTCAGCGTTTTCAATAGCACTGTTCCAAATCCGATTTATAGGCGGCATAAACCAAATATTTCCCTTTTTGCCATGCCTGACCTGCAATTCCGGATAATAGTTCTTTTTCAAGCTGGATAATGCCGCACCTATTTCTTTAGGCGTGTATCTGTCAAATATAGGATTCTGAATAATAAAATCAGATGCAGTCAGTTCCACCCATTTTTCTTTTGAAGCATCAAAATCCATCCACGCCATCAATTCATCTTCAGCCGGTTTTGTTTCCATTGCTACACCGTTTCTGATCTTCATTATCTGCTTTTCTTCATCGGTCAAGCGGAATGAAGCGGCATTTTCAGAAAACAGGTGATAGCACTGCAACCAAAACTGATGAAGTTCAACGCCGTTCAAAATATGTTCAAAATCAAATGTTTTTTCAGCGGCAAGATGAATTACCCACCAACGCCTTGAACCGGTATCACTGTTCAGAAACCTTTCTTCGTTGGTAGTTCCACAAAAAGAAGTTGTTCTTGCTTTGGTAAGGGGTTCTTTGGCGTATGGTTTGCGGATGGTGTCCTTGTCCTGTGTCATAAAGTTCTTCAGATCAGATTTATTTGCCCTTGTTGTGCGGTCAAATTCTCCTATTTCTGCAATCCATGCTGACAGCATTTCAAGGACAATATCTTTGTTTTTGGTGGTCATTTCCTTATCCAAGGAAGAAAACCACCTTGCATTTGGTGTCATCAGTCTGAAAAACCTTGTTTTTCCGATTCCTTCATCACCTTGCAGTATAAGCACACCTTCAGGCTGTAATGAATGATCAAGAGTATTAAACGGCATTGCCGCTGTCTGGATAAACCATTTTTTGACAAGTATCTGTTCAAATTCATCCGTGATTTGAAGGAAATCAAACACGGCTTGAAATCTGTCTGTACCATCCCACACACCATCAGTCAGATAGTCTTTGATGGGGTTATATGCGTTTTGGTCAGCGATCAGACCGATCAAATCACAAGTCTGTTGTTTTGAAATGCTTTTGTTGTGGATATAATCACGGTAGGCATACTGTAAAATGACCGGGTTGTAATTTGCACTATCATTTACTTTACGATAACCGGGCAAATTCTCCATGCCGGTATATTCCACAATATTCAGTGCTTCGTTATACTTTATCTGAATACCCTTGCCCCTCAGAAACTCCATAAAAGTTGCAGGTGAAATGGTCTTTTTGTCATCCCCTGCATCAATGGATTCCCATTCACTACGCCTTGTAACGGTTTCAAATTCATCTGTTGGCAAAGGATTTGAAAAAAGATGTTCATTAATCAGACTGACACTTTCAAGATATTCTTCATAGGTAAAGCCGCTTTTCTTCAGATCAATCATAAAGGTGTACAGGCTTTCATTCCGTCCATCACCTTCATCCATCCCCAAAAACTTGTGTTCTGCCGCTGATTTAATCGGTCTATGATAGAACGGTATTTCGTCAAGCGTTCCATCATCAGAAGGATTGAAGCATATAACTTCACGGTCTGAACCGTCATCATTTGACAAAGCCGCATAGCTATCAGATGGTTTGTATTCATCCTTAACCTTCTTGCATCCCAACTTGTAATCAGCCGGGTACAATGATAAAGCTGTTTCATTGTGGTTGCTTGCTTTTGTTATGGAATGGGTATTGTTATAATAATACAGATGACCGCCTTTGTGCGCTCCCTTGATAGCAATGAAGTGTTCACCCTTTGATTGTGCTATCTTGACAGCGGCATAAAACGATTCATCGGTATCATAATCAACCACAATGATATGTGGTTTCAAAGCACCCAGTTTATACTTGAACGCTTGCGCTTCTGCGTATGAAACAGGGGCTTTTTTGTTTATTCGTGCTTTTGGATTCACAACGCCGTTTTCACTTTTGCCGCCCTGCCAAAATCCCCGGAATAATATATCACCGATTTGTTCATTGAAGTCCATAGTTCATCACCGCCTTTCTCTTTGGTTTTCATTATCCTTCTGCTTCAATGATTTCAGTGACATCTACGCCCAAAGCGGCGGCAATCCGTCCGATGGTTTTCGGCTTGCAGTTTCCACCGTTAATAATACGCCTGAACATCTGATATTTCATATCAGTTGCCTTGCATACATCTTTGATATTCATACATTTTGCCGCCATCGACAATAGAACTTTTTGTTTGTTTACTCTCATTTTCTCACCACCTTTAATCAGTAACAAAACTTACTGTCTTATGCTCATTATAACAGTAAGTTTTGTTTCTGTCAAGTGCTGTTTTTTGCATTTATATGTTGCAGTTAAATATATATTATGATAGAATAAATACATTCAATGAAGGCGGCGATATAATGAAAACAGGCGAACGGATAAAAAATTATCGTATTAAGCAAGGCTTGACACAAAGAACACTGGGTGAATCATGCGGAATAGCTGAATCCACTATAAGAAGATATGAACTGGGCAGTTTGAATCCCAAAATTGAAACGCTCAAAAAGATTGCTGATGCTCTCGGTGTCCCGGTTGCAGACCTTGCCGGATGGTCAGCTTTTGATGATCAATACCCGCACCTTGCGGATGAAGTAAAACTGCTTGATCTGGCAAAGAAGATTGATGAAAACACCTTCCAGCTGAATGAGTTGTTTTTACAGTTAAATGACAGCGGCAAAGCAAAAGCCATTGATGCGCTGTCTGACTTGGTGATGATTGAAAAATACACCAAAGAAAAATGACCGAATGAAGCTGCAACTTCACCCGGTCGAAACTGTGTGTTTTCATTGTGTGATGGCTCTCATACAAGCGTTTATCAAGCATCCATACTGTTTGTATGTATTGAAGTGAATATCCATACCGGTGTTCAACGCTCTCAAATACTCATTGCAACAATGAATTTGGAAGCCCTGTGTCAAGGGGAAATGATAAGCGGTAATCTGTTGGTCGTTCTGATGTAGCAAAAGCATCTTCGGCGCACCTTGCAGGTCGGCAACCAATCGCATATAAATGATGCCTGTGGTCGGTACATCATCAACCTGATTGAGTCTTTTAATGGTGATTTGCTTGGTCTGATGCATCTGTTCTTCTGTCAGCTTGTCAAAAATAGTATAAAGTTTCATGTCTTGCTCCTTCTGTATTGATTTTTCGGAGCGGACAGGTTATAATATCCTTATCCGCTCCATCGTGTGCGGTTCTCTTGGCTCTTTGCACTGTGCTTTGGTCGGCTCTTGTGCAAGGGGCTTTTCTTATGCTACGCTGAAACGGCGGCTTGCGCTCTGCTTGGTGTACTGCTTGTACATTTCGGCGTGTTCACGCTTGAATGTGGTAGTATCAAAGCGGTTAGTCAGAACAGAAGTCCAATGAACAGTGAATCTACCGGCTGTCATCTGTTCGGTTTGTTGCGCAAGCATTTCCGCTTTGATTTCATCCTTCAGGGCTTCGGCTTCTGCCTTGGCTTCGGCTGCAAGCTGTTCCCATTCCTGCATTTTTCTGATCTTGGTTTCCATTTCGTTGATACTCATTGTGTTTACCTCACTTTGTAAAATATTTTGGGGGCTGCCTGATTTCCGGTGTCTTACGCCCCTGCACCATATCGCATTTACAGGATAACTGGGTTTCTTCGTCGGGTTTCCGTCCCCTTCATTGTCTATATTATAGCATACTGTACCCACCATTTCAAGACGGAATACTGCACAAACATACTGGGGACTTTTTGTATATCTTGCATAGTGGACACAGTATGATGTTTGTGATATAATATATTCAAACAAAGGACATATGGGGGTGATATAATGGGTAAAACATCAAGCAAGGTCAAGGACAGATACAATGCCAAGGTTTATGAAGAGATCAAAGTAAGGGTATATAAAGGCGAAAAAGATAAAATCAAAGCCTACGCCGAACAATGCGGCGAAAGTGTCAATGGATTTATTAATCGTGCGATTAATGAAGCTATGAAACAGCAAGCAAAAACAAATTCCACATCAAAAGTCAAAACAAAATCCAATGATTCATAATTATTTCAAGCAAAAAAGAAAAACCACCCACTATTGCAGTAGTAGGTGGTCTGTGTTAAAACCAAATTCAACAATGAAAACACACAAAATATTCAAGGTGAACTGGTTATTTTATTATAGCATTTTCACCTTGAAAAATCAACAGGAAAGGTGAAAAAATGCGTTTACCAAATGGATTTGGCAATGTGTCAAAACTACCGGGAAAAAGAAGAAAACCATGGAGAGCAAGAAGAACTGAAGGATGGAAGTATTATGATAAAAAATCAGATGCCTTCTTCGATAAACTTCCAAAAGATACCGACCCACTTGAAAAGCTGTCAGATGGGGAACTCCGCTTTCAGTTAAAGCAGGTATATAAAACCATTGGTTATTACGAAACAAGGCAAGATGCCATTCAAGCATTAGCGGAATACAATGCGAACCCCTTTGACATCAGACCGGATGTTACTTTTGCAGAAGTCTATGACAAATGGTCAGCAAAAAAATATGAAGAAATCAGTAGAGCAAATGTAAACGGTTATAAGGCGGCATATAAGCTGTGTGAAAGTATTGCGAAAATGCCGATTTTAGAGATCAAACTTCCGCATCTTCAAGGGGTGGTAGATTCATCGGGTAAAAACCATCCCATGTTGAAAAAGCTGAAAAGTATGATCAGTCAAGTATATGATTATGCTGTGATGAATGAGATCATCCCCAAAGGAAAACACATTGTAAAATATATTGACATTGGCACTGCAACCAAAAGCACAAAGCATTACCGCTTCACTGATGATGAAATCAAAACAATGTGGTTATGGTCAAAACAAAATGAATATATTCAGCTGATGTTGATGCTGATATATACCGGTGTCAGACCGGGCGAACTATTCAACACCAAAAAAGAAAACGTAAACTTGCAGGAGCGGTATTTTTATATTGAGAAAGGCAAAAACCAAAACGCAGTCAGAAAAGTTCCCATCCCTGACAAAGTGTTTCCTTTCTTCCAAAACTGGATGCAGAAGGATTCAGAATACATTGTTTGTCAGCTGAATGGTAAGGGGTTCAGATTTGACACAAATCACGGTCAATATACTGATAGTTACTGGAAACCGTTGCTATTGGATATGGGAATTTTGAACTATACCAATGAACAGGGTGAACAGAAGGAGCATACACCGGATGATACCCGGCACACCTTCACAACAATGTGGAAGGAAAAGAAACTGGATGAAGCTATGCGGCGAAAGATTCAAGGTCATTCAGGAAAGGGAATTGGTGAGATGGTTTATACTCACTTTGAACTTGAAAAACTGCGTGAAGAAATGAATAAATTGTAGTTCAATCTGATAACTGATGTTTTCTCAATGACACTGGTATGACACAAATCACGATTTTTCCGCTTGTTTATCCGGTTCACAGTTCTCAAAGAGATAATCTTTACTTTGGCTATTTTACAAGGCTTTCCGTTATGGAGAGCCTTGTTTCTTTTTGACCACTGAGGCGTCCTCGAAGCATAGCTCCTGCGGTACCCGCTAAAAACAGTCCACCGGACTGTTTTCTTTACGCGGCTACAGTTCAGCAAGAGATAATTTTGAGATAATTTTATTGTTATCGACTTTCACAAGGCTTTCCATTACGGAGAGCCTTGTTTCTTTTTGACCACTGAGGCGTCCTCGGAGCATAGCTCCTGCGGTACCCGCTGAAAACAGTCCGCCGGACTGTTTTCTTTACGCGGCTACAGTTCAGCAAGAGATAATTTTATTGTTATCGACTTTCACAAGGCTTTCCGTTATGGAGAGCCTTGTTTCTTTTGATACATGCAAAAAACGGAGCAGACAGATTCGTCCGCTCCGTTTTTTTGTTATTGCCGCCACTTGTCAATCACCATTTGCAGGTATGGCAGGAGCGCAAAGCCCATGCGCTCATACAGGCGCTTGGCGCCCGTGTTGTCGTCCTCGACCTCAATCCGCAGGCGGGCAATGTTCGGCAGGCTTTTCAGATACTCAAAAAACTCGGTTGCCAAGCCCTTGCCGCGGTGCGGCTCGTCGATATAAAGTTCCTCAATGGTGACCGAAACGCCGCCGGCTTCCTGGGAGAAGGTTTTTGAAAGCAGCGCAAAACCGCAGGGCTCGCCATCGTCCTCAAAAATAAAGCACTTCAAATAAGCGTTAGACCGCATCAACTCATTGAATGTCGCGGCGTAGTTTTCTTTCGGCACAGGCGATTCCACCGCGTCGGTGTGGTAAAAAATATCGACATAACGCAAATAAAGTTCCCTGTCGTCAGGGGTAATTTCTCTGAACATAAAACACCCGCTTTCTGTTTTTACAGAATATGCGTAAATTAGGATAAATATGCCACCGCTTCGCTTAAATCCTTGCACAAATAGGTAATCATCGGCTTGATTTCGTCGGTTGGCTGCAAAAAGTCGGGCACCATTACCGTTGTCATGCCGGCGGCATAGGCGGATTTGATACCGTTGATGCTGTCCTCAAAGGCGACGCAGTTTTCGGGCGGGAACCCCAGCCGTTCGGCGGCGGTGAGAAACACCTCCGGGTGTGGCTTGCCGTTTGTGACGTCGTCGCCGCAGACAAGCACGTCAAAATAGTCCGACACCTTTGCCAAGCGCAAATTCAGTTCGGCGGTTTCTCGGGAGGTGGAGGTTGCCAGCGCAATTTTCACGCCGCGCTGACGGAAGAATTCCAGAATCTCATACAGCCCGGGCTTCACAGGGATTCCCTCGCGCTCAACGCGCTGCACATACCGCGCGCGCCCTTTGTCAGCCAGTTCCCAATACGGAAAATCCTCTCCGTAAGTCGCCTTATAAAACAACTCGACCTCTTTTTTGCGCCTGCCGACGGTCTGCTTGAACGCTTCAATGTCATAGGGATAGCCGCGCTCGTCCATCATTGCCTGCCAGTTTTCATAAACCAGCCGCTCGGTGTCGAACATCAAGCCGTCCATATCAAAAACAGCACCCTGAATCATGCTTCACCCCACATTAGTATATACTGTCGTTCTTCTTAAGTTGATGACAGTAAATTAGGATAGGGTTCGGTTGCCCAAACCCTATTGATTATCTTTCTATAATTAAAAACTCACAGCTCATGGATTTCAGATAGAGCTTGTTGTCCTCAAATTTGCTGCCGAAGAACACTCGCGCCTCGGAATAGCCGGGCGGCGGCGTAAGCACATCGTCATGATCCATAAGATTAAACGCGCAGTAAATCGCGGTTTGGCTGTCATGGCGGATATAGGCAAGCCGTCTGTCCTTGGCAAAGGCGTTGACAAACTCACCGTCCCACAGCGCGGAAACCTCCGCGCGCAGACTGCCCAGCTTTTGGTGCCACGCAAGCAGTTCCTTGTCCTCTCTGCCCCACGGATAGCAGCAGCGGTTAAACGGATCGCGGTAGCCCTCCATTCCGGCTTCGTCGCCGTAATAGACGCACGGAAAACCGGGCAGGGTGTACTGCATGGCAGCGGCGATTTTCATCAGCTTTTCGCCGCGCGCGCGCTGTTCGGGATTCAGCCGCTGATACGCCTGCCAGCCTCTGTCTCTGCCGTTGAGCGGCTCGCCCGCCAGCATGGTGAGCGCACGCTCGGTGTCATGGGTGGAAAGGGAATTCATCAGCACGCGCAATACAGGGCGCGGATAGTTTTCGACCACGCTCATAATCTCCGCCATCGTGTAACGCGCGTCCTGACCGCGGCAGAAGTTGATAATTGCGTTGCGGAACACGTAGTTCATCACGGTGTCAAGCTGTTCACCGAGCAAGAATTTTCTGCGCGCGCCGTAGCTTTCCTTGTTGCTCGCGTCCTCCCAGACCTCGCCGACAATCAGCGCTTCAGGGTTCTCGTCCTTGACGGACTTGCGCAGGTTCTCCATAAACTCGTCGGGCAGCTCGTCCGCCACGTCCAAACGCCAGCCGGAATTGCCCATGCGCATATATTTGCGGATAATGCCGTCCTTGCCGTTGATATATTCGTTAAACGCCGGGTCGGTTTCGTTAACCTCCGGCAGAGTGTAAAAGCCCCACCAGCTGTGGTAGTTGTCCGGCCACTCGTTGAATTTGTACCAACTGAAATACGGCGAATTTTTATCGCGGTACGCGCCGCCGTCGCCGTAACGCCCGGAGCGGTTGAAATACACGCTGTCGGAGCCAGTGTGCGAGAACACGCCGTCGTTAATCACATGAATACCGCGTGCCTTTGCCTGTGCGCATAACGCGCGGAAATCGTCCTCGTTTCCCAAAATCGGGTCGATGTGCGCATAGTCGCCGGTGTCGTAGCGGTGGTTGGAATACGCTTCTCCGATGGGATTGAGGTAAATGCAGCTTACGCCCAGCTTTTGCAGATAGTCAAGCTTTTGCGTGATACCCTTCAAATCGCCCATAAAGAAGTCGCTGTTGGTAATCTCTCCGTGCTCATTTGGCTGCCACACAGGAAGGGCGTACCAGTCGCTGTTGCGCTGAAAATCGGTGCGCTTTAACTGCTTTTCCTCGCCGCTGAAATAAAAGCGGTCGGGAAAAATCTGATACATCACGCCGCCGACAGGCCACTTCGGGGTGGTAAACCCCTTTTTATAGCAGGTCAGCTGCCAGCTTCTGCCGGGGTGCTCGCTCACCTCGCTGACGCGGTACGGATCGGACGGAATGATATAGCGAAGTCCGTCTGTGGTGTGCAGGCGGAAGCAATACCAATACAGACCCATACGGTGGGGCGTGAAGGCGCACTCCCAAATTTCACTTTCCGCGTCAAAGTTGCCGCACCAAAGCATTTTATGGTATTCCCAGTTGTAATCATAGTCGTATTTTACGCACAGTTCCACGTTTTTTGAGTGAAGACCGCGCGGCGGCAGCACACGGAAATTGACCTCGGTGTCCTGCTCCACCGCACCAAACGGCGTGCGGTAATAAACCCTTTGTGAATCAAAAGGAATCAGCATAAAATTTTCCCCTCACCAATTTCATAGTTATATAAAGTATATCATATTTTGCTCTCAAATTCAAGATATAACCGCACTTTGTCAGATTTCGGCACTTGTGACAACCAAATAAAAAATTTTTCAAAAATTTTTAAAACCCGCCGTTTTTGTCATTATCTTGTCATAGTCGATTTGTTATACTGTAGTCACAGAAAAACAAAGGGGGAGTTCATAATGACTCAAAACAATAGAAATCAATTCAACGAAAACAACACTAATAACACCAACTTCAACTACGCGCTCCACAGAGCCCGCGTCCAAAATAAGAGAATCCGCGAAGCCCGCTACGCCACCGCCCGCACCAAGGTGATGAGCATTGTGCTCGCCGTTGCGTTCGCCGCTTCGGCAATCACGGCGGTGATTGTCACCACCGTCAAGGTAAACACCGACCGTGCGGCAGCCGCGAAGAACACCGCCGCCATCACCACGCAGATTAAGGAAGCGCAGCCCGCTCCCGGCGCGGTACAGAGCACCATTGCCAAGGAAGCACCCAAGGCAACCGAGGCTCCCAAGACCGAGCAAAAAGCGGAAACCAAGCAGAGCAGCGAAACCGAAATCCTCACCGCGCAGGGTAAAACCTCTTACGGCTACAACTGGGCATATAAGGGCTGCAGCGTTGCAAAAATCAACTGCACCTACGATTTCAGCACTCACACATACCGCTTCACCGCGCAGGGCGTCACTCCCGGCACCGACACCGCGACCCTGAAATATATGACCGGCGACAAGGAATGGGCAGAGAAAACCGTCACCATCACCGTTGACAACGCCCTCAATGTTACCGTAAGCTAAACACGATTTTATCTTTTCCTTCTTTCTTTCATAACGAAAACGGCACGCCTGAGCAACGTGCCGTTTTTTGTTTGCCGTGCGGAATGGAAGTTCGTTTTTCAGTCACACGTTTGATAGGAATTGTAGGGAGCAAGGGCTGTCCCTGCGATTACCCAACATTCAACTCTTAACTCTAAACTCTAAAAAAACGGCACGCCGTAAAGACGTGCCGTTTGATTGATTGTGATAAATACGCTTATTCAACGGGCTCCAGTTCGGAGAGCTGCTTGAGGTGAGCGTACTTCTGCTCTGCGTTCTTCTCTGCCACGGTGAAGAGAGCTTCTGCTCTTTCGGGGAAGGAACGGGTGAGGGTGTTGTAGCGAACCTCGCCCATGATGAAGTCGCGGTAGGAAGCGGTGGGAGCCTTGCTGTCAAGCTGGAAGGGATTCTTGCCCTCGTCAGCCAGACGCGGATCGTAACGGAAGGTGTTCCAGTAACCTGCGTCAACAGCCTTCTTCTCCTCAAGCTGAGCAATGCCCATGCCGCCCTTGATACCGTGGTTGATACAGGGAGCGTAGCAGATGATCAGCGAAGGTCCGTTGTAGCTTTCAGCCTCAACAAGTGCCTTGAGAACCTGGTTGTTGTCAGCGCCCATTGCAACCTGAGCGGTGTAAACATAGCCGTAACTCATTGCGATAGCAGCGAGATCCTTCTTCTTAACGCCCTTACCGGCTGCTGCGAACTGTGCAACGGAACCGATAGGAGTCGCCTTGGAGGACTGACCGCCGGTGTTGGAGTAAACCTCGGTGTCGAATACGAGGATGTTGACATTCTCGCCGGAAGCGATTACATGGTCAAGACCGCCGAAGCCGATATCGTAAGCCCAACCGTCGCCGCCGAAGATCCACATGGACTTCTTCGCAAGCTCGTCCTTGTCAACGAGGGTCTTTTTCGCCAGCTCGCCGACCTTCTCATCATCAACAACCTTCTCCAGTTCCGCGATCAAAGCGTCGGTTGCGGGACGGGAAGCGGTGGAATCAGTGATGGTGTCGAGGTAGTTCTGGCAAGCGGTCTTGAGTTCTTCGCTGTCGGTAGCTGCCTGAATGTCAGCTACATAGCCCGCAAGTCTGTTGCGGATAGCGTTCTGACCGAGAGCCATACCGAGACCGAACTCTGCGTTGTCCTCAAACAGGGAGTTCTGCCAAGCGGGACCGTAGCCCTTCTTGTTGGTGGTGTAAGGTGTTGCAGGAGCGGATGCACCCCAGATGGAGGAGCAGCCGGTCGCGTTTGCGATGAACATTCTGTCACCGAACAGCTGGGTAACGAGCTTCGCATAAGGAGTCTCGCCGCAGCCTGCGCATGCGCCGGAGAATTCGAGCAAGGGCTGCTTGAACTGGCTGCCCTTAACAGTGGAGAACTTGAACTTATCAGCAACCTCGGGCTTTTCGTCGAGGGTGATAGCATAATCAAATACAGCCTGCTTGGGTCTCTGAGAATCGATGGGCTTCATAACGAGAGCCTTCTCGCCCTTCTTGCCCGGGCAAACCTGAGCGCAAGCGCCGCAGCCGGTGCAGTCGAGGGTAGAAACAGTCATAGCAAACTGGAGTTCCTTCAGACCGATCATCGGGATAGCAGCGGTTCCCTCGGGAGCAGCGGCAACCTCGTCAGCGGTCATCGGAACGGGACGGATAACAGCGTGCGGACATACAATCGCGCAGCGGTTACACTGGATACAATTCTGGGGCTGCCATTCGGGAACGTCAACCGCAATACCTCTCTTTTCGAAAGCAGCGGAACCGTTCGGGCAGGTGCCGTCAACGTGATCGGAGAATGCGGAAACGGGAAGCTTGTTGCCCTTGTAAGCGTTAACGGGCTTCAAAATGCCGTTTACATACTCAACCAGAGCGCCCTGACCTTCAACCTTGTCGCCGAGAACGTCGTCAGCAGCGGTGAGCCACTCAGCGGGAATTTCAACCTTCTTAACATCCTCCATACCGCGGTCGATAGCAGCGTAGTTCATGTCTACGATAGCCTGACCCTTCTTCATGTAGGACTTCTTTGCAGCCTCCTTCATGTACTGCTTTGCTTCCTCAGCGGGAATGATGTCGGCAATCTTGAAGAATGCGGACTGCAGAACGGTGTTAACACGGCCGCCGAGACCGATTTCCTTACCGATCTTGATCGCGTCGATGGTGTAGAAGTTAATCTTTCTCTCAGCGAGGATTCTCTTCATCTGACCGGGCAGACGCTTGGACAGCTCATCAACATCCCATGCGCAGTTGAGCAGGAAGGAACCGCCTTCCTTCAAATCCTCAACGATTTCATACTTGTCAACATAAGAAGGATTGTGGCAGGCAACGAAGTCAGCCTTGGAGATATAGTAGGTGGATTTAATCGGGGTCTTACCGAAACGCAGGTGGGAAACGGTCAAGCCGCCGGACTTCTTGGAGTCGTAAGCAAAGTAACCCTGTGCGTACATGTCGGTGTGGTCGCCGATAATCTTGATGGAGTTCTTGTTCGCACCGACAGTACCGTCTGCGCCGAGACCCCAGAACTTACAGCTGTGGGTGCCTGCGGGAGTGGTGTCGGGATTCTCCACAACCGGCAGGGACAGGTTGGTAACGTCGTCAACGATGCCGATGGTGAACCTTCTCTTGGGAGCGTCAGACTCTGCGTTTCTGTAAACAGCGATGATGTCTCCGGGGGTGGTGTCCTTGGAGCCGAGACCGTATCTGCCGCCGTAAACCTTTACGCCTGCAAACTCGGAATCGTTGAGAGCAGCCAGAACATCCAGATAGAGGGGCTCGCCGATGGAGCCGGGCTCCTTGGTTCTGTCGAGAACAGAGAGGGACTTAACGGTATCGGGCAGCTCGTCAACCATAAACTCACCGACAAACGGACGGTACAGTCTAACCTTGAGCAGACCAACCTTCTCGCCCGCAGCGTTGAGGTAGTCAACAACTTCCTCTGCGCAGTCGCAGACAGAACCCATTGCTACGATTACGTGCTCTGCGTCAGCAGCGCCGTAGTAGTTGAAGGGCTTGTAGTTGGTGCCGATTTTCTCGTTAACCTTGTTCATGTATTCTACAACAACACCGGGAACAGCGTCATAGTAGGGGTTGCAGGCTTCTCTTGCCTGGAAGAAGATATCGTCGTTCTGAGCGGTACCTCTGGTAACAGGGTGCTCAGGGTTCAGTGAACGGCGGCGGAATTCCTCAACCGCGTCCCAATCGAGCATGTCAGCCAGATCGGCGTAATCCCACTCCTCAATCTTCTGAATCTCGTGAGAGGTGCGGAAGCCGTCGAAGAAGTGCAGGAAGGGAACTCTGCCCTTGATAGCGGACAGGTGAGCAACAGCCGCGAGATCCATACACTCCTGCGGGTTGTTGGAGCACAGCATTGCATAACCGGTCTGACGGCAAGCATATACGTCGGAATGATCGCCGAAGATGGAGAGCGCGTGGCTGGTCAGCGCACGAGCGGAAACGTGAATAACGCTCGGCAGCAGCTCGCCTGCCATTTTATACATATTCGGAATCATCAACAGCAGACCCTGTGAAGCGGTGTAGGTGGTGGTCAGCGCACCCGCTGCGAGCGAGCCGTGAACCGCACCCGAAGCGCCGCCCTCGGACTGCATCTCAGTTACCTGAACTTCTCTTCCGAAAAGGTTCTTCTGTCCCGCAGCCGAAAACTTATCGGTGAGGTCAGCCATAACGGAAGAAGGTGTGATGGGGTAGATAGCAGCAACGTCTGTGAACGCGTAGGAAACGTGAGCAACAGCGCTGTTACCGTCCATGGTTTTCATTTTTCTTGCCATTGGAAATCGTCCTCCTTTTTAAACTAAACGGCAATGGGAAACTACTGCCGTCTTTGTATTCTGATACATATTATATCATTTTAGATTGTACCACTTTCGGGCGGTTTTGTAAAGTGTTTTTGTTTATTTTATCACAAAAAAGCAACCTTTGCCGCGGTGGACAGTCCGTCTTTTAAGGCAATACCGCATAATTTAGGTGTGCGGATTGCGAAGTAAGATTTTTCGTCAGGTTGGACAAAAAATCGAGGTAAGGCTGACGCCTTGCCGAGACTTTTTTGGGCAACATGACGGAACAATATTCAAGCAAGGCGTGCGCCGTAAATTGTGCGGTGTTGCCTTAAAACGTCTTATCGTTTGAACCGATTCATCAACGGCGGGGTTAAAAGAGAGCTGCTTCCTATAAAGCAAAAGCAGCTTATAACTTGCCGCTTACCGCAAGAATAATTATCTTTCACGGCTTGTGAAATGCCGCGCGATATGCTATAATAAAGCTATCTATAAACGGACAGGAGAAGGAATATGGCGTTTCCTCAGGATAAAATCAGAAATTTCAGCATTATCGCCCACATTGACCACGGCAAAAGCACGCTTGCCGACCGCATTTTGGAGCAGACAAATTCTGTTTCGGCGCGTGATATGGAGGCGCAGCTGCTCGACGACATGGAACTGGAGCGCGAGCGCGGCATTACGATTAAAGCGCGCGCGGTCAGCGTGGTTTACAGCGCCGACGACGGCGAGCAATATCTTTTTAACCTTATCGACACCCCCGGTCACGTTGACTTTAACTACGAGGTGTCGCGTTCGCTTGCGGCTTGCGAAGGCGCGATTTTAGTGGTTGACGCTTCGCAGGGCATTGAGGCGCAGACCCTTGCCAACACCTACCTTGCAGTGGACAGCGGACTTGAAATCGTGCCGGTTGTCAACAAAATTGATTTGCCGAGCGCCGACCCCGACCGCGTGATTACCGAGATTGAGGACGTTATCGGAATTCCCGCCGAGGACGCTCCGAAGATTTCCGCCAAGGCGGGCATTAACATTCACGCGGTGCTCGAAAAAATTGTCAGCGACATTCCCGCCCCTGAGGGCGACGTGAACGCGCCGCTGCGCGCGCTGATTTTCGACAGCTACTACGACAGCTACAAGGGCGTTATTATTTACGTGCGTTTAAAAGAGGGTCAGATTCACCCCGGCGACGAGTTTAAGCTGATGGCGACAGGCAGCGTGTTCAACGTGGTGGAATGTGGCTTGATGCACGCGACCCAGATGGAGAAAACCGACGGTCTGTACGCGGGCGAGGTTGGTTATATCGCAGGCTCCATTAAAACGCTCGCGGACGCAAAGGTGGGCGACACCGTCACGCTCGCGAACAATCCCGCCGCCGAGCCGCTGCCGGGCTACAGAGAAGCGCAGCCGATGGTGTTCTGCGGCATTTATCCCGTGGACGGCGCGAAGTACGGCGACCTCAAGGACGCGCTCGAAAAGCTGCAATTAAACGACGCGGCGCTTTCGTTTGAGCCGGAAACCTCTGTGGCGCTGGGCTTTGGCTTCCGCTGCGGTTTTCTCGGACTGCTGCACATGGAGATTATTCAGGAGCGCCTGGAGCGCGAGTATCAGCTTGATTTGATTACCACCGCGCCGAGCGTTATTTATAAAATCCACCGCACCGACGGCACGGTGGAGAATATCGACAACCCGACCAACTACCCCGACCCCTCGCTGATTCAGGCGGCGGAGGAGCCTGTCACCGACGCGCATATCTACACGCCGAAGGAATATGTCGGCAACATCATGGAGCTGTGTCAGGACAGACGCGGCACCTTTGTGGACATGCAGTATATCGACTCCGACAGGGTGGATTTGCATTATATTCTGCCGCTTGCGGAAATTATTTACGACTTTTTTGACACACTGAAAAGCCGCACCAGAGGGTACGCGAGCTTTGACTATGAGTTAAAGGGCTATGTGCCCAGCGAGCTTGTGAAGCTTGACATCATGCTCAACGGCGAGGTTGTGGACGCGCTCAGCTTTATCATTCACAAGGACAAGGCATATCCCAGAGCGCGCAAGATGGCGGAAAAGCTGAAGGAAAAGATTCCGCGCCAGTTGTTTGAGGTGCCGATTCAGGCATGTATCGGCGGCAAGATTATCGCCCGCGAAACCGTTAAGGCAATGAGAAAGGACGTTCTCGCCAAGTGCTACGGCGGCGACATTACCCGTAAGAAAAAGCTGCTTGAGAAGCAGAAGGAAGGCAAAAAGCGCATGCGCCAGCTTGGCACGGTAGAAGTGCCGCAGGAGGCGTTTATGGCGGTCTTAAA
>CAMVLW010000026.1 GCA_947168445.1 uncultured Clostridia bacterium
CGTCCCTGCTTACCCTTCAGCATGTCGGAGAGCGACTTCAGCGCGCGGTTGTTGGGACCGGTAACGGGTCTGCCGCGTCTGCCGTTGTCAATCAGGGCGTCAACGGACTCCTGCAGCATACGCTTCTCGTTGCGGATGATGATTTCGGGCGCGTTGAGCTCAAGCAGCTTTTTCAAACGGTTGTTGCGGTTAATCACACGGCGGTAGAGGTCGTTGAGGTCGCTGGTCGCAAAGCGTCCGCCGTCAAGCTGAACCATCGGGCGGATGTCCGGCGGAATGACCGGCACAACGTCGAGAATCATCCATTCCGGGCGGTTGCCGGAAAGACGGAAGCTTTCAACCACATCCAGACGCTTTAACAGACGGATACGCTTTTGACCCGAGGCAGCGTCCAGTTCCTCGCGCAGTTCGGCAGCGAGGGCGTCGAGGTCGATTTCCTCCAGCAGCTTTTTGATGGACTCGGCGCCCATGCCTGCCTGAAAGTCGTCCTCATACTTTTCGCGCATGTCGTTGTATTCCGT
The DNA here is from genome assembly GCA_947168445.1 of uncultured Clostridia bacterium. Taxonomy (GTDB): domain Bacteria; phylum Bacillota; class Clostridia; order Oscillospirales; family Acutalibacteraceae; genus Ruminococcoides. The sequence continues at coordinate 522 of CAMVLW010000026.1, forward strand.
CTCGCTCAGGCACTGCAGCTTTGTCAAATCGCGGCAGTCGCCGGGGTCGGTGACGATATATTGTGAGAAATAAAGCACGTTTTCAAGGGATTTGGGTGAAATATCCAGCATGAGGGCGATTCGGGAGGGAATACCCTTGAAATACCAGATATGCGACACAGGAGCGGCAAGCTCGATGTGACCCATGCGCTCACGGCGCACCTTGGAGCGGGTGACCTCTACGCCGCAGCGGTCGCAGATTTTACCCTTAAAACGGATTCTTTTATACTTTCCGCAGTGGCACTCCCAGTCCTTGGTGGGTCCGAAAATGCGCTCGCAGAACAGACCGCCGCGCTCAGGCTTGAGGGTGCGGTAGTTGATGGTTTCGGGCTTTTCAACCTCGCCGTAAGACCATGCTCTGATTTGGTCGGGGGAAGCAAGTCCGATTTTAATAGAATCAAAAACATTGTTGTCTAACATATTACTTCCTCCTTATAATTCGTCTGAGCCGAAGTCGTCGTAGCCCTCATAGTCGTCGTATTCCTCGTCGGAAAGCGAGCCTTCTTCGAACATGTTGTCCTCCTCGCCGCCCTCGTCAAGGGTGTAGCCGTCCATGGACGTCATGACGTTGTCCTCGTCAAACGCCGGAGCCGCTGCGTCGGCAAGCTCCTCGTCCTCGTCGAACTTCTGCTTAATGTCAATTTCCTCGCCCATCTGGTCGAGCACGCGCACATCGAGAGAGAGCGACTGCAGCTCCTTGATGAGCACGCGGAAGGATTCGGGAATGCCCGGGGTCGGAATGTTCTGACCCTTGACAATCGCCTCGTAGGTCTTAACACGACCGACAACGTCGTCGGACTTGACGGTCAGGATTTCCTGCAGGGTGTATGCCGCGCCGTAGGCTTCGAGCGCCCAAACCTCCATTTCACCGAAGCGCTGTCCGCCGAACTGCGCCTTGCCGCCCAGCGGCTGCTGGGTAACGAGCGAGTAGGGACCTGTGCTTCTGGCGTGAATCTTTTCGTCTACTAAGTGATGCAGCTTGAGGTAGTACATGTAGCCGACAGTGACCGGGTTGTCAAAGCGTTCGCCGGTTCTGCCGTCAATCAGCCATGTCTTGCCGTCCTCGCTGTAGCCGGCGTCCTTGAGCGCGGAGAAGATGTCGTCCTCGTGCGCGCCGTCGAATACAGGCGTCATAATCTTCCAGCCAAGCGCCTTTGCGGCGTAGCCGAGGTGAACCTCGAGCACCTGACCGATGTTCATACGGGAAGGTACGCCCAAGGGGTTCAGAACGATGTCAAGCGGGGTGCCGTCGGGCAGGAAGGGCATATCCTCAACAGGGAGAATACGCGACACAACGCCCTTGTTTCCGTGACGGCCCGCCATTTTGTCGCCGACGCTGATTTTGCGCTTTAACGCAAGGTAAACGCGGACGACCTTGTTGACGCCCGGCTGCAGCTCGTTGCGGCTGTCGGCACGGGTGAATACCTTTACGTCAACGACGGTTCCCTGTTCGCCGTGGGGAACGCGCAGAGAAGTATCTCTAACCTCTCTCGCCTTTTCACCGAAAATGGCGCGCAGCAGTCTTTCCTCCGCGGTCAGCTCGGTTTCACCCTTCGGGGTGACCTTGCCGACAAGAATATCGCCCGCCTTGACCTCGGAGCCGATTTGAATAATGCCGTCCTCGTCAAGATATTTGAGCATATCCTCGCCCACGTTGGGAATGTCGCGGGTGATTTCCTCGGGACCAAGCTTGGTGTCCCGCGCCTCGGTGTCATATTCCTCGATATGAATCGAGGTGTAAACGTCGTCGCGCACAATCTTCTCGTTGAGCAGAACGGCGTCCTCGTAGTTGTAGCCTTCCCAGGTCATGAAGCCGATGAGGGCGTTTTTGCCCAGCGCGATTTCGCCGTTGTCGGTTGCGGGGCCGTCGGCAAGCACCTCGCCCTTCTTCACGCGCTGACCGCGTGAGACGATGGGCTTCTGGTTGAAGCAGGTGCCCTGGTTGGAGCGCAGGAACTTGATGACCTCATAGTCCTTGACGGTGCCGTTGTCGTACTGCACGCGGATGGTGCGGGCGTCAACGCTCATGACGATACCGTCGTCCTCCGCGAGAATACATACGCCGGAGTCGGTGCCCGCCTTGTATTCCATGCCGGTGCCGACAATCGGCGCCTCGGACTGCAAAAGCGGAACCGCCTGACGCTGCATGTTCGCGCCCATGAGCGCGCGGTTTGCGTCGTCGTTTTCAAGGAAGGGAATCATTGCGGTCGCCACGGATACAACCATCTTAGGCGACACGTCCATGTAGTCAAAGCGATTGGCGGGCAGCTCCACGAATTCGTCGCGGTGACGTCCGACAACGCGGTTGTGAACAAATCTGCCGTTTTCGTCAAGGGGTTCGTTTGCCTGGGCAACGTAGTAGTTATCCTCAACGTCAGCGGTCATGTAGACAACTTCGTCGGTGACGACGCCGGTTTCCTTGTCAATTCTGCGGAACGGCGCCTCAACAAAGCCGTACTTGTTGATTTTCGCAAAGCTTGCGAGGTAAGAAATCAAGCCGATGTTCGGACCTTCAGGGGTCTCGATAGGACACATGCGTCCGTAGTGGGTGTAGTGAACGTCGCGCACCTCAAATCCCGCGCGGTCACGGGACAGACCGCCGGGACCCAGCGCGGACAGACGGCGCTTGTGCGTCAGTTCGGCAAGCGGGTTGGTCTGATCCATGAACTGGGAAAGCGGCGAGGAGCCGAAGAATTCCTTAATCGCCGCGGTAACGGGGCGAATGTTAATCAGAGAGTTGGGGGTGAGGGTTTCCATATCCTGCGACTGGGTGGTCATTCTCTCGCGAACAACGCGCTCCAAACGGGAGAAGCCGATGCGGAACTGATTCTGCAGCAGCTCGCCCACGCAGCGGATACGTCTGTTGCCCAAGTTGTCGATGTCGTCGGTGTTGCCGACGCCGTGGGCAATGCAGTTAAGGTAGTTGATGGTGGCAAAGATGTCGTCAACGGTGATGTGGTTGGGAACCAACTCGTCGGCGTGGTCGCGGAGCAGCTCCTTGAGTTCCTCCTCGCTCCCGGCGGAATCCATCAGTTCGCACAGCAACTCAAAGCAGACGTTCTCGCGGATGCCGCACTCCTCCTCGGCGTTGAAGTCAACATACTTGGAGATGTCAACCATGCCGTTGGAGATAATCTTGACGACAGACTCGTCGTTGCCCTTGACATAGGCAACCTTTACGCCGGCGTTCTCGATTTCAAGCGCCTTTTCCTTGCTGATTTTCTCATCGCGCAGCGCCATGACCTCGCCGGTGCGGGGATTGGCAACGGGCTCGGTGAGCACTCTGCCCTCAAGACGGTTGGCAATGCCAAGCTTTTTGTTGTATTTATATCTGCCGACACGCGACATGTCGTAGCGGTTGGGGTCGAAGAACAGGTTGTTGATGTGGGTCTGGGCACTGTCAACCGTGGGCGGCTCGCTGGGTCTGAGTTTTTTGTAAACCTCAATCAAGCCCTCTTCAATGTTGTGCGCCTGATCCTTTTCAATGGTCGCCTTCATGCGGGCGTCGTCGCCGAAGAAGTCGAGAATCTCGGCGTCGGTGCCCATGCCGAGCGCGCGGATAAAGGAGGTGACGGGCAGCTTGCGGTTTTTGTCGATACGGACATAAAACACGTCGTTGACGTCGGTTTCATATTCCAGCCATGCGCCGCGGTTGGGGATAACGGTGGTGGAATACAGCTCCTTACCGGTTTTGTCGTGATCCATTTTATAGTAAACGCCCGGAGAACGCACCAGCTGTGATACAATGACGCGCTCGGCGCCGTTGATAACAAAGGTGCCGCTGGGAGTCATCAGCGGGAAGTCGCCCATAAAGACGTTGCTCTCTTTGATTTCGCCTGTCGATTTGTTGAGCAGACGCGCGGTTACGCGGAGCGCGGCGGAATAGGTAGCGTCCCTGACCTTACATTCAATGACGCTGTAGTTGGGGTGGTCAACATCGAGGGTGTAGTCGATAAAGTCGAGCACAAGGTTGTCCTGATAGTCGGTGATGCCCGACACATCCTTGAACACTTCCTTGAGACCTTCTTCGAGGAACCAGCGGTAGGATTCCTTTTGCACCTCAATGAGATTGGGCATGTCGATAACTTCTTCGATTTTGCCGAAGCTCATTCGTTCGGTGTTGCCAAGCTTTACGGGTTTGACATTAACCATAGGCGTATCACTCCTTGTTTTTTCTGTTTCCGCCAAACGGCGGCTTGTACGGATGTAAGTTAAAGGACAATTCGCACAAAAGCGGCATGAATTTTTTTCGTAAAAATACATCTTGACAGAAAGGGATTTTTATGATAATATCCCAATGTTGAAGATATTTTTTTGCGAAAGCTTTCAGCGTATTCGGCGCATAGCCCCATTATGGTACATTTTACAATTCTATCACCCCGAAGGGTCTTTGTCAAGCGTTTTTTCGAAAAATTTAACAAAATTTTAATAGTTAGTGCTTCAAAGGAATATTTCGCCTTTGGAGCGATTTTTTTGAGGTTGATGAAACACGCGGCAGCGTGGACAGATTTAATTCGGAATGCGGAATGCGGAATTCGGAATTTTTTTGCGGAAGGCTCCGTTTTCCGCCTTGGCTTGTTGCAGGGGCAAGCCTTGTCGCCCGCGGATAGGAACAAAATAAACCACAAAAAAACAGTCAGGAAACCAAACCTTTCCTGACTGCATATTCTTATTACTTATTACTTATCACTTATCACTTATCACTTATAACTTATTACTCTCACAAAACTACGCTCTTAATTCGTCCTCTGCGTCGCCGCTGTAGTATACCTTTTTGATGTTCGCGCCGAGGGACTTGAATTTTTCGACCACGTCCTCATAGCCGCGCTCGATATACTGAATGCTGGAAATTTCGGTGGTGCCCTTCACCTGCAAGGCGGCGATAATCATTGCCGCGCCTGCGCGGAGGTCGGTTGCCTTGACGGGAGCTGCGGTCAGCGGAGTGCCGCCCTCGATAATGGCGAGTCTGCCCTCAACCGAAATATGCGCGCCCATTCTGACAAGCTGGCTGATGTACTGATAGCGGTTGTCCCAAACATTCTCGTTGACAATGCTGGTGCCGGGAATACCCATGAGCAGCGCCGTGAACTGCGGCTGACAGTCGGTCGGGAAGCCCGGATGCGGCATGGTCTTGATGTTGCAGCGCTTCAGGGGCTTGACGGTCGCGTCAATCGTGAGCGCCTCGTCATATTCGGTGATTTTGCAGCCCATTTCGCGGAATTTGGCGGAAATGGATTCCAAATGCTTCGGTGTGATGTTCGTGATGGTTACACGACCGCGGGTTGCCGCCGCCGCGCACATATAGGTGCCCGCCTCAATTTGGTCGGGGATAATTGAATAAGTGATGCCGTGCATGTAGCTGACGCCGCGCACCTTGATAACGTCGGTGCCCGCGCCGCGAATGTCGGCGCCCATGGAGTTCAAAAAGTTCGCGAGGTCAACAATGTGGGGTTCCTTGGCTGCGTTTTCGATAATCGTCTGTCCCTTGGCTCTGCACGCCGCAAGCATGATGTTCATGGTTGCGCCGACGGAAACAACGTCGAGATAGATGTGGCTTCCGGTCAGCTCGCCGTCACATTCCGCTTCGATAATCGCGCCGTCAACAAGCCGGGTTTCCGCGCCGAGCGCCTCAAAGCCCTTTAAATGCTGGTCAATCGGACGGACGCCGAAGTTGCAGCCGCCGGGCAGCGCCACCTTTGCCTTGCCGTATTTGCCGAGCAGCGCGCCGAGCAAATAGTAGGAAGCACGCATGCCGCGCACCAAATCGGTTGTCGCGCTGTAGGTGCTGATGCGGGTGGGGTCGATATACAGGGTAGACTTGTTGATGCGTCTGACCTTTGCGCCCATCTGCTGTAAGATTTTGCTAATCAGCGTTACGTCGCTGATGTTGGGAATATTTTCAATCTGGCAGGGCTCGTCGCACAAAATAACGGCGGGAATAATGGCAACCGCCGCGTTTTTTGCGCCGCTGATTGACACTTCTCCGAAGAGAGGCGTGCCGCCGTTGACTACAAACTTTTCCACTGAGGTACACTCCAATACAGCTTAATGAATCTGTTAAAACACAATATATAGGGCAACTTCACCATATTTTTGAAATCAAGGCACTAAATATGGTTACATTTTATTAAAAGAAACAGGGGCTGACGGTTACATCTGCGTAACGGTACAATTCTCCTATAGAAAATGATACTACAAACTTGTAGTAAAGTCAACGTATTCTTAAAATTGTAACCGAATTTTGGCAATCTTGTACTCAAATTGTTAAAATCCTGTTACAATTGTTTTTAGAATTAACAAGAGGTTTAACACTTTGTTATTTTTTCCTGTGAGGAAATAAAAATTAACGCATTTTTCCGTTCGAGAAATATTCGATTTCTGACAAAACAGTCACTTTTTTCAAATGAATAACTCACTTACTCATCTTTCCCACATAAGTAAAACATTTGAATCAGCACCAAAAAGCCTTCCCCCGAGGCAGCGCCGCGCTGCCTCGGGAGAAGGCTTTTGCAATAACGGCGATGTTAGCACCTTTTTCAGACAGTAACTAAGTGGGAAAGTTGAGTAACTTATAACTTATAACTTATAACTTATAACTTATAACTCACTAACCACTTACCACTAGCCACTAGCCACTACCTCTTGTCCTCTTGCAGCGTAATTTCAACCTCGTGCTGCTCGGAATCAGACTGGCTGTAGTATTTCAGGGTCACCTTGTCGCCGGGCTTGTGCTTTTCAAGCAGCTCGTACATGTCGGCAAAGCTGGTGACCATTTCGCCGTCAAGGGCGGTGATGATGTCGTTTTCTTTGAGGTCGGTGTTGTCGCAGGGACCGTCCTTGTCAATGGAATACACCAAAATGCCCTGCGGCACGTTGTACTGCATGACGTCGGAGGCGGAAACAGCGTTGCCGCTGATACCGATTTTGACTCTGCCCTCGACATAGCTGTTCTTGATCAGGCTGTCAACAATCTGCTTTGCCTGCACCGAGGGAATACAAAAGCCCATGCCCTCATATTTTTCGTCGGCAATCTTCGCCGAAGCAATGCCGATGACCTGACCGTAGAGGTTGACGGCGGGACCGCCGGAGTTGCCGGGGTTAATCGCGGCGTCGGTCTGGATATATTTGACGATATTTTTGCTGGAAGCGTCGCGGTTGAGCGCGGAAACAATGCCCTTTGTCATGGAGTTTTGGTACTCAATGCCGCCGGGATTGCCGATAATGATGATGTCATCGCCAAGCAGAATCTGATCGGAATTGCCGAACGCCGCCGCCTTCAAATCCTTTGCGCCGTCAAGCTTGAGCACCGCCAAATCGGTGCGGGAGTCAAAGCCGACCACGCCCGCGGTGTATTCCTTGTTGTCGGCGGTGATTACCTTAATCGCGTAGGCGGTTTTGCTGTTGCCGATTACGTGGGAATTTGTCACAATAAAGCCGTCGGCAGAGATGATGATTCCGCTGCCCTGAGAGGTCGCCTTGGCGTTTTCCTCCACATCGCCCGAATAACAGAGCACCGACACAACAGACGGCGAAACCGCGTTAAAGGCGTTCTCGGCGTTGTAGCTTTTGTTAGTCTCGGCGTCGGCGGGCTTGTCGGCGAGGGTCAGACCCGCATAGTTTTTGTCCGCCTTGTCGGAATAGTTGCTCTCGTTGTGAACGGGAGCGGTGGTGGAGGGAACCTCCGGAGTAACAAAGCCGCCGTTGGGGAAGGTGAAGTCGGGAATCTCAAACGAATCGGACTTTGAGGAACGGCTCTTTGTCTGGTTGTCGGCAGCGTTCATGGCGAACGCGAACAAGCCGAACATGCTGCCGAGCAGCAAAACGCCCATGATGATAATCACCACAATCAGCGCGGTGTTTGCCTTGCTTTTCTGCTTGGGCTGAGTCTGCTGCGGCTGTTGGTAATAGGGCTGCTGCTGACGCGGCTGATAATAATTCTGCTGATACGGCTGCGCATAGGGCTGCGCAACAGGCGGCTGCTGCGGCTGCTGCACAAAGCCATTGTCGTCATAAACAGCGGTGTGCTGAATCGGGTTAAAGGCAGGCTCCTCCTGACGGAAGGGCTGCGCAGGCTGTGCGGGCTGCTCCTGCTTAAAGGGATTTTGCGGCTCAAACTGATACATGCTCTGCACAGGCGGAACCGGCTGAGAGGGCTGCACGGGCTGAACCGGGTTAAACGGCTGCGGCTCCCGATACGGCGGCTGAACAGGCGCGGCAGGCTCCTGCGGCTCCTGATAGGTCGGCTGAACAGGCGCGGCAGGCTGAACAGGCTCCTGCTGCGGCTGAGCGTTGTCGCGCTCGGTCACGGGCTTTTGCGGCTCAAAGCCGAAGAATTCGTTGTCAAAATGATTATTGTCCATATTATTACTCCCAAAAATTCATAGGATTTTTATTCAGTCCCTATTATACACTGAAATTTTTTTAAAAGCAACCGAAAAACCCGCTGTGAATGTGAAGGTTAACTGAAAATTTTGCGAAAGACCGACGCGGCGCAGAAAAAATCTTGAAAAGTTTCCCAAAAACTCTTTCCTTCCGCCGCGTTTTATAGTATAATAAAACCAACTCGACAGAGGGGACGCTTTTCTGTTGAAATATATTTGAAAAGGAAGATGAATATGCCATTAGTTAACGCAAAAGAAATGCTTACCAAGGCAAAGGCAGGTCACTATGCGGTCGGCCAGTTCAACATCAACAACCTGGAATGGACAAAATCCATTCTTTTGACAGCGCAGGAGCTCAACTCTCCTGTTATCCTCGGTGTGTCTGAGGGCGCAGGAAAATATATGTGCGGCTACAAGACCGTTGTCGGCATGGTTACCGCTATGCTCGAGGAGCTCAAAATCACCGTTCCCGTTGCGCTTCACCTTGACCACGGCAGCTATGAAGGCGCAAAGGCTTGCATTGAGGCGGGCTTCAGCTCCATCATGTTCGACGGCTCTCACTATCCCATTGACGAGAACGTCGCAAAGACTAAAGAGCTTGTCGCAACCTGCAACAAGCTGGGTCTGTCCATTGAGGCAGAGGTCGGCTCCATCGGCGGCGAGGAAGACGGCGTTATCGGCGCAGGCGAGTGCGCTGATCCGCAGGAATGCAAGATGGTCGCGGACCTCGGCGTTACCATGCTGGCTGCCGGTATCGGCAACATCCACGGCAAGTATCCCGAAAACTGGGCAGGCTTAAGCTTCGAGACACTCGACGCGATTCAGCAGCTCACCGGCGACATGCCTCTGGTTCTCCACGGCGGCACCGGAATTCCCGCTGACATGATTAAGAAGGCAATCGAGCTGGGCGTTTCCAAGATTAACGTCAACACCGAGTGCCAGCTTGCTTTTGCCGCGGCTACCAGAAAGTATATCGAAGAGGGCAAAGACCTTCAGGGCAAGGGCTTTGACCCCAGAAAACTCCTCGCTCCCGGCGCGGAAGCAATCAAAGAGACCGTCAGAGAGAAGATGGAACTCTTCGGTTCCGTCGGCAAGGCGTAATGTTTGCCTGACACAAGTAAATCATTCTTTTTTGGGCGCGCGGCGTTTGCTGCGCGCCCCTTTTCTATTTATATAGGAATTTTTTTGAAAGTTGAGAGTTTAAAAAATCAAAAAATTTAAAAAAATTTTTTCAAAGGCTTGCAAGATTATGCAAGTTTTTTGTTTTTTGGGGGTATATATGGGAGGACTTTTTACAAGGCTTTCACATCACACGGTTCTCCCGATGGAGGTGACGCGAATCAAAAGAAAGTTAAAGCCGAGGGAACGCCTGTTTTGCAGCTATTACGCCTGCACGGGCGACGCGGAAGCCTCGGCAATGAAGGCGGGCTACAAAAGGAATTGCAGGCTTGCCGGAGGACGGCTGTTGTGTGACGAAGCGGTTTTGGACGAAATCGCGCAGCAGCTTTCTTTGAGAAGAGCCATGCTGCCGCAGCTTGCGGCAACCGGCTATCAGCGTCTGGCGTTCGGCGGAATTTCCGACGCGCTCCGGCTGTTGTTTACAGAATCACCCACCCCTGAACAGCTGGAGAAGATGGATTTGTTCATGATTTCGGAAATCAAGCGGAACAAGGACGGTATGCTGGAAATCAAATTTTTTGACCGGTTAAAGGCGCTTGAAAAGCTGGGCAGCAAGGCAGAGAATACAACAGGCGTCGCGGGACTGATGGACGCTATCGGCAAAGGCGCGCAGACAGCGGGAGGCGGCAATGACGATTAAAAGCTTTTCGAAAAAGCAGCTGCGCGCACTGGGCTGGTGGCACGAAAACTCGCCCGACTTTCTGCGTGACGCGCTGATTTGCGACGGCGCGGTGCGCAGCGGCAAAACCTTTTGCATGTCGCTGTCGTTTGTGCTGTGGACGTTTTATGCGTTTAGCGGCGCCGACTTCGGCTTGTGCGGCAAAACCATCCGCTCGCTGCGGCGCAACATGGTGACGCCGATTTTGCCGCTGCTGCAGGGGCTCGGCTTTGAATGTGAGGAAAAGCTGAGTCAGAATTTGCTGCTGATTCGCTACGGCAAGGCGGAAAACCGCTTTTATCTGTTCGGCGGCAAGGACGAGGGAGCGGCGGCGCTGATTCAGGGAATCACGCTTGCGGGCGTGCTGTTTGACGAGGTGGCGCTGATGCCGCGCTCGTTTGTGGAGCAGGCAATGGCGCGCTGCTCGGTGAGCGGCTCGCGGTTTTGGTTCAACTGCAACCCCGAGCACCCGGAGCACTGGTTCTACCGCGAGTGGATTTTGCAGGCGGAGCAAAAGAACGCGCTGTATCTCCACTTTACAATGGACGACAACCCGGCGCTTTCCGCCAAGGTGCGGCGCAGATATGAAAAGCTGTACTCAGGCGTGTTTTACGAGCGGTTTGTCAAGGGAAAATGGGTGGCGGTTTACGGCGCGGTATATCCCTTTATGGCGGAGGAGCGCATGTATGCCGAAACGCCGCAGGGCTTGACGGAATTTGCCGTTTCCTGCGACTACGGCACCGTGAACCCGACCTCAATGGGACTTTGGGGCAAAAAGGACGGCGTGTGGTACCGCGTGGACGAATACTACTTTGACTCGCGCAAGGAAGGGTTTCAGAAAACCGACGAGGAGCACTATGCCGCGCTCCGGGCGCTTGCGGGAGAGAGAAAGCTGCGGCAGGTGGTGGTTGACCCGTCGGCGGCAAGCTTTATCGAGGTGATTCGCCGCCACGGGGAATTCCGCGTCACCCCCGCCCAAAACAACGTGATTAACGGAATCAGGCGGGTATCGGACGCGCTGAAGGAGGGCAGGATTAAAATCTGCAAATCCTGCGCCGCCGCAAGGCGTGAATTTCAGCTTTACCGCTGGGATTCCAAGGGCGTGACCGACGCTCCCGTCAAGGAGCACGACCACGCCATGGACGATATTCGCTATTTCGTGACAACGGCAATGGACGGCGGCAGTCATTTTCAGGTGTTTGCCGCCGAAAGATAGGAGGAAACCAATGTTTGGCAGAAAAAAACAGGCGGCAAAGCCCGCGCTGCCGGTGGTGCAGACGGCGGAGCGCAGCCCGGCGGGACTTTTGCCCCTGCAATACGCGGCGCAGAGCCGTGCCGAGCGGCAGCTTTACCGCTCGCTGCGGGAGTCGGTGCCGCTGATTGACGCGGCAATCGGCAAGATTGTGCGCTTAATCGGCACCTTCCGCGTGGTGACAGACGACCCGGCGGCACAGCCGCTTGCCGACGCCCTGAACGCAAACGTCCGCGTCAACGGCTCCGCGCTGGGGCTTGGGGCGTTTGCCACGCGCTATCTCGACGACCTGCTGACCTACGGCGAGGCGGTGGGCGAAATGCTGCTCAGCGAGAACATGGACGGCGTTTTCGGCTTATACAACGCCAACCCCGACGACGTGCGGATTGTCGCGGGCAGCTCGCCAATGAAACTGGTGGTCTGCTTAAACGGCGCGGACGGCGGCAAGCCGGTTCCGAACCAGTCGCTGGTGCTCGCTTCTCTGCTCAATCAACAGAGCGGCACCGTGCGCGGCGTGTCGCTGCTGGCGGGTCTGCCGTTTCTCAGCGGCATTTTGCTGCGGATTTTCCAGTCCGTCAAAAACAACTGGGAGCGTGCGGGCGACGTGCGCTTTGCCGTGACCTACGACCCCAAGGACGGACAGTTCAGCGAGGAGAGCGCGCGGCAGATTGCGGACGAATGGAAAAAGGCAATGCGCAGCGATTCGGTGTGCGACTTTGTCGCCGTGGGCAACGTGAGCGTCAGGGCAATCGGCGCGGAAAGCCAGATTCCCGATTGTCAGGTTCCCGTCCGCGTGATTTTGGAGCAGCTGGTGGCAAAGCTGGGAATCCCGCCGTTTTTGCTCGGCATTTCATGGTCGAGCACCGAACGCATGAGCGCGCAGCAGGCGGACATTCTCACCAGCGAACTGGAGTATTACCGCGCGGCGGTGGAGCCTGCCGTGCGCAAAATCGTGCAGACCCACCTGCGGCTGTCTGGCTGTGCCTGCGGCTTTCGTCTGGACTGGGAGGACATCAATTTGCAGGACGCGGTTGAGTTGTCCGCGGCGCGGCTGAACAACGCGCGCGCCATGCAGCTCGAAAAAGAATACGGTTTGGAGGGACTGAATGAAGGCTGAAACCATCACCAAGGCGGCGGCAATCGGCGGCGAACCGCCGCAGACCGTCAGCGAGGCGGAATTAAAGCTGATTAACGCCTACACCCGCAAGGAGCTTGCGGCAGAGGACGTGTACGCGTTCACGGTTGTGCTCTGCGACAACGACGTTGACCGCGACGGCGAGCGCTTTACGGTGGAGTCGCTGTTTGCGCTGGAAAAGCTGTTTGTCGGCAAGACAGGCATTTTTGACCACAATCCCACCGCCAAGAATCAGGCGGCACGGATTTTTTCCTGCGCGGTGGAGAGCGTTCCCGGACGCAAAACCGCCACGGGCGACGAATACTTCCGCCTGACAGCGCGGGCGTACATGCCCAAAAATGAGAGCAGCCGCGATTTGATTGAAGCGATTGAAAGCGGCATGATCAAGGAAGTCAGCGTCGGCTGTGCGGTGGAAAAGACCGTGTGCAGCGTGTGCGGTCAGGAGCTTGCGCTGTGTCCTCATCAAAAGGGCGAGCGCTACGGCAACACCCTTTGCTGCGGCGAACTGACCAACCCGCAGGACGCATACGAATGGAGCTTTGTCGCCGTGCCCGCCCAAAGAGCGGCGGGCGTTGTGAAATCGGCGACAGGAAAGGACAGGAATATGGAAACAATTTTGAAAACACTCAGTGAAAAAAACGGCGCGCTGCTCAGCGCGTCCGACTGTGAAAAGCTGCTCGGCTACATTGAAACCTTAAAGGACGCGGCAAAGGACGGCGTGTTTTACCGCGACAGCCTGACAAGCGAGGTGCTCCGCCTTTCGGCGGCGGTGCAGCCCGGCGTTTCCCGCGAGACAATGGAGGACGTGGCAAAGCGCATGAGCGTGGCGCAGCTTAGAGAATTTAAGACCGCCTTTGAAAACCAAAAGAACAAGCAGTATGCGCCCAAGCCGCAGCTGCTCGGCGGCAAAACCAAAACCACCACCGAGGCAATCGGTGCGTTTACGATTTAACGGAGGGATAAGATGAACATCAATTTTAACGGTTACGGAGAAAACGTATTGACCTTTATCGCGGACAGCTCGCTGACAGCAGCGGGCGTGCCCGTCAAAATCAGCGGCGACGGCACGGTTGCCAAGTGCTCTGCCAACGAAAACTTCTGCGGCGTTTGTATCGGTCTGAGAAACGGCTATGCCGCTGTGCAGCTTTCGGGCTACATCAAAATGCCCGCAAGCGCCAAAATCGCGCCCGGCTACAAAAAGCTCGCTTCCGGCGGCGACAGCACGGTTGCCGTCAACAGCTCCGGCAGAGAGCTGCTGGTGCTCGATTCCACCGCAACGGAAGTCGGATTTATTCTTTAAGGAGGTTATAATATGGCACATTTTGAGAACATTACTATTGAAAAGGGTATGTATCAGAACAAGGGCGGCATGACCGCTGCGCTCGAACAGCTTGACCCTTCCGAAAACTACGCGGGCACCTCGCTTGAAGGACTCGACGCGTTTTCGCGCCAGCTTAAGCGCTTTGACATTAAGGTGAGCGGCAGAGGCAGCGATTGCGTGGAAAAGTTCTTCCAGAGCGCCAACTCCGCCGCGCTGTTTCCCGAATACGTCAGCCGTGCGGTGCGCCAGGGCATGGAGCGCGCGGATATTCTCCCGAATTTGGTGGCGACTGTCACCGACATTGAGGGCATGGACTACCGCAGCATTGTGTCCGCGCCGTCTGAGGACGACAAGAGCCTGAAAATCGTTGCCGAGGGCACCGCGATTCCCCAGACCACGGTGAAAACCCGCGAGAACCTTGTCAAGCTGCACAAGCGCGGCAGAATGTTGGTGGCTTCCTATGAAGCCCTGCGCTTTCAGCGCCTTGATTTGTTCACCGTCACCCTCAACCAAATCGGCGCCTACATCGCCAGAGCCCAGCTTAAAGACGCGATTGACGTGCTGCTCAACGGCGACGGCAACAACAACGCCGCGGCGAACATCGCGGCGGAAACAAGCGGCAGCCTGAGTTATGCCGATTTGCTGAAGCTGTGGGCGGGACTCAGCCCCTATGAACTCAACACCATTCTCGCGCCCACGCAGGAAATGCAGAAGATTTTGGGTATGAGCCAGATGCAGGACGCGGTTGCGGGGCTTGATTTTCAGGGCACCGGCAAGATGGTGACGCCGCTCGGCGCAACCCTTTTGCACGCGCCCGAGATGACGGCGGGCAAGGTGATTGGTCTTGACAAAAACTGCGCGCTTGAAATGGTGCAGGCAGGCGGCGTGATGACCGATTACGACAAGCTGATTGACCGCCAGCTGGAGCGCGCGGCGATCACCTGCACGGCGGGCTTTGCCAAAATCTTTACCGAAGCGGCAAAAACCCTTTCTTAATCCGAAGGAGGGAAGCGCTTGAACATTGAACATGTGACCGAACGCTTTGCCCTGCTCTCCGGAATCGACAGCGAGGAGCTGTCCCGCTGGGGAACGCTGATTCAGGACGCCTGCGCGTTTGTGCAGGCGCACTGCTTGGCGGAAAATCCCGACGAAGCGCAGACAACACGGCTGGAGGCGCTTGCCGCCGCCTATACGCTGCGGCTCTACAACCTCTGCGCGGGTGAGGGAATCACCCAGTTTGCCGCAGGTGACGTCAGGCTGACGTCATCTGCCGGCACGGGCGCCGCCGGACTGTGGGAGGAGCTGCTCAGGGACAACGCCGACCTGATACATACCGGAGGATTTTTGTTTGGCAGGGTGATAACATGAGTATTTTGAATTGCGTGGACAGGGAAATCGGGCGCTACGGCTCTCACGTCACGATTACGCAGGGCGGCGCCGAGGTTCAAACCCGCGCGTTTGTGGAGCCGCTGCGCTACCGCAACAAGATTTATATCGGCGGCGAAATGCACCATCTGGGCAGCCTGAAGCGCGAAAAGTATCTTTATGTCGGAAAAACTGCCCATAGGTTGATTCCCGATGAATCTGTCATTAAAGCGCAGGGGAATCAATATATTGTAAAAAGGTGCGAAACCTACTATGTCAAGGACACTCCCATTTATGAATGGGCGATTTTGGTGCCCTTCGGCGAGAGATTGGAGGACGACTATGACCGAGATTAGGCGGCAGATTGACCGGCTGATTATCCGCCTGAAGCAGCAGGACGCGCTTTCCGCCGTGCGGTTTGTGCGCGAATACGGCGGCGACCCGGTGGAAACGCCTGTGCACGGCATGCTGGCGGCGGTGGGCATTGTCAAAACCGCCCGCGAAAAAAGCTATCTCGGCGGGCTGCTCAGCGGCGACACACAAGGCGAAACCTACAGCGCGGAGGTGGAAATCCGCGTTTACGCCCCGCAGCGTGAAAACGGCAACGGGCTTTCGGAGCTTGTCAGCGAGCTGCTCACCGGGCTGGAAAAGGCGGACGAGGAAAAGCTGATTACCGAAACGGCGGCGTCCTCGATTGCGTTTGATTCCAACCTCAACACGGTTTACAGAAGCCTGACCTTCCGTCTGGAATTTTGTCTGTGCGGGGAGGGATAGCGTGGAATTTTCATTTGAAAAGGGCGGCGATTTGCGGATTGCCGTCAACGGAGCGCCGCTTGGCGGCGTGCTTTCGCTGGAACGCGCCGTCAAAAACGACGCGGACGTTATCTCGGAATTCTTGACGGACAAGCCCGTCGCGCTGTTCCCTCACAGGGAATACACGCTGACGTTCTCGCTGCGCTGTGCCGGAGCGTGCGTGTTTGAGGGTGAGCTTGAACGCATTGCGGTGGCGGACAGCCAAAAAACCGAGATTTACACAGACTGCGCCGTGCGGGAGTTGAGCGGAAAGGCATGCGCGCGCGGCTGGGTGGAATACACCGCCGTGGTGGACGCAAAGGAAAGGAGCGTGCTGCATGAATGAGGAACTGACGCTGCTCGCGGAGGAGAATTCCTTCGGCGGCAGCTATGACGAATGGAGCGGCAGGCTGGAGTTGGAGAGTATCCGCTACAGCCGCGCGCTGCGCGAGGAAGAGGAGGCGAGAGCGCAGTGAAGCTGGTACCCATGCGCTTTAAGGGTGTGGAATGGCACCACAACCCGCGCGAGATTACCTTTACATTTGACAAAACCGTCACCGAAACGCCCTCTCCCTTCGGCAAGGCGGCTGTGCAGAATTTAGGCAGAAAAAACCGCTTGATTCAGGGTGAGGGCGAATTGTACGGCGCGGACTGTACGCGGCAGTTCCGGCGGCTGCTTAAGTTGTTCAAGAGCGGCGGCAGCGGCGTGCTGGCGATTCCCAAGCTGGGCACGGTTTACGCGGTGTTTGAGCGCCTGACGCTCAAAGGTATGCCCAAATCCGACGTGCTGACCTACGGCTTTTTGTTCCGCGAGGTCATGGAGCGCGAAAAGCAGGACAAGCGCACCGTCTGCACCGCGCAGCCGGGCGATACGCTGTGGGAGATTTCCTACCGTTACGGCGTGGGCATTGACGCGCTGGTGGCGCTGAATCCCCAAATCAAGCGCCCCGACGAGCCGCTTGACGGAAAAGAGGTGGCGCTGTGCTGAGTTTTGTGATTGTAAAAGACGACGGCACAAAGGCGGCGCTTGACCCGGTGCTGACGGCGGTTTGGGACTGCGACATGGACGTGCCCGCCGACAGCCTGACCGTAACCTGTCCTTTTGACGGAGAACTGCGCGACCACACCGAGGAACTCAGGGTGTATGAAAACGGCAGGCTGCTGTTTTGCGGAAAGCCGGACGAGCTTGCCGTCATCAAGGAAAAGACGGGCGTGATTTTGCGGATTTCCGCCCGCAGCCCGGCGGCGGGACTGCTCGACAACGAAGCCGAGCCGCTGGTATATAACAGTCCCAACGTGGCGCTAATCGCCAAGCGGCACCTGTTGCCCTTCGGTGTGACGCCCGCCGAGGACGACAGCGTTCCCTACTATGACCGTCTGCAAATCGAAAAGGGCGAAACGCACTGGCAGGTTTTGCAGCGCTTTTGCCGCGGGCGCTACGGCAGCGAGCCGCGCATCGCGGGCGACGGAACAGCGTATTTGCAGGGCTATTCCGCCAAAGGAAACGTGGTTTTTTCCGACGGCGGCGAAGGCGTTGCCTACTATTCTCTTAAAGAGAGCAGCCGCCGTCACCGTTTGATTTCCGAGGTACGGGTCAAGGTTGACCGTCTTAACGGCTACCGCTCACGCATCGGCAACCCCAATCCCGCGGTGCGGGAGCCGCGTGTGCGCTACATTAACGCGGCAAAGAACAGCACTGCGCTCGCCGCCGCTTACCGCATTTTGCGCAACAGCAACCGCGACAGCTACGCCCTGACCCTGGAATGTCCGGGGTGCGGGATTTCGCTGCTCGGCAAAAGCGCCGAGGTGCGCGACAGCGTGCTCGGCATCCGCGGCAGCTTGGCGGTGTCAAAGGTCAGATACACCGCCGGCAGCAAGGGCGAGCGCAGCGTGATTACCTTAAAAGGAGAATGATGATGTGGCTGATGAATTATATTACCAATAACTCCCACACCGCGCCGCGGGCAGTGCGCGGCGAGTTGAGCGTGGGTGAGGCAAACGGCACGGCGGTTTCGGCTTCGGGCGAGCACAAGCAGCTGGAGCTGTGCTTTCCTTACGGACTGGTGAGCGTGCCGCCCGCCGGAGAGCAGGCGGTGGTGCTGCCGCTTGACGGCGGCGAGGTCGGCTTGGGCGTTATTTCCCAAGCCACAGACCTGGAGCCGGGCGAACTGATGCTCTTTTCAAAGGGCGGCGCTTCCGTTGTTCTCAAAAACAACGGCAAGGTGCTGATTAACGGCAGGGAGGTCTGACATGATTGACGCGAAAATTCAAAACGGAGATGTTGCGGCGGATTCGGGCGGCAGCCCGGTGATGCTCAGCGGCACAGACGCGGCGTTTCAGCGGGCGGTTATCTGCATGACGGCACCCAAGGGCAGCTTTGTCTATGACCGCGAACTGGGCACGCTGCCCTGCGCGCCGGACGACAGCGAACGGCTGGCGCTGGTGTTCAGTGAAGCGCTTGCCGGCTTTGAGGACACCGTGGTGGAATCGGTGCGTTTGGAAGAAAGCGCGGCGTTTGTCACCCTGACCGCCGAAGGAGAAACACGAGAAGTGGAGGTGTGCGCAAATCGAAGCGTATGATGAAATCTATCAGAGAATGAAAGCAAAATACATGGAGGAGCGCGGCGGCGCGTGCGACGACGCAAGCGACATCGCGATTCGCCTGCGGGTGCTGGCGGGCGAAATTTACAACATGCAGACAAGCCTCGAATGGCTGCAGCGGCAGCTGTTTCCGTCCACGGCAAGCGGCGAATATTTGGACAAGCTCGCCGAGCAGCGCGGGCTGCGGCGCAGGGAAGCGGAAAAAGCAAGCGGCACCCTGACCTTTCGCGTGGCGGAGGTCAGGACAACCGCCGTCGCCATTCCGCGCGGCACCGTGGTGTCCACCGACACCGAAAGCCCTGTCAGGGTCTATACCACCGAGGACAGCGAGCTGCCTCCGGCGACGTTTTCGGTGACGGTTCCCGCAGAGGCGGAAACGGCGGGCTTTCGCGGAAATATCGGCGCGAACACGGCGGTACTTCCCGTCAGTATGCCGTCGGGACTGGACTCCGTTACCAACACGCACCCGTTCACGGGCGGCAGAAACACCGAGAGCGACGAATTGCTCCGCGGCAGGCTGCGCGACAGCTATTTCAACCAGCCCAACGGCATGAACGCGGCGTATTACATTGCGCTTGCCACCTCGGTTGAGGGCATTGTCAAGGCGGGCGTGGTGGCGCAGGCGCGCGGCACGGGCACGGTAGGCGTGTATGTCCGCGGCACCGCGGAGGTGCTGCCCGACAGCAAAATCACCGAGGTGCAGAGCGTGATTGACGCGGCAAAGGCGCTCAACGTCAGGGTATATGTGGAAAGGGCTTATGGTCAGTCCCACGATATGGACGTTTCGGTGGTTGCCCGTCCGGGCTACAACGAGGACGAGGTCAAGACCATGTGCACCGACGCCTTTGCCGCCTATCTGGAAAGTATTCCCATCGGCGGCAAGCTTTACACCGCTTTGCTCGGCAAATATCTGCTCGACACCGGCTGTGTGGAAACCTACACGTTCAGCCAGAGCATGACTGACGTCACGGTTCCCGGCTCGGCGTTCTTTGTGCCGGGCGACGTTTACATTGAGGTGAACTGATGACAAGCTATGAATCCATGAAAAGCAAGCTGCAGCCGCTTGGATTATACGCCTTTCCCGGCGGCGGCGTGACGGACAGCGAACTGAAGGCGTATGCCTGCGGGCTTGACCCGCTGTTTGACAAGCTGACGGAGCTGGAACGCGAAGGCTTTGTTGTGACCGCCGAGGACTACGGCTTGCGCGAGCGCGAGCGGTTTATTGACCGCGAACAGACGGCGCTGACAACCGAGGAGCGCCGCGAACGGCTGCTCAATGCCGAAAAGAACGAAGCGCCCACCTTGGAGGGCTTCCGGCAGATGATTCGTTACTGCGGGATCCCGAACGTCAGCGTGATTGAAACCCCGGCAAGGGAGCGGGTGAACATCACGATTCACAACCCCTTTCCCGACGGCGAAAAGGCGCTGCTGCGCAAAAGGATTTTGCAGCTGTCGCCGCCGGATTTAGATGTAATTATTTTGTTTGCCGCAGGCTGACAAAGCATAAAACCGAAATTCCTTCTTTCCCGGCGCGGTTCTTGCGGACTGCGCCGGTTTTTTGCCTTGCCGTCATCTTGTTTTTATTGAGATTTGCGCGCGCATGTGCTATACTTGGGGTAAGGTGAGGTGAACGGCATGTTCTTTCAAAAACACAAAAACCTCAGCGCCGAAACGCTGCTGGATCTCAAACGCTATATCGACCGCTTTTTCCCCGAGGAAACGCCCCGGGAGGAAGCCTGCTGTGACGCGGCAATGCCTGTGCCGAAGCCGTCCGCCGCGCGCGGACTGCACAAAAACGCGGCTGTGCCGTTTCAGGCAGCCGCCGCTCCGCGCAGCCTGACGGAAGCGCTGGAACAGCTTGACGAGGGTTTTTCCGAAATGCTCCTGCGCAAAATCGACGAAAAAGGCATGTCGGACGCGCAGTGCTACAAAAAGGCGGGGATTGACCGCAAGCTGTTCTCCAAAATCCGCAGTCAGCAAAGCTACCGTCCGTCAAAGCAGACCGCGCTTGCCTTTGCGGTTGCGCTGGAACTGAGCCTTTCCGAAGCCCGCGAGCTGCTGATGAAGGCGGGCTATGCGCTCTCGCACAGCAGCAAGGCGGACGTGATTGTGGAATATTTTATTTTGCACGGCAACTATGACCGCTTTCAGATTAACGAAGCGCTGTATGAATTTGACCAGCCGTTGATATGACCGCCGCCTGCACTTGCAAATGCGCTTCAAATTTGCTATACTGTACGAAGATGACAAAAAGGGAATGGTGAATGTGGCAAAGGCAGTGCCGCTGTTCAGCGGCAGCAAGGGCAACAGCTATTATATCGGCTCCGGCACGCAGGGCGTGCTGATTGACGCGGGCAAAAACTGCAAGCAGCTTGAATTGGCGCTTGACGCAAACGGCGTGGACATTCGCGCGGTCAAGGCGGTTTTTATCACGCACGAGCACAGCGACCACTGCTCCGGGCTGCGCGTGTTCGCCAAAAAGTACCGCCTGCCGGTGTTCGCCAGCGAGGGAACGCTTTACGCGCTGCAAAACAGCGCCAAGCTTGACCCGCAAACCCCGGTTGCCGTGATTGAAAACGAGATTGTGTTCGGAGATATGCTGGTGGAGCGCATTGACACCCCTCACGACGCGGCGGAAAGCTGCTGCTACCGCGTGACGGCACCCGACGGAAAATCCGCGCTGATTGCAACCGACATGGGAATTATGACCGACGGCGTGCGAAAGGCAGCCGCCAAGAGCGACTTTGTGGTGCTGGAATCCAACCACGACATTGAAATGCTCAAAACGGGTCCCTATCCCTATATTCTCAAAAAGCGGATTCTCTCCGACAGAGGACACCTATCCAACGAAGCCTGCGCCGCCGAGCTGGTGGAGCTTGTCAAAGGCGGCACGCTGCGGCTGATGCTGGGGCACCTCAGCGAACAGAACAACACGCCCGGCATTGCGCTGCGCACCTCGGTGTGCGAGCTGGAACGCGCGGGCATGAAATTCAACAACGACTACACCCTCGACATTGCGCCGGCGGAATCGACCAAAAAGAGCGTGATTTTTTAATGCTGCGAATCAACATTATCTGTATCGGAAAAATCAAGGAAAAATATTTTACGGACGCCATTGGCGAATATGCCAAGCGGCTCGGCGCGTTCTGCAAATTCAGCATTATTGAACTTGCGGAGGAGCGCGTTAAGAGCAACACGCCCAACGCCGCGCAGATCGACGAGGTAATTAACGCCGAGGGAAAGCGGATTTTGCAGAAAATCAGCCCTTCCGATTACGTCGCCGCCATGTGCATTGAAGGCAAGCTGCTTTCGAGCGAAGAGCTTGCGCAGACCCTCAACAATGTGGCGGTGGTGGGCAAAAGCACGGTGGACTTCATCATCGGCGGCAGCTACGGACTGAGCCAAGAAGTAAAAAACCGCGCCGACATGCGCCTTTCCATGAGCCGCATGACCTTTCCCCATCAGCTGGCAAGGGTCATTTTAAGCGAGCAAATCTACCGCTCATTCGAAATTTCAACCAACGGAAAATATCACAAGTAAGTGGTAAGTGAGTTATGAGTTATAAGTTATAAGTTATAAGTTATAAGTTATAACTCACTAACCACTAACCACTAACCACTCAAACATTCAACTCTCAACTCTAAAAACTATGGCTTTAGACGGAATTTTTTTACGGCATATTAAAAAGGAAATTGAAGAAGAAGCGCTCGGCGCGCGGGTGAATCAGATTTATCAGCCCAACCGCGACGAGCTTGTTTTGGTGCTGCGCACATTTGGGCAGCGCCGCGCTGTACCCGGTGCGCCTTTGAACGAGCCGGAAATCACGCCAACTGACGGTGCAGCGGCGCGTCACAACGAAGCGGTTTCTTATAAAGTCAAAAAGCTGCTGCTTTCGTCGCGGGCAAATTCGCCGCGCGTGAATTTTTGCGCGACAACGCCCGAAAATCCCGCACAGCCGCCGATGTTCTGTATGCTGCTGCGCAAGCGGCTGGGCGGCGGAAAGCTGGTGGGCGTGCGGCAGCTTGGCTGTGACCGCGTGCTCTTTCTCGACTTTGAGTGCGTCAACGAACTGGGCGACCTCGAAGGACTGAGCATTGTCTGCGAAATCATGGGCATGTATAGCAACCTGATTGTCCTCAACCGCGACACAGGCGTGATTATCGACGCGATGAAGCGCGTGGATTTGACCGTCAGCAGCCGCCGCTTTGTGCTGCCGAACATTCGCTACGAACTGCCAGAGGCGCAGGATAAGCTGAATATTTTGGAGCACACCCCGGAGGAAATCGCTGACGCGGCGCGGAATTTGCCCGCCGAAATACCGCTGTCAAAGGCGCTGCTCAGTGTGATTCAGGGCATTTCGCCTATCGTTGCGCGAGAACTGGAATTCCGCGTGACGGAAGGCGCGACCAACCGGATAGAAGGTTTATTGTTCGAAAAGCTGCTGCGCGTGCTTGCGGAATTCAGGGAAACAGCCGAAGGCTGCGGCAAAACGCCGTGCATTGTCTACCGCGAGGACGGCAAGCCGATGGATTTTTCGTTTATGCCGATTGAACAATACGGCAGCTGCGCAGCCGTCAAGACAACGGGCGGCTTTTCGGCAACGGTGGACGAATTCTATGAGGAGCGCGACGCCCGCGAGCGCATGCGCGTCAAGAGTCACAGCCTGCAAAAGCTGCTGACAAACCTGACCGACCGCGCCGCCCGCAAAATCAACAAGCAAACCACCGAGCTATCGCAATGCCAAAACCGCGAACAGCTGCGCATTTACGGCGATTTGCTGCACGCGAATCTCTACCGCATTTCACGCGGCGCGTCGAGCGTTGAGGTCGAGAATTTTTATGACGAAAACGGCGGCACGGTGACGATAAAGCTGAATCCCGCGATTTCTCCCGCCGCCAACGCGCAGAAATTTTATAAGGATTATCAAAAGGCAAAGACCGCCGAAACCGTGCTTGCGGAGCAGATTGAAAAGGGCAAGGCGGAACTCGCGTATTTAGAGTCGGTCGCGGACAGTGTGAACCGTGCCGAGACCGAGCGCGAGCTGAGCCAAATCCGCGAGGAACTGACCGAGCAAGGCTATTTGCGCCGTCCAAAGGGCAAGCAACCCAAGCAGGCGCAGCTGCCGCCGAAGGAATTTCAGTCGTCTGACGGATTCCGCATTTTGGTGGGCAGAAACAACCGCCAAAACGACAAGCTGACCCTCAAAACCGCCGCCAAAACCGACATTTGGCTGCACACCAAGGACATTCACGGTTCGCATGTGATTATCTGTGCCGAGGGCAGACGGGTGAGCGACACCGCGATTTTGGAAGCCGCACGCCTTGCCGCCTATCACAGCAAGGCAAGAGAGAGCACCAATGTGCCTGTGGACTACACGCTTGCCAAATTCGTCAGCAAGCCCGCCGGCGCAAAGCCCGGAATGGTGATTTATGTGAACAACAAGACGGTGTTTGTTGACCCGGCAACGTGATTTTCTCCGCATTGGCAATTGACAAAACCCGCCCAAATCGGTTATAATTGATAAGTTAAAGGGTTCTACAATTATCTTCAAAGGGGTTATTTATATGAAAAAGAGCCGGATTGCGCTTGCAATTCTTCTCGCAGCCGCCGTGGTGATTTCGACGGTTTTTGTTGCAGGCTTCGCTGCCCGGAAAGCCGTTCCCGCCGCAAAGCAGGCGGCGGTGCAGCCTAAGGCGGCGCAAACCGCGAATCAAAACACCTCGCCGCGTTCCTTCATGCTCACCAGCGTGGAGAACATCGTGAAGGTCAGCGAGGAGGCAAACCGCATTGTCTTGCGCTGGGACGAAAACAAAAACGCGGACGGCTACAAGGTGTATATCTGCGACAAGGACGCGTCGGACGATTTCAACCTGATTGCGGATGTGAAAACGCCCACCGCCGACATTCTTAATTTGAAGGACACCACGGCATACGGGTTCCGCATTTCCGCCTACAAATCGGCGGACGGCGTGGTTTATGAAAGTCCCGCGACGACCTTTCAGACCGCGACGCAGGCAGGCGACGTGTCGCAGCTTGACAGCCAGCGCTCCTCAGAGGTGCTGAAAATCAGCTGGAACGAGGTTCCCAAGGCGACCGCCTATGAGGTGTACCGCGCCGACAAGTCCACAAAGAACGAATATGTGCTCTGCACCACCATTCAAAGCGGCGGCAAGATGGAATACGAGGACAAGGACGTCAAGGAAGGCGAGCTTTACAGCTACAAAATCCGCCCCTACCGCACGATTGACACCCTGCAATACTGCGCCAAGGGCAAGACAATCGACTTAATCAGCGGACTGAGCGCCCCGGCAAACTTGGTTGCCCGCAGCGCCAACACCCGCATTACCCTGTATTGGAGCGAGAAAAAGCTGGCGACAGGCTACAACATCTATATGTCCACCGACGAAAAGAGCGGCTTTAAGCTGCTCGGCTCCACCGACGAACTCAGCTATTCCACCGACAAGCTTAAAGCCGGCACGATGTATTACTTCCGTGTGCAGCCCTTCCGCAAAACAGGCGACAAGGTGGTTAACGGAACATGGTCAACCTGCAAGATTGAGGCGGCAGAGGAAAAGACCCAAAGCGCGCCCAAGAGCAGTATTCAGGGCAAGGGAACCTATATTGAGGTCAGCGTTGCCCAGCAGCACATGTGGTTCTATGAAAACGGCAAGCTGGTGGTTGACACCGACGTTGTTACCGGCAACAAGGACAGCGCCGACACGCCCACCGGAACCTATTCCATTGAAAGCCGCGCACAGGACACCACCCTGACCGGCGAGGGCTATTCGTCCTTCGTCAGCTATTGGATGGGCTTCTACGGCGGCTACGGAATCCATGACGCAAGCTGGCGCTCCAGCTTCGGCGGCGACATCTATGAAGGCAACGGCTCCCACGGCTGCGTCAACACGCCGTATGAAAAGGTCAAAATCATTTACGA
>CAMVLW010000027.1 GCA_947168445.1 uncultured Clostridia bacterium
ACGGCTCCCACGGCTGCGTCAACACGCCGTATGAAAAGGTCAAAATCATTTACGAGCACACCGATTACGGCACGCCGGTGTATGTGTATTGAGTGGTTAGTGGTTAGTGGTTAGTGGCGAGTTATAAGTTATAAGTTATAAGAAAAGCAGTCAGGAAATGTTTGGTTTCCTGACTGCTGTTTTTGTTATATGGACGTGCTGTCCTATCATACCGATTTTTCACAGGAAACCTTAGTTTCCTATCACGGGCGCACACGCGGGTGCGCCCCTACACGGAAAAGGATAGTAATTGGTTGTGACAAAAACGTAGGGGCGAACCCATGTGTTCGCCCGAGCCGCGTGTTCCTATCATACCGTTATTTCCACGGAAACAAATGGTTCCCTATCTGCGGGCGAGCTCGCCCCTACATATAAAAAAGATCAGCTCCGAAGAACCGATCCTTTTTTACAACTTATTAATTATAACTCACTTACCACTCAAAACTTACCACTAACCACTTACTTATACCGTCTGCTGTTCTTCGGCTTTTTGGACGGCTTGGAATCGTCGCCGTAGTCGTCGGCATAGTCGTCGTTGGCGCGGTAGCGGTTTCCGTTGCTGCTGCTTGCCGCAGCCTTGCCCGCGTGGGCAAGAGCGGTTTGCTTTCGTCTGCGGACAGCGGACACAATCAGATAAATGAAGCCCGCGAGACTCAGCGCAATCAGCGCAATCCCCAGAATAAAAATCAGATGACCGTTGTCGCCGGTGCTGTTGTTGTTCTGGATAAAGGCAAAGTCGCCGATGCCGTCCGAATCGCTCGCCTTGGCGGTGGAGCCGCTCAGCTTCGCCTTGATGTCTTTCCAGTCGTTCGCGTTCAGGGTGTTTTCGTCCACCTTGGTTTTTGATGTGTCAAACAGCGGTGCGGACGGTGCGGTGCTTGCCGGCGGCGTGTAGGTCTGGTTGCTGCCGACATACACCTCCTCGGAATTGGAATAGGCGTTGCCGTTTTCGTCGTAGTAAACAGTGTTGTTATTGTTATTGTTATTGTTGTTATTATTGCCGTTGTCGCCGTCGTAGACGGGCTCATTGTAGCTGGGCTCATTATAGCTGGGCTCATTGTAACTCGGCTCGTTGTAGCTGGGCTCGTTATAGCTGGGTTCGTTGTAGCTGGGCTCATCCTGGCTCTGCTCGCCCTGACCCGGCTCCTCCCGGCTCTGCTCGCCCTGACCGGGCTCAACATAGCTTGGCTCAACATAACTCGGTTCAACATAACTCGGCGGCATGTCCTCGGCGTGCGCTGTGACGGTGCACGCTGCGGCAATTAACATTACGGATAAAATCGCTGTGAGAAACCTTGAATGTCTGTTCATAAAAGCACCTTCCTTTCAAGGGGACTTCGCGTTTTATTTAAGATTCAGTTGTCGCGGCGGTTGTTTCGGGCTCCTTCGCCACAAAGAACATCTTCGGGTCGTAGCCGTCAACCGCGCCGTTCTTTTGATAATCCAGCTTGTCCGCAAGTTCCTTCATATAAGCGGTGAAGTCCTTTTCCTTCATCTTGGAGACGATAGCGGTTTTGTTGGTGTCGTTGAGATAATCGTCCTCGGCTTCCTTCTGGGTGTAGCGGAAAACATAGTAGAGCGTCGCGTTTTCGCCCTCGCCCACCTTCAGGGTCGTCGCCTTGCCTTCACCGAGGTCGTTAATCGCCTTTTCAAGCTCCTCGCCCGCGTTGGTTTCGTCCTTCTTGGCGGTGTTGGTAACAATGGAGCTTTCGTCCTGACCGTTGGCGGTGAGGTATTCGCTGAGCAGCTTGGAGGAGGTTTCCGAAGCGTTGGAAGCGGCGTTCACCTGCTTTGCATAGCCCTCAAACTCGTCGGTGATTTTCTTCACGTCCGCGTCGGACATTGCCACGTTGCTGCTAGTGCCCGCCTCGTCGGTGGTGGAGGTGTAGAGCTGCACGGGCAGATAGCTGTATCTGACGTAGTTTTCGTCAAAGTACTTCTTGATTTCGTCCTTGCTGACTTCCTGCTCGCCGCCTTCAAGATAGAGCGCCTCAAACAGCTTGTCCTCGTTTGCCACGAAGGTGGAGGTGACCAGCTTGAAGCTGTCGTAGGAAATGCCGTAGGGCTCCAGAGTGGTTTTGAGCGGCTGCACATAGCCGATATACTGGGTGTAGGTGGTGCCGAAGTTCCAGTTGGAATCGGCGGCGCTGTCGAGATTTGTAACCATCGCCTCGTCGGCGGTGGCGTTCAGGCGTTTGAGCTCCTGCTCAACCGCGAGGATTTCCAGACAAATCAGCTGTGCCTGATCCTTGATCCACTTGCTGGCGACCTCGGTGTTGCCGTCGTCGTCGGTGATTTCCTTGTCCAGCCAAGTGTCCTTGGTGGAATCATAATCGTCCAGCTTTTCGGCATAGGACTGTGCGCGGCTGTAGGCGTTGTAAAGCGCGTAAATGTAGACGCCGATTGCAAGCTCCTTGTCGCTTGTTTTGTAAGACCATTCCTTGCTAATGCTGCAGCCCGACATAATTGCTGTGAACAGCATCATGACCGCAAGCAGCAGAGAAACGATTTTTACTGTGGGTTTCATACTTTATACCATCCTTATTTTCAATTTTTGCCCAATAGACATGGGTGCGTACTTTACAATTATACACGCTTTTTGCGGGAATGTCTATATTTTATGAAAAAAATTATTCTTTAAACGACCTAAATTTTGAAAATTTTCTTTAAGGTGGGGATAGATTTCACACCGCTGTCACATTTCACGGACAAAAACGGTTTTGCGCCGGCATTGAGCTTGGCTTTGCCGTTCAGCGCAATCAGCAAATCCGCCACAGCGGGAGATTTCAGTTCCTTGACAAAGAGCAGAATCTCATTGTCGGTCTGGCGAATCTCGTACACGCCCATTGCGTGCGCCTTGTTTCGAATCAGCGCAATGTCAATCAAGCCGTTGACCGACGGCGGGATTTTGCCGAAGCGGTCCCACAGTTCATCCTTGACGTCCTCGCTGTCCTCCTTGCTGCGGATGTCCGCAATGCGGCGGTAGACGTCGAGCCGCAGGGTGAGGCTTTCGATATAGCTTTCGGGAATGTGCGCGTCAACGGAAATGTCAATCAGGCAGTCGAGGTCGCTGCCCTTGGGCTGCTCGCCGCGCTCCTCGCTGACGGCTTCGCCGAGCAGCTTGAGATACATGTCGTAGCCCACGCTGTCCATGTGACCGTGCTGCTGCGCGCCCATGATGTTTCCCGCGCCGCGCAGCTCCAAATCGCGCATGGCGATTTTGAAGCCGCTGCCGAATTCGGTGAATTCGCGGATTGCCGCCAGTCGCTTTTGCTGAATTTCGGTGAGCACCTTGTTTTTGCGGAAGGTGAAGTAGGCATAGGCGCGGCGGGCGCTCCGTCCGACTCTGCCGCGAAGCTGATGAAGCTGCGAGAGTCCCATGCGGTCGGCGTTTTCGATAATCAGGGTGTTGGCGTTGGGCAAATCCACGCCGGTTTCGATAATCGTCGTGCACACCAGCACGTCAACCTCCTGCGCGAGCATTTGCCGCCAAACCTCGCTGAGCTCCTGCTCCTTCATTTTGCCGTGACCGATGGCAATACGCGCCTCGGGAATCGCTTCGAGAATACTGTTTGCCACGCCGCTGATGGTTTCCACATTATTATGCAGATAAAAAACCTGTCCGCCGCGGCGCAGTTCACGCCGGATCGCCTCGTGAATCACCGCGTCGTCGTGCTCGAGCACATAGGTCTGCACCGGCTGACGGTTCAGCGGCGCTTCCTCAATTACGCTCATGTCGCGCAAGCCGCTCATTGCCATGTTAAGCGTTCGCGGAATCGGCGTCGCGGAGAGGGTGAGCACGTCAACATTTTTGACAAGTTCCTTGAAACGCTCCTTTTGCTGCACGCCGAAGCGCTGCTCCTCGTCGATAATCGCAAGTCCCAAATCGCGGAACTGCACGTCCTTTTGCACCAAACGGTGGGTACCGACGACCATATCCAGCTCGCCGCGCTTCAATTTTTCGAGAATTTCCTTTTGCTGCTTGGCGGTGCGGAAGCGCGAGAGCAGCTCCACGCGAATCGGGTAGCCCTCAAAGCGCTTGGTGACGGTCTGGTAATGCTGCCACGCGAGAATCGTTGTCGGGCAGAGCAAGGCGCACTGCTTGCTGTCGGACACGCACTTGAACGCCGCGCGGAGCGCGACCTCGGTTTTGCCGAAGCCAACGTCGCCGCAGAGCAGTCTGTCCATGGGCGCGGTGCGCTCCATGTCGCGCTTGATTTCGGCGGCACAGTTGAGTTGGTCGGGCGTTTCCTCATATTCAAATTTTGCCTCAAAATCGCGCTGCCATTCGTTGTCGCCCGAAAACGCGTAGCCTTTTGCCTGCATACGCGCGGAATAGAGCGCAATCAGTTCCTTGGCAATGTCCTTGACAGAGGTTTTGACCCTTGCCTTCGCCTTTGCCCAGTCGCCCGAACCGAGGCGGCTGACCTTGACGCGGGAATTCTCCTGACCGCCGATGTACTTTGCCACCATGTCAAGCTGGGTGACGGGCACATAAAGCACGTCGCCCTTGGCATAGTCGATTTTGATGTAGTCCTTGACGACGCCGTGCGTTTCGATTTTGCGCACGCCGCTGAACACGCCGATTCCGTGTACGCTGTGTACCACGTAATCGCCCGCCGCAAGCTCGGACAGGCTGTAGATTTCCTGCCCTTCCTTTTTGCGCCTTGTCCGCTTTTTTTCGGGGCGGTACGCCGCCTGACCGTAGGAAATCAGGAAGAATTTTTCAGCGGGCAGTTCAAAGCCGGCGCTCAGCGCGCCGCTCATGACAAAAAGCCTGCCGCGCTCCGCCTTTGGCAGTTCGGCGGTATATTCGGCGGCAAAGCCGTCGTTTTTCAGATTTTCAACTAAATTCTTCGCCGCCTTATCGGTGCCCGCGAGCACCACGCCGCTAACGGTTGGGCTAAACAAGCCCTGCAAATCCTCTTGCAGCTGCTTGTAGGAGCCGTTCCACTGGCTGAGCTGCTTGGCGGAAAAGCTGATGATGTCCGCCAGCTTGAACGGAATACTGCCGTGGACAAAGCTTTCGAGCAGGGTGACGCCGTGCGCCTCAAAAAAGTCAAGACACTCGTTGAAGGTCAGCGAAAAGCGGTCGAAGCCGCGCGCGAGAACGCCGTCGGCAAAGCCCTGCTTCAGCTGCTCGCTGCTCTGAAAATCCATTGCCCTGCCGCGCTCGCGGACGTTGCTGAATTCCGAGACAAACAGCAGGCTGTCGCGCGGAATGTAGTCGAGCAGGCACTCCGGTTTTTCATAAATCTGATTGATGAATTTGTCGGCGTTGGCAACCGTTGCGCCGGTGCGAATCAGCTCGGCTTCGCTGTAGAGCCGCTCGCGCGCCTTTACCGCCGTTTTGCCGCGCAAAAGTCCCGCCTTGCGCGTAATCACATCTGCAAGAGCGGTTTTGTCCTCAATGATAATCTCGGTAGAGGGCGTCAGGCGGATTTTTCCCGCCTTTTTAAAGCGACGCTGGGTTTCCAAATCAAAATAGCTTAAATCGCAGATTTCGTCGCCCCAAAACTCCGCGCGGACAGGGTAGTCACTGTCGGGCATGAAGAAGTCGAGAATACCGCCGCGCATGGAAAACTGACCGGTGCCGTCCACCGCGTCAAAGCGCTCGTAGCCGAGCAGCGTCAGCGCGCGCAGCGCCTTTTCGGGCGGCAGCTCGCTGCCCTCTTCAAAGGTGATCACGCTCTGCGCGAGCACCTTTTGCGGCACCGTAAGCTGACACGCCGCGTCCACACAGGCAATCACCACGTCGCAGTCCTTTTCCGCGATTTTCAGCAGCGCCTTGAGCCTTTGGTGCTCATATTCATGCGAGCGGCTGCTGATTTCGCCCAAAAAGTTGTAGTCGCGCACCGGGTAGACCAACGCGGAAAGCCCCATGCAGCATAAGTCGTTGCACAGGGTTTGTGCCTCACGCTCGTCGGAGGCAATCACCAGAGCGGATTTCTTTTTCGCGCGGCACAGCGCGTTGATGATATTTGCCTTTGCCACCGGGAACAAGCCCGACACGCAAAGCGATTTTCCCGTTTTGGTACTGCGCAGCAGGTTTTGAAACGCCGCGTTGCGCCCCAGCACCTCAGGGAGAAAGTTGGTTTTGTTCATTCAAATCCTCGTTTTAGTTGAAAGTAGAATTACAATTAATAATTAAAAATTTATAATTAATAGTGAAGGGTCGCTGCGCTCCGAATTTATAATGCCGTGTGCAGTTTACTCACCGCAGCATTACAAATCGGGTGCGGGCAGCGCCCGCCCTTCACTATTCATTATTCATCATTCATTATTCATTAATTAAACAGGTTCATGGCGCGGTCGATTTTGCCGTCTAACATAAGCTGCACGGCTTCGTAGGCGTTGCTGAACATGGTTTCAAGGATTTTGCGCTCGTCGTCGGTGAATTTTGAGAGCACCCAGTCGGCTAAATCCCAGTTGGGGTTGGGCTTGGCGCCGATTCCGATTTTAATGCGCGGAAAAGCGTCGCTGCCGCTGAGATAGATAATGCTGCGCATACCCTTTTGACCGCCGTCGCTGCCCTTTTGACGAATCCGCATTTTGCCCACGTCAAGCGAAACGTCGTCGAAAATGACAATCACGTTTTCGGGCTTGATTTTGTAGAAGTTCATCGCCTCCACCACCGCCTGACCGCTGTTGTTCATGTAGGTGGTGGGCTTCATCAGCAGGGCGCGCTTGCCGCCGATGGTGCACTCGCCCACAAAGCTTTTGTATTTGATTTTGTTGACCTTGCAGCCGAGCCTGTCAGCGAGATAATCCACCGCCAGCCAGCCGCAGTTGTGGCGCGTGTTTTCATATTTGCGGTCGGGATTCCCCAAGCCGACAATCAAATATTCCACAGCGCCGCCGAATTTTTTATTTCCGAACATGCTTGCTCCTTGTGTTGTTTGGTTTTTTGATATAATGTATTCTGTGTTTTAACTTATCACTTATAACTCACTTACCACTCACCAATGCCCGAAAGGCGGACTTTTAAAAAGTCCGCCTGTTTTGGTTGTTCAATTGTATGTAGAAACGCAGTTAAACAGAATACTCTGACGCGCCGTGGCAACGGGTTAGCTAAAGGCTGCGGTGAACGGCTTGTCGTTGTAGATTCTCGCAATCGCTTCCGCAAAGATGGGCGCGGTGGGGAGAACGGTGAACTTGTCAATCATCTTGTCCTCGGGAACGGGAATGGTGTCGAGCAGGATAACCTCTTTGATGGCGCTGTTTTTGATTCTCTCAACAGCGGGACCCGACAGTACCGCATGGGTCGCGCAGGCATAAACCTCGGTTGCGCCGCCCTTTTCCACAATCGCGTTTGCCGCGTTGCAGAGGGTGCCGGCGGTGTCAATCATGTCGTCAACAAGGATAACCTTCTTGCCCTTTGCGTCACCGATGATATTCATGACCTCGCATACGTTGGGCTTGGGACGGCGCTTGTCGATAATGGCAAGACCGGTGCCGATTTTCGCCGCAAAGTTTCTGGAGCGGGTAACGGAGCCGAGGTCGGGGGAAACAACGATAAAGTCGTCAAAGTTGCCGCCGATTTTCTCCTTCATGTGGTTAGCGAGAATACCCGCGCCGTGAAGATGGTCAACAGGGATATTGAAGAAGCCCTGAATCTGGCTGGCGTGCAAATCCATTGTCAGAACGCGGTCAGCGCCCGCGGTGGTGATGATGTCCGCGCAGAGCTTTGCCGAAATCGGATCTCTCGCCTTTGCTTTTCTGTCCTGACGCGCATAGCCGAAGTAGGGCATAACGGCGGTGATTCTCGCCGCGGAAGCTCTCTTCATCGCGTCAATCATAATCAGCATTTCCATCAGATTGTCGTTGACGGGGGTGCAGGTGGACTGAACGATAAAGCAATCGCTGCCGCGCACGGATTCGTGCAGCGAAACGGCGATTTCACCGTCAGAGAAATGGGTGCAGTCGCTCTTGCCCAGCGGCAAGCCCAGACAACCCACGATTCCCTGCGCAACGTCTACGTTAGAGTTGCCTGAGAAGATTTTGATGTCTTTTCCGTGAAAATTCATTTTAGCTCTCCTTTTCTAATCCTGTTGATTACAGAAATTCCGAATTCCGCATTCCGAATTCCGAATTATTCACAAGTGTAGCCCTTGGCGGTGGCGATTTGGTTCAGCTCCTCGAGCTGTTCGGGGTCGTTTGCGCCGAGCACCGCGTCGCTGCATTCGGCGGTGTAGGCGCCGACGGTTTTGCCCTCGTTGAGCAAAAGCTTGATCGCGTCGGGAAGATAATACTCGCCCGCCGCATTGTCGGACTTGATTTTGTCCAGCACGCTGAGCAAAAGCTGACAGTCAAACCAGTAGCCGCCCGAATTGACCTCGGTGATTTTGCGGGTTTCTTCGTCCGCGTCCTTGTGCTCGACAATCGCCTTGAGGTTGCCGTTTTCGTCGCGGACAATTCTGCCGTAGCCGGTCGCGTCGTCCAAATCCGCCGAAATCACGGTGGCGGCGCAGCCGGTGGAGGTGTGCTGCTTCAGGGAATTCTCAATGGTCTGCGCGGTCATAAAGGGCGCGTCGCCGTTGAGAATCACAACATTGCCGCTGTGACGCGTGAGAAAATCCTTTGCCATCATCACGGCATGACCGGTTCCGAGGCGCTCCTTTTGATAAACGCTCTCGACCGGAAAGTCGAGCGTTTCGAGATATTCTTCGATATATTCCTTGTGGTAGCCCTTGACGACGCAAATGTCGTTAACGCCCGCCTGACGGAGCGCGGAAAGCACCCACTGCAGCATAGGCTTGCCAAGCACTAAAGACATGGGCTTTGGCTTGTCGGACTTCATTCGCTTGCCCTCGCCGCCGGCGAGGATAATCGCGCAGTTACTCATAAATTCCTCCGTATATTCAAGCTGAAAGGATTGCACTATAGGATTTCCCTATAGATTTTTTCAGACAATACTATTATCTCATAAAAAAAACAAATTTCAAGTCCATTTTTCAAAAAATCGCCATTTTATCGGAATTTAATCGTTTTATACAATATTAATAAAATTTAGAGGTGTTTTTTAGAAGAAAAAATTTTCAAAAAAATGTAGCCTTTTGCGGCAAACTTTGGTATAATATTTGTTAGGCTTAGATATGTTGACAGGTCTGTCCTGTCACAGCCACCACAATATCTTTTTATAGGAGGACTACCACTATGGCAAGAAAATGGGTTTACCTTTTCTCAGAAGGTAACGCAAACATGCGTGAACTCCTCGGCGGTAAGGGCGCTAACCTTGCTGAAATGACCAGCATGGGACTTCCCGTACCCCAGGGCTTCACAATTACCACAGAAGCTTGTACTCAGTATTATGAGGACGGCAAGAAGATCAACGACGAGATTCAGGGTCAGATTAACGAATACATCGTTAAGATGGAAGAAATCACCGGCAAAAAGTTCGGTGACAAGGAGAACCCCCTGCTCGTTTCCGTTCGTTCCGGCGCCAGAGCTTCTATGCCCGGTATGATGGATACAATCCTTAACCTCGGTCTTAACGAAACTGTTGTCAACACCATCGCTGAGATGAGCGGCAACCCCCGTTGGGCTTGGGACTGCTACAGAAGATTCATTCAGATGTACTCCGACGTTGTTATGGAAGTCGGCAAGAAGTACTTTGAAGAACTGATTGACCAGATGAAGGCAAAGAAGGGTGTTACCCAGGACGTTGAGCTTGACGCTGACGACCTCAAGGAGCTCGCTTCCCAGTTCAAGGCTGAGTACAAGGCGAAAATCGGCACTGACTTCCCGGATGATCCGAAGGAGCAGCTGATGGGCGCGGTTATGGCTGTATTCCGTTCTTGGGACAACCCCCGTGCAAACGTATACCGCCGCGACAACGACATCCCCTACAGCTGGGGTACTGCCGTTAACGTACAGTCCATGGCATTCGGTAACATGGGTGACGATTGCGGTACCGGCGTTGCCTTTACCCGTGACCCCGCTACCGGCGAGAAGAAGCTGATGGGTGAGTTCCTGACCAACGCTCAGGGCGAGGACGTTGTTGCAGGCGTTCGTACTCCCATGCCCATCGCTCAGATGGCTGAGAAGTTCCCCGAGGCGTTCGAGCAGTTCAAGAAGGTTTGCGCTACCCTGGAGAACCACTACAGAGATATGCAGGATATGGAGTTCACCGTTGAGCACGGCAAGCTCTATATGCTCCAGACCAGAAATGGTAAGAGAACCGCTCAGGCGGCTCTGAAAATTGCTTGCGACCTCGTTGACGAAGGCATGAGAAAGCCCGAAGAGGCTGTCGCAATGATCGATCCCCGTAACCTCGACACCCTGCTCCATCCCCAGTTCGATCCCGCTGCCCTCAAGGCCGCTACCCCGATTGGCAAGGGACTTGGCGCTTCCCCCGGCGCTGCCTGCGGTAAGATTGTGTTCACCGCTGAGGACGCTGAGGCTTGGAACGCTAAGGGCGAGAAGGTTGTTCTCGTTCGCCTTGAGACCTCTCCCGAGGACATCACCGGCATGAAGGCTTCTCAGGGTATTCTCACCGTTCGCGGTGGTATGACCTCTCACGCTGCCGTTGTTGCGCGTGGTATGGGTACCTGCTGTGTATCCGGCTGCGGCGACATCGCTATGGACGAAGAAAACAAGAAGTTCACCCTCGCGGGCAAAGAGTTCCACGAAGGCGACTGGCTCTCCATTGACGGTTCCACCGGTAACATCTACGACGGCGCTATCGCTACCAAGGACGCTGAAATCGCAGGCGAGTTCGGCAGAATCATGGCTTGGGCTGACAAGTTCAGAAAGCTGAAGGTAAGAACCAACGCCGACACTCCCGCCGACGCGAAGAAGGCAAGAGAGTTGGGCGCTGAGGGTATCGGTCTTTGCCGTACCGAGCATATGTTCTTTGAAGAGGACAGAATTGCCGCATTCCGTGAGATGATTTGCGCAGACACCGTTGAAGAGAGAGAAGCTGCTCTTGACAAGATTCTGCCTTATCAGCAGGGCGACTTTAAGGCTCTCTATGAGGCTCTCGAGGGCTGCCCCGTAACCATCCGCTTCCTTGACCCGCCGCTTCACGAGTTCGTTCCCACCGAAGAGGACGACATTAAGAAGCTCGCAGACGCTCAGGGCAAGAGTGTTGAGGACATCAAGGCTCTCATCGCTTCCCTGCACGAGTTCAACCCGATGATGGGTCACCGCGGCTGCCGTCTGGCTGTCACCTATCCCGAGATTGCTAAGATGCAGACCAAGGCTGTTATCCGCGCCGCTATCGAGGTTCAGGCTGCTCATCCCGACTGGAACGTCAAGCCCGAAATCATGATTCCGCTGGTTTGCGAAGTCAAGGAGCTCAAGTTCGTTAAGAAGGTAGTTGTTGAGACTGCTGACGCTGAAATCGCTGCTGCAGGCGTTAAACTCGAGTATGAGGTTGGTACCATGATTGAAATCCCGAGAGCCGCCCTTACCGCTGACGAGATTGCTACCGAGGCTGACTTCTTCTGCTTCGGCACCAACGACCTCACCCAGATGACCTTCGGCTTCAGCCGTGACGACGCAGGCAAGTTCCTCAACGCTTACTATGACACCAAGATCTTCGAGAACGATCCGTTTGCGAAGCTGGATCAGACCGGCGTTGGCAAGCTTATGGAAATGGCTCTCAAACTCGGCAAGCCCGTTAACCCCAACCTCCACGTTGGTATCTGCGGCGAGCACGGCGGCGATCCCTCTTCCGTAGAGTTCTGCCACAAGATTGGTCTTGACTACGTTTCCTGCTCACCCTTCCGCGTGCCGATTGCAAGACTGGCTGCTGCTCAGGCTGCGGTAAATGAAAAGTAATTCGGAATTCTGAATGCGTAATTAATTAAATTGATAACACCGCTTGTTTTCGGACAAGCGGTGTTTTTGTTTTGTGTTTTATTGCCCACAAAAAAGCCTTCCCAAAAGAGGGAAGGCTTTTGATGGCATATGAAACGTCAGTGCCGAATTAATTCCGCATTAACTCAAATTCTTCTGCCTACGTTGCCGGTGCCGGTGGTGTACTCCGCAAGGAACTTCTGGAGCACGGTAGCGTCCTTGATGGAAATTCTGCCGTCGCCGTTGCAGTCCGCTGCCTTTTTGCCGTCGTCGGAGAGAACCAAAGTCTCGGCAAGCGATCTCTGAATGGCGGTTGCGTCCTCAATTGTAATTTTGCCGTCCTGGTTTGCGTCGCCAATCAGAACGCCCTGCGGATTGTCTGTGGGAGGCTCGGTGGTGGGAACTTCCGTTGTCGGCTGCTCAGTGGGCTGCTCGGTAGTGGGCTGCTCACCGCCGCCGGTGTAGAAGTAAACAACATTGATTACGCCGGGAGCGAAGGAGCCTTCCGCGTTGCCGGGCACAATGACGTCAGTTCTGCCCGCGAGCGGAGAGGTGGTGTAGCTCTTGGTGGCGTTCACCTGGCTTGCGTTGGTCACAACGTCGGTAGAA
The DNA here is from genome assembly GCA_947168445.1 of uncultured Clostridia bacterium. Lineage (GTDB taxonomy): Bacteria > Bacillota > Clostridia > Oscillospirales > Acutalibacteraceae > Ruminococcoides. The sequence goes on from CAMVLW010000027.1 coordinate 12,451, forward strand.
ATCTTCTCGCCGGTGTTGAGGTCAATGTGGCTGGTCTTAACGGTGGAGTTGAAGGTGACAGCCTTGTCCTTAATCCAGACTTCGCCGGCTACCAAGTAACCGTCCTCGCCCTGTCCGGGCTCCTGAGCGCTGCCCAGCTGTAAGATAATCTTCGCGGTGCCTGCGGGAACCGTGAGGGTCAGCCACTTGTCGCCGAGGGTGCTGTCGGGAACCATGCGCGTATTGTTCATTTTCTTGATAGCGTCCCACTTGCCGAACACGTCGCCGTTGTCGTTGTAAGCGTAAATCCAAACATTCGCCGCGTTGGTGGAATTGTAGTAGTGAACAATGGTGCTGGAAGCCAGCGTCTTATAAGCGAAGGTGATGGTCTTGTCAGCGCCGTCGAACTCGCCGATGGTTCCGGCGGGATACTTTGCGGTATCAAGCTCATAGCCCTGAATAGCGGGAGCGGTTACATTGTAGCTTTCGCCCGCCTTGAGGTGCAGCTTGAGGGCTTCCTTGATGCTCTTGCCTGCCGCGTCAACATAGTTTACGGTAACATAGCCGTCCTGAATCGCCTTGTCGCTGTAGGTAAAGGTAACAGTGTTGGTGCTGTTCGCGGTAACGGTGCCGGAGGTGTTGCCGGTGGTGTTCACGAGGCTGCGGCTGAACAGAATGGTGGTATCGGGAAGCGCGCGGTAGGTGCTGCCTGCGCGGTACTTCGCGTTCTGGGTTTTGAGAACAGCGCCGCTCTCGGTCACATGCTTGACAACGAGGGTGCCGAAGGAATCCTCAACGCTCTTTAAGCCGTTGACAAGAACAATCGTGCCCTTTGCGGGAACGCTGACGGAGCTGCTGTTGAGGGTTGCGATACCCTTAATGTCAGCGCCGGTCTTGGAGATAGAGCTGCCGGAAACGCTGTTCGCGACAACCGTCCATGAGGACGCGCCGAGATTCGAAATGGGGTAAGCCTCGGTGCCGTTGTTGTAGAGCACGCAAACCTTGCCGAACTCGGAGGAATTGCTGTTGTGATAGGTGTAGCCGACAACGTGACCCTTGTTGGAAGGCCATGTGAGGGTGCTGGAGGAGGTGAAGGTGTTGTTCTCCATCACGGTGGTGTTCGCGCGAACCGCCATCATGGTCTTGTACCATGCGGGAAGCATAGGCATTTTGCTTGCGCGCGACCAGTCAATCTGGTTAATCGCGTCGGAGGACTTGTAGCTGTTCGCGTCGCCCTGCTTGGTGCGTCCCATCTCGGAGCCGGCGGTCATGAACGGAATACCCTTGGAGGTCATCAAAATCGTCATGGCGCCGATTAACTGGTTCTGCACCTTCTGGTCGGTGCCGGTGAAGGAAGCGCTGTTGGACTTTGCCAGCTTATCCCAGAGAATCAGGTTATCGTGCGCGTCGGCGTAAGCAATCGTCTGAGAGGGAGCCTTTGCGGCAAAGCTCTTGCCCTGAACGCCGGAAACAATCTTCGCGGTGTCGGTTTGGCTGCCCTGAATAAAGTTGCCGTCTGCGCCGTCGGTGCTGCCCTTAATCGCGTCGCGGAAGCTGTCGTTGAACATACCGACGCGCTCGTTAAGAGAAGTGGCTCTCGCCTGAGTGCAGGGATTGGGGCACTGGGAAGCGCCGCCCGACCAAGGCTCGCCGTACATGAGGATTCTGGAATCAGTCTTGTCCAGCTCGGTACGGATGCTGTTCATGGTGGTAACATCATGCAGCGCCATCAGGTCGAAACGGAAGCCGTCGATGTGATACTCGTCAGCCCAGTATTTGCAGGAATCAACCATAAATTTGCGGAACATCGTCTTGTCGGAAGCGGTTTCGTTGCCGCAGCCGGAGCCGTTGGAATAGGCGGTGTTCGAGGTCATTCTGTAGTAGTAGCCCGGAACGGTTTTGCTGAAGCAGGAGCCGTCGGATACATAGGTGTGGTTGTAAACAACGTCCATAACAACGGTGATGCCTCTGTCGTGGAGCGCCTGAACCATCTGCTTGAACTCAGTGATTCTCACGTTGCCGTCGTAGGGGTTTGAGGAATAGGAGCCCTCGGGGACGTTGTAGTTAACGGGGTCATAGCCCCAGTTGCGGTTGGTGGAGGAGGAAGGAAGGTCCTCTCTGACAGAGCCGAAGTCATAAACCGGCTGCAGCTGAACAGTGTTCACGCCGTTCTCAACCAAATAGTCGATACAGGTGGACATTGCGCCCGCCTGACCGTTGAGGGTGGTGCCGCCCTCGGTGAAGGCGAGATATTTGCCCTTGTTCTCAGCGCTGACGCCGGAGGTGTCGGACACGGAGAAGTCGCGGACATGAACCTCCCAAACAACAGAGGAGGTTGCGTAATCCTGGAACACATGCTTGTCCTGTGCCCAGCCCGCAGGGTCGGTGGAATCGAGGTCAACAACCATCGAGCGGTTGCCGTTGACGCCGGTTGCCTTGGAATAAACGTCCTGTGTTTCGTTGGTGGCGCCGTTAACGGTCACCAGATAGGTGTAGTAGGTATTCTTATAATCGCCGGTGAGCGTGGTTGACCAAGTGCCGGAGCTGTCCTTGGTCATAGCGTATTCGCCGATGACGCCCGCGCCGGTCTCTGTGTCGGAGCCGGTTTTATACAGCTTCACCTTGACGGCGGTAGCTGCCGGCGACCATGTCTTCCATGTGGTGGAGGCTTTTGAATAGGTCGCACCGAAATCATTGGTACCGGACGCCGCTTTTGCTTCGGTTTCCAGATAATTCTGATTGCTGTAGCCGACAGGCTCGCTGTCGGTGCTCGCCGCGGTTACCGCAATCGTGGCGCAGCTTGAAACCATTATCGCGGAAAGCAGCAACGATAACGACTTTTTGAATTTCATATTATCACTCCTGTGTAAAAAATTTCATAGTTTCACATAATATGATAACTATATTTTATCAAATTCGCACATCACTATATTTCTAATGAAGAATTATGTTTATTTGCACAATACAAAGTTTGCCGTCCGTTTTTGGTGATAATGACTAAGGAACGTGGTGATTTGTGGTTCCGTAAAGTTTTAAGGCTATATCTAGTGGTTTTTAAAAATCCAAAGCTTTTATCACACAAAAACATCAGGCGGGTGGGTGACGTGTGGCTTTGCCGGATTCGCGCAGCCAAATATCATCAAAATAACAGCAAGAATTTTTCATAAATCTTTTAAAGAATATTGACGAACGGAAATTTATGTGATATTATAGAACATGGCGGCGCGAAAAAAACCCGCCGGACAATGCAAATATCTCATAGAGTGATGAAAATGTGGGAGTACAGACTAATTCAATATCAAGCGGATGGGCTGACGGAATACGGAATCGCGCTGTTCCGTTGCGGTAAGGAGCAGCGGCGGATCGCCCCGGTTTCGGAATGCCGCGACGACGCGGAGCGGCTGACGGAGCTGCTCAACGGCGAGCAGGTGGAGCCGTGCCATTTTGAGGATATTATTGAGGATTATTTTACCGATTTCACTATTTGATTTTTCTGTATTATGTGCTATACTGATTTCGGTGATACTTATGATTTGCAAATTATGTCCGCGAAAATGCGGCGCGGTTCGCACCGAGCACGTCGGCGACGGCTTTTGCGGCATGGGAACCCTGCCGGTGGTGGCGCGTGTTGCGCCGCACTACGGCGAGGAACCGTGCATCAGCGGCTCCCGCGGCAGCGGAACGGTGTTTTTTTCGGGCTGCACCATGCGGTGTCTATACTGTCAGAATTACGAAATCTCGCTGACCGGAAAAGGCGTGACCATGACGCCGCGGCAGCTTGCCGACAGCTACAAAATGCTGGAGGAAAGCGGCGTGCACAACATCAATCTGGTGACCGCCGACCATTTTGTTCCAGCGGTGGTGAAAAGCCTTGAACTCTACCGTCCCAAGCTGCCAATCGTCTACAATTGCAGCGGCTACACCTCGCCTGCCACGCTGAAAATGCTGGACGGGCTGGTGGATATTTACCTGCCTGACTTCAAATACGCCTCCGACGATTTGGCGGTGCGGCTGTCGCAGGCGCCGGACTATGTGCTGACAGCGCTGGCGGCGGTTCAGGAAATGCTGTTTCAGGTGGGCGACGCGGAATTTGACGGCGACGGCATACTGCAAAAGGGCGTGATTGTGCGGCATTTGGTGCTGCCCGCGAACACCCGCAACAGCATGGATGTGCTGCGGCTGCTCAAAAGACAGTTCGGCAATCAGGTATTGGTGAGCCTGATGTGCCAGTATGTGCCGTGCGGCAAGGCAAAGGACGACCCGAAGCTCGGAAGAACCGTCACGCGCCGCGAGTATGAAAAGGTGAAGCGCGTGCTCTTTGATTTGGAGCTCGACGGCTTCACGCAGGATCTGTCGGCGGCAACCGCGGATTTCATTCCCGACTGGACGTTTGAATGAGTCGGACGCGCACAAACAAAACACGCAATAAATATATATCAGAGGTAGAACAATGATCCCAATTTTTAACCGCAAAAGACGGAGGAATCTCTCTTCGTTTCAAGTCATTATCATCAGCTTTTTGCTGCTCATTTTGGTGGGGGCAGGCCTGCTGACGCTGCCGGTATCGTCTAAAAGCGGAGAATTCACCTCCTTTTTTGACGCGTTGTTTACCGCAACCTCCGCTACCTGTGTAACGGGACTGGTGGTAAAGGATACGGCAACCTACTGGTCTGTTTTCGGACAAAGTGTTATTCTCACGCTGATCCAAATCGGAGGAATGGGCGTAATCACGATCGGCCTGACGGTCATGCGCGCGTCGGGCATGAAAATAGGCCTATGGCACAGAAGTACGATGCAAAACTCAATTGCGGCGCACCATGTCGGCGGCATGGTGCGGTTTACCGGCTTTATCGTAAAAACGACAATTATTATAGAGGTGATCGGCGCAGTTCTGCTGTTTCCCGTTTTTTACAGTGAATTCGGCGTGATAAAGGGGATTCGGCTTTCTGTTTTCCATTCCGTTTCGGCGTTTTGCAACGCCGGATTTGACCTCATGGGAGAAAGAGGACAGTTTTCTTCCCTCACCTCCTATAGCGGCAACATCTATCTGAACATCGTCATCATGCTGCTTATCATATTCGGCGGCATCGGCTTTATGGTGTGGAACGACATCAAAACCTTCAAATTCAGGCTGAAGCGCTATTCCCTTCAAAGCAAGATAGTGCTGCTGACCTCTCTGCTTTTGATCGTTTTACCGGCGCTGTATTTCTTCATCAACGAATTTAGGCATTTGCCGCTTGAGGAAAGGATCACCGGCTCCTTTTTTCAATCTGTCACAACGAGAACCGCGGGGTTCAACACACTGGACTTGGCGAGTATGCGCGAATCGGGCATTTCGATCATGATCGTTCTTATGCTGGTCGGCGGCTCTCCCGGATCAACCGCCGGCGGTATGAAAACCGTTACCTTTGCCGTGCTGTTCCTTTCAGCCATTACGGTGTTTCGCAGGAAAAGAGATGTGCAGTGCTTTAAAAAAAGGATTTCGGAAGAAACGGTCCGCAGCGCAGGCGTCGTCTTTTTTATGTATCTTGTTTTGTTTTTCGCAAGCGGGATCATCATCAGCAGAACAGAGCATTTGCCGATGCTGACTTGTCTGTTTGAAACGAGCTCTGCGATCGGTACGGTCGGACTGACGCTCGGCATCACCACAAAGCTGTCGGCGCTTTCAAAGGTGATACTGATGCTGCTGATGTTTTTCGGAAGAGTCGGCGGACTTACGCTGATCTACGCTGCCCTGCCGTCCTCCGGCAGCAGCAAATCGCGTCAGCCGCTTGAAGAAATTTCAATCGGATAAAGGAGAATTTTTATGAAATCGATTTTGGTCATCGGCGCCGGACAATTCGGCACGCTAATCGCAAAGCGCATGGAAGAGCTGCGCTGCGAGGTCATGGTGGTAGATAAAAACGAGGAGTGTATCGATGAAATCGTGTCGTATGTCACCTACGCAAAAATAGGCGACGGCACAAACGAAGAATTCCTTCGCACGCTTGGCATCGATAATTTTGACGTTTGCTTCGTTACGCTGGGCAGTCATTTTCAGACCTCGCTCGAAACGACCTCGCTGCTCAGCGAGCTCGGCGCAAAAAAGGTCATTTCGCGCGCGACGAATGACGTTCAGATGAAATTCCTTTTGCGAAACGGCGCAGATGAGGTGGTTTATCCCGAAAAGCAAACCGCGCTGCGCATCGCCACCAAATATGCTTATGACAGTATTTTGGATTATTTCCATCTGGAAAACGACCTCTATATTTATGAGCTGAAGCTCCCGAAGGAATGGTGCGGCAAAAAGCTCGGACAAATTGACGTCAGAAAAAAATTCAACATCAATCTTCTGACAATCAAACGGAACAGCGAGGTGATCATGCCGTCGGCGGAAACCGTCATTCAGCCGGGCGACATTGCCTTTGTCCTCGGCGAATCGCGGAACATCCAGAAAACCTTCAGGCTATAGAAAGTAACGGCGTACGCGGCGGCACATTATACTAATTCCTGATAGAAAGTAGACTTATATTTTGCGAGGATATTTTTCGCAAGACAAGGCGAAGGACGCAGCAAGGCTGGCGCCTTGCAAGGACGACAACGCAGTATTGCGGAAAATAGACCGCAAAGATTGTCTACTTTTTATTAGGTATTAGTATTATGTTACCGTGATGATTTGATACGGATAGCCCTCCGCCTGCTTAAAGCTCTCCGCAACACCGGGCGTTAGGTAGGCTTTTTTGTCGGCGGTGAGCATGATGTAGTCGAAATCCCTGTGTGCGCGGTAGAATTCCTCCGCCCTTTCTCTGCCCATGACAAAGAGCGCGGTGGAAAGGCCGTCGGCACGCAGGCCGTCGTTTGAAATGATCGTCACCGAGAGGATGCCGTTGTCCACGGGGTATCCTGTTTTCGGGTCGATGATGTGGCTGTAAATCTTGCCGTCCTCTCCCTCAAAATAGCGCTCGTAGCTGCCGGAGGTCGCGATGATCTTGTCCGTGCAGGCAACATAGCCCATGTACGCCGCGCTGTTTTCGGGGTCGGCAACGCCCACGCGCCATT
>CAMVLW010000028.1 GCA_947168445.1 uncultured Clostridia bacterium
GCGGTGCGGTGGAAATCCTCGACATTCTCGGCAGAGAAGAAGCCCTGCGCAGATTGGAGTTAGGGCTTGAGAAGCTTGAGTAATTCATCAAAGCTCGACAGAAAACCTCTGCGGCTTGAAAACTATGATTATTCCTCATCAGGCGCGTATTTCATCACCATCTGCACTTTTCAAAAGCAAAAAACATTGGGCGACATTCTTCGTAGGGGAGGTACGGCTTACGCCCAGACCCCCTCAATCCCCCTATTAGGGGGCAGAAACCCTTGCGGTCTCCCGCGCACCGTGCTTTCCGAGCTAGGCGTTCTTGCCGAGGAAACCATACACGAGATTGAGATACCTAACCGCATTCACGTAGACAAATATGTTGTAATGCCGAACCACGTTCATTTGTTGCTTAGGTTATCAGCCGTTACCCCTGACAGCCGCAAGGGCTGTCACTACGATTTAGAGGAAAACAACAGCCACAAGGGATGTTCCGGTGGTTTGGAAGAAACGAGCTGCGATATTTCGCGAATTGTCGGTAAATATAAATCGTTAGTTGCCAACAAATGGCTTGCAGTTTGCAAATCCCGTAATCAACGCATGGGAACCATATGGCAGCGCTCCTATCACGACCATATTATCCGCGACGAGCGTGACTATTCGGTACGGTGGAAATACATTGATGAAAACCCGCTGAAATGGGAACTTGATAAATACTACAGATAAAGGATAATGAATATGTCAGACACAACAAACAATGAAATCATGCAGGGCAATTTTATCCACGACTTTATTGACGAGGATATTGCCGAGGGCGGCAGCTACGAGGGAAAAACGGTTCACACGCGGTTTCCTCCCGAGCCGAACGGCTACCTGCATATCGGTCATGCCAAGGCGATTTGCATTGACTTCGGCACCGCCGAAAAATACAAGGGCATGTGCAACCTGCGCATGGACGACACCAACCCCACCAAAGAGGACGTGGAATACGTTGACGCGATAAAAGAGGACATCAAGTGGCTCGGCTTTGACTGGGGCGACCGCTTTTTCTACGCTTCCGAATATTTTGAGCAGATGTATGACTTTGCGGTGGAGCTGATTCAAAAGGGTCTCGCCTATGTGTGCGAGCTGACCCCTGAGCAAATGCGCGAATACCGCGGCGACACCCAGACGCCTGCCCGCAGTCCGTACCGCGACAGACCGGTTGAGGAAAGCCTTGATTTGTTCCGCCGCATGAGAGAGGGCGAATTTGCCGACGGCAGCATGACGCTCCGCGCGAAAATCGACCTTGCCTCCGGCAACTTCAACATGCGCGACCCGGTGATTTACCGCATTAACCGCCTGCACCACCACCGCACCGGCGACAAGTGGTGCATTTACCCGATGTATGACTTCGCGCACCCGATTGAGGACGCGCTCGAAGGCATTACCCACAGCCTTTGCTCGCTGGAATTCGAATCGCACCGCCCGCTTTACGACTGGGTGATCGCGAATATTTCCGCACCCGCCAAGCCGCGCCAGATTGAGTTTGCGCGTTTGGGCATTAACAACACCGTGATGTCCAAGAGAAAGCTCCGTCAGCTGGTTGAGGACGGCTATGTGAGCGGCTGGGACGACCCGCGTATGCCAACCCTCTGCGGTCTGCGCAGACGCGGCTACACGCCCAAGTCTATCCGCTCCTTTATCGACCAAATCGGCGTCAGCAAGGTCAACTCCATTGTGGAATACAGCTTTTTGGAGCACTGCCTGCGCGACGACCTCAACGAAACCGCCGCCCGCGCCATGTGCGTGCTTCACCCCATAAAGCTTGTCATCACCAATTATCCCGAGGGAAAAACCGAGGAATTTGAGGTGGAAAACAATCCCAACCGTCCCGAGGACGGCACCCGCACCGTGACCTTCTCGCGCGAGTGCTGGATTGAGGCGGACGACTTTATGGAGGAGCCGATTAAGAAATATCAGCGCCTTTATCCCGGCAACGAGGTACGTTTGAAATCGACCTATATCGTCAAGTGCACCGGCTGCAAAAAGGACAGCGACGGCAATGTGGTTGAAGTGTACGCGGAATATGACCCCGAAACCCGCGGCGGCAACACGCCCGACGGCAGAAAGGTACGCGGCACCATTCACTGGGTTGACGTAAACAACTGCGCGGAAGCGGAGGTCAGACTGTATGACAACCTGTTCACCGTGCCCGACCCGGACGTGGGCGACCGCAACTTCCTCGACTTCATCAACCCGCACTCGCTTGACGTGCTCAGCGGCTGCAAGGTGGAAAAAAGCCTTGCCGCGGCAGCCGCACCGCAGAGCTTTCAGTTCATGAGAATTGGCTATTTTTGTGTTGACAACAAGGACAGTTCACCGGAGCATTTGGTATTCAACCGCAGTGTTTCGCTCAAGGACGGTTTTCGCAAAAAATAAGCCGCAACAATATTTAACCATTCCCGGCAATAAAACAGCGCGACTCCACCAGCCGCGCTGTTTTTGTTCACTTGATGAATACTATGGGAATTTATTTTTGATTCTGTGCATAAAACCTGCGAAGTGCAAGATATTAATGAATAGATATTCAAAAGTATTGCATGCGCGGCAGACAAAAGATTGTTAAATTAATGACAAGTTTAAAAAAGATGAGGAAACAAATTATAACAATTTTTAAACTTTTAGAGTTTTAGGTTTACTTTTTCATATTAAAACACAACAGCGTATGTCGCTTAATACCTTTGGGCTACATTTCGTTACTATAGTTGATTGAGAAAAATTGCCGTTTCTATTAATATAAAGGAAAGAAATTTTAATAGGCAGGAAATGAGTATGGATAGAGTAACATTGTCAAGATTAATCGGGGCAAATATCCGCAAATATCGAATTCAAAGAGACGTCAGTCAAGAACACCTTGCGTTGGAGTCGGGAATTCATCCCGCGTACATCAGCAAGCTGGAACGCGGTGAAAAGTGTCCGACAATTGATACATTGTATCGCTTAGCCAAAGCGCTCGGTATTCCGGTTTATAAACTGATAGATATTGACGGCGAGGTTGATAACATCTCCGATACCGCCTACAAAATTCAGAAATCTTTAAGCGACCTGAACACCGACCAGCAAAACCGTGTCGCGGACTTGATTGATGAAATTGTCGCTTTGATAAAGTAACGCTCTGAAAAGGGCGTTTTCTTTTTGCCCCTTTTCTTTTACGGAGAACTGTGTTATACTTTTAGTACAAGTTTGAAAAATAGACCTTTAGGGTTAGTTTCGAGGTGGAAAATATGCGAAATATTTTGGTAACGGGCGCGTCCGGCGGCATTGGAAGCGCAATTGTCAACAATCTTGCCGCAGAATGTGACAATATTGTCATTCATTATCATACCGCAAAAGCACGCGCCGAAGCTTTGGCGGCGCGGCTATCAGCGGATTTCGGCGTGAACGCCCTTACCGTCTGCGCTGATGTTGCGGACGAAGGCAGCGTAGCCGCAATGTTTGATGAAATCGCAGCCCGCTGCGGCTCACTGGACGTCTTAGTGAACAACGCGGGCATTGCGCAGCAAAAGCTGTTTACGGACGTCACCGCCGCCGAATGGCGCGGCATGTGCGGCGTTAACCTTGACGGCGTGTTCTTCTGCTGTCAGCAGGCATTGAAACGGTTTATGCTGCCCGCGCACAAGGGAGCCATTCTCAACATCAGTTCCATGTGGGGACAGGTGGGCGCAAGCTGCGAGGTGCCCTACAGCGCCGCGAAAGCGGGCGTAATCGGTCTGACAAAGGCGCTGGCAAAGGAAGTCGGATTATCGGGAATCCGCGTCAACTGTCTTGCGCCGGGCGTGGTGATGACAGACATGATGAAGGGCTTTGACGAACAAACGCTAAAGGATTTGAAGGAAGAAACCCCGCTCAACGCCCTCGGCACCCCGGAGCAAATTGCCGAAGCCGCCGCCTTTTTGTGCAGCGACAAGGCAAGCTTCATCACAGGACAAGTGCTTGGCGTAAACGGAGGAATGGTGATTTAATACGGAATTTTTTACAGAAAAAAATTGGGCGGAGAGAAAACCTCTCCGCCCAAATTAATTCCGAATTTCGCATTCCGAATTCCGAATTACTTAAGCTCAACCTCAGCGCCTGCGCCTTCGAGCTTCTCCTTGATTGCCTCAGCGTCTTCCTTGGAAACCTGCTCCTTAACGGGCTTGGGAGCGCCGTCAACGAGAGCCTTAGCTTCCTTCAGACCAAGACCGGTGATCTCACGAACAGCCTTGATGACGTTGATCTTCGCGGAGCCTGCGCTCTTCAGGATAACGTCGAACTCGGTCTGCTCAGCCTCAGCAGCAGCAGCCTCTACGGGACCTGCAACAGCAACAGCTGCGGCAGCGGATACGCCAAACTCGTCCTCTACAGCGTGAACCAGCTCAGAAAGCTCGAGAACGGTGAGGCCTTTTAATTCTTCAATAATAGCAGTAATTTTCTCAGATGCCATTGTAATTAACCTCCAATATTTTAGTAGTAATTTTTCATTATTCAGCCGCAGGAGCTTCTGCGGGAGCCTCAGCTGCTTCCTCTGCGGGAGCCGCTTCAGCGGCAACCTTTGCGAGGCAAGCTTCTACGCCGCCCTCGTCAACGACTGCCTGGATAGCACGCGCAAACGCCGCGATGGGAGCCTGGAACGCGCCGAGAACATTTGCGAGAAGTACATCTCTGGTCGGGAGTTTGGAGAGAGCTGTGATGGTGTCCATATCCACAACAGCGCCGTCAAGGTATCCTGACTTAACCTTAAAGTTTTCGTGATCCTTTGCGTACTTGCAAAGAATACGCGCAGCAGCAGCATATTCGCTGTCGCTGGTTGCAAGAGCGGTGGTGCCCTCCAAAACGGGCTTGAGGTCCTCCAGACCTACCTCGTCACAAGCACGGGCGAGAAGCGTGTTCTTCACAACGGTGTACTTAACGTCGTTTTCACGCAGCTCTTTTCTGAGCTTGGTGTCGTCCTCGGTGTTGATACCCTTGTATTCAACAACCAGACCGGTAACGGAGTTTTTCAGTCTTTCGGAAAGCTCAGCAACAATTGCTTTCTTTTGCTCTAAAACACTCTGACTTGGCAAAAAATTCACCTCCGATAAAGTTTTTATCGCAGTTCAAAAAAACACTGTCCGAAGCGCATACCTCGGACAGTAGACATTACAAAGCTGTAATTGCACTTTCCTCGGCAGGCAAGGTTTCCCTTTTACGCATTGCACCTACTGTCTTTAGAACTGCAAGATATATGAATAATCAGCGAATCAGCCGATTAACCACCAAATTTAGTGGGGTTCATTCTGACGCTGGGACCCATGGTAGAGGTCACGGCTACAGAACGGACATACTGACCCTTTGCCGCTGCGGGCTTCGCCTTAACGATAGCGTCCATCAGGGTGTCAAGGTTCTGGGCAAGCTTTTCGGTGCCGAAAGAAACCTTTCCGATGGGGCAGTGAATGATGTTGGTTTTGTCAAGACGGTACTCAATCTTACCTGCCTTGGCTTCCTTGATCGCCTTAGCGATGTCGGGAGTAACGGTGCCTGCCTTGGGGTTAGGCATCAAGCCGCGCGGACCGAGGATTCTACCCAGACGGCCAACCAGACCCATGCAGTCGGGAGTGGTAATCAGCACGTCAAAGTCCATCCAGTTTTCCTGCTGGATTTTCTGGGTCATGTCCTCAGCGCCCACATAGTCAGCGCCTGCTTCCTTGGCAATATCCTGGTTTGCGCCCTTGCAGATTGCGAGGATACGCACGTTTTTACCGGTACCGTTGGGAAGTACAACCGCGCCGCGAACCTGCTGGTCTGCGTGACGGCTGTCAACGCCGAGCTTTACATGAAGCTCAACGGTTTCATCAAACTTAGCGGTGGCTGTTTTGATAACGGTGTCCAACGCCTCGTTGGTATCATATAATTTGGTTCTGTCAACGAGCTTCGCAGCGTCAACATATTTTTTACCGTGTTTCATCAGTTTTCCTCCATATTTAGGTGGTCAAGCGGATTTATTTCTCCTCCCACCCGGATAAATTAGTCAACTACTGTAATACCCATGCTTCTTGCAGTACCCGCAATCATGGACGCGGCCGCTTCTACGCTGCCTGCGTTGAGGTCGGGCATTTTCTGCTCAGCGATTTTGGTAACCTGCTCTTTGGTGATGGTCGCAACCTTTGTCTTATTCGGTACGCCGGAGCCGCTCTCAATGCCGCAAGCCTTCTTGAGAAGAACTGCCGCGGGCGGAGTCTTGGTAACGAAAGTGAACGAACGGTCTGCGTATACGGTGATGACGACAGGAATGATAAGACCGATGTCATTCTTTGTGCGCTCGTTGAATTCCTTTGTGAACGCAACAATGTTTACGCCGTGCTGACCGAGTGCGGGACCAACAGGCGGTGCCGGAGTAGCTTTGCCGGCAGGAATTTGCAGCTTAATTAAGCCTACTACCTTTTGAGCCATTGTTTATAACCTCCAAAATTCGTGGTAAATTGCGGAGCCCACTGTGTAGGGTTTCCTCCCACAGGGAACCGTGTTCCCAATAAAAAGCCCAACGGGGCGATTTATCTTATTCTTCAATTGCTTCCGCCTGACCAAGCTCAAGCTCAACAGGCGTTTCACGTCCGAACATTGAAACAACAACGCGGACGTAGTTTTTGTCGGCGTCGATTTCCTCGACTGTTCCGACAAAGTCCTCAAGCGGACCGTCGATGATACGCACCGAATCGCCTACAGCATAGGATACCTTGACAACACGCTGTTCAACACCCATTCTGTAAACTTCGGCTTCGGTAAGGGGAACGGGCTTAGATCCCGGACCGACAAAGCCGGTGCAGCCGCGGATATTGCGGACGACATACCATGTTTCATCGGTATAGACCATCTTGACGAAAACATAGCCGGGATAGATTTTGTGCTCGACCTCTTTGGTTTTCTCGCCGACTGTCTCGGTGACAATTTTGGTGGGAACCTTGACGTCCACAATCATATCCTGAAGCTGGCGGTTTTCCGCTGTTGTCAGCAGGTCGTTCGCCACCTTGTTTTCGTAGCCCGAATAGGTATGAATGACATACCACTTCGCGACATTTTCAGGCATTAACTCTCTTCCTTTCGTCAGACAAGATAAGAATTACGCACAAATTATGTCTGCGACATATCCATAATCAGTCCCAGCAGTGCGAACAGACCGCGGTCAAGGGCGAAGATAAACAAGCCCATGATGATGATGGTCACCAAAACAATGAAAAAGTTTTTGGTGGTCTGTTTCGGCGTCGGCCAAGTGATTTTCTTGAGCTCACCCTTACAAGCCATGAGGTACTTCCAAAGTCTCTTGAAGACGTTCGGCTTCTTCTTGTTAACAGGCGTTTTTTGAACCTTTTTTGATTCAGCCTTAGTGTCAGCCATGACGTACCTCCTTATTTCGTTTCCTTGTGAAGAGTGTGTTTCTTACAGAAGCGGCAGTACTTGTTCATCTGAAGTCTGTCGGGACTGTTTTTCTTGTTCTTCATTGTGTTGTAGTTGCGCTGTTTGCATTCTGTGCAGGCCATTGTGATTTTTACTCTCATTTCGGCACCTCCCGGTTATTCGGAATATTTTTAGCCTCCCTCAACAGGGCACAAAAATAAAGCCCCTTTTAGAGGTAAAGCTATTTTAGCATGAATTCTCAGTTTTGTCAAGCATTTTTCGCTATTTTATGCGCCAAAGGCGCAATTCATGTATGCACATACAATTCATGTTCGCAGAACAATTCATGAAGGCTTGCCTTCAATTCATTCCTGCGCCAAAGTTAGGCAAAACGCAGAAAACGGAATTCTCCGCAGCGTCGGTGCAGGAATGAATTGTCGCTGCCGCGACATGAATTTGCTGCCGCAATGAATTGGCTTCGCCATGAATTGATTTGCTGCGCAAATCATTGATTACGCAGGGTGGAAAACTTCGACGGCTTCTTCACCTTGACGACCTCGGGCTTGACGGTCTTGCCCTTGTATTTGCGGGCGAATTTGGCGGGGATTTTTAAGTCGTCGTTGAAGTATTCCGCGAGTTTTTCGTATTCGGCGTCGTCAAGGCTGTTGAGCAGCACGATGGTGATGACGGAGCGGGTGTCGGCGTCGCCGTTGCCGTACTGGGTGTTGAAAATGTTCGCGAGTTTTTCAACCTCCTTGCTGTCGGCGGACTTGATGTAACCGCTCAGCTTGGGCGCAATGTGCTCCTTGGCAAAGGTCGCGCCGCGGAACGGGAAGTAGCAGTCCTCTTCCATCTGAATTTCGTCCTTCAACTCCGGCAGCACCGCCACAAAGCGCTTGGCAAGGAATTTGGGATCGGCGTTGCCGTCGTCGCCCTTTTTCTTCTTGCTCTTCACCTGCTTGGCGCGCTTGATGGCGCCGGTGTTGGACACGCCGTCCACAAAGTCGTTGGCAATGCTCTCCGCGTCCTTCTGGGTGCAGACCATGTCGTCATAGAGCCAGGTGGAAAGGGTTTTCCAGTCGTTGTCGGGACCGTCGTCGGTCATGGGGCAGGTTTTCAAAAGCATTTGCTGCTTGTCCTTGGTGTAAATCACCGAATAAGCCACATTGCTGCCGGTGAACAGGGTGACAAGCTCGTTGCTGCCGTCGGCGGCAACCTTTTCGCGGGTAAAGCCCTTGGGAGTGAGTTCTTCCTCCACCTTTGCGGCGATAAGTTCAAACGCCTTGGGGTATTCTAAAGCCATAGTGTTCTTCCTTTCGGTTTCTATAAATAATATTGAATTACATACTGTCGGGGCAGGTGATGTTGAACATGGTGAGCACGTTCTTAATCACGGCGCGGGTGCAGCTGCACAGCGCGAGTCTTGCCTGCATCAGTCCCTCGTCCTCGCCCTTGACGCGGCAGGCGTTGTAGAACTTGTGGAACAGGGTCGCGGTGCGGGTGACGTAGCGGGTGACCTTTGTGGGGTCGTAGTCCTTGGCCGCGCTGATAATCTCGTTCGCGTAAAGCGCGAGGTGACCAATCAGTTCACGCTCCTCCGGCGCTGTCAGCAGCGCAAGTTCCCCGGCGGTGCAATTGCGCGGGGTCACGCCGTCGGCGGCAAGCGCCTTGAAAATGCTGCAAATACGCGCGTGCGCGTACTGCACATAGTAGACAGGATTCTGGTTGTCCTGCTTGACGGCGAGGTCGAGGTCAAAGTCCATCTGGGTGTTCGCCTCGCGGGTGTTGAACAGAAAACGCGCGCTGTCCACGGGAACCTCTTCGAGCAAATCGCGCAGCTGAATCGCCTTGCCGGTACGCTTGCTCATTTTCACCTGCTGTCCGTCCTTGACAAGATTGACAAGCTGCATGAGCACGACATTGAGCTTGTCGCCGTCGCAGCCGATTGCGTCCATTGCGCCCTTCATACGCATGATATGACCGTGGTGGTCGGCGCCCCAGATGTCAATCAGGGTGGTGAAGCCCCTGTCGAACTTGTTCTTGTGATAGGCAATGTCCGCCGCAAAGTAGGTCGGGTTGCCGTTTTGACGAATCAGCACATCGTCCTTTAATTCGAGATTGTCGATATACTTCTGTGTTTTGCCCTCTTTGAGCAGCTTTTCGGTGACGACCTCTTTGTTTTTATACCAAACGGCGCCGTCCTGCTCATAGGTCAAGCCTTTCTCGGTCAGCAGGTCAACGACCGCCTTCACCGCGCCGCTTTTATGCAGCTCGCTCTCAAAAAACCACTTGTCATAGGTGATTTTGTAGGTCGCCATGTCCTCCTGCATTTTTTTGATATTCTTGGGAAGGGCATAACCGACAAGCGCCTTTTTGCGGGCTTCGCTGTCGGCATTGACAAAGCTGTCGCCGTTGATTCCGGCAAATTCCTGCGCCAACTCGGTGATGTCCGCGCCCTGATAGCCGTCCGCCGGGAACACGATTTCGTCGCCCTTGTAGATTTGCAGATAGCGCGCTTCGAGCGAGCAGGCGAATTTTTCAATCTGATTACCCGCGTCGTTGACGTAGAACTCGCGGTATGCGTCATAGCCCGCCTTGCCGAGCACCGCCGCTAAGCAATCGCCCAGCGCGCCGCCGCGTGCGTTGCCCATGTGCATGGGGCCGGTGGGATTGGCGGAGACGAACTCCACGTTGACCTTCTCCCCCTTGCCGAAGTCAGAGGAGCCGTAGCCCTCGGGGTCGCTGAGAATTTCGTTCATCACGCTTGTATAAAAATCCGCGCCGCGGAAAAAGTTGATAAAGCCGGGACCCGCGGTTTCAAAGCGCTCGCAGAGCGTGCCGCTCAAATCGAGATTGGCGGTGATGGCCTGCGCAATCTTGAACGGCGGCATACGGAACGCCTTTGCGCCCGCCATTGCCGCGTTGGTGGCGTAATCGCCGTTTTTTGAATCGGCGGGAATTTCAATAATAAAGTCGGGCAGCGCCGCCTGCGGCAGCTCACCCTTTTCGATAGCCTTGTTCATCGCCGCTGTGACAGCCTCTTTCAGCTTGGCGACGACGGTTGTGTATGTATCCATAAAATTACCTCACTGCTTGGGTTGCTTTTCCTCAACCGTAATATAAAATCTGTTTTCGCTGACCAAATCGGTGTTGAAATCGAGCGTGTAGCTGACCTCGAGCGAGCCGCCCTTTTCGGTCAGGTTGTTTTTGAGCGTTTTGGTGAACACGCCGATGTTCAAATCGCCCGCAATCGTCTGATAAATGCACTGGTGCCGTCTGCCGCGCTGCAGCATAAGCTGGGAGCGCATGGGTCCCTTGCGGTTAATCGTCACCATGTCGCCCTCCACCTTAATCAAGTTGTCATAGGCGGTGGCGGGATTTTCGTCGTCATATTCCTTGTAGCCGATATAAAAATGGTCTTTTTTCTTCATGAAGTTTCCGGCGGTGAGCACCTCGATTTTGTCGGTTTCGCCGTCGAGGGTCTGTTCACCGAGAATGGAAATCAAAAAGCGGTCTTTTTCTCGTTTTGCCATATCCTTATCCTCAATACTGTTCAATGTCAATCTGGGTGACGGTGTGCTCCATATCTCTGCCGAGAAAGAGCCCCGCCACGCTCTCAAAGCCCTCCGGGGTGTCGCTGACGAAAAACGACGGCGTTTTGACGGTCTCGTCGTCGGTCAGCAGATTTTGCTCGCGCAGCACCTTGGCGGCGTAATTGGCGGTTTCGTAGCCGGAATCCACCAGCGTAACGCCCTCGCCCATATAATCGGAAATGGCTTCTCTCAAAAGCGGAAAGTGGGTGCAGCCGAGAATCACCGTGTCAACGCCCGCGTCCTTCAGCTCCGCCATATAGCGCCGCACCACCAGCCGCGTGATTTGGTCGTCTCGGTGAATAATGCCGTTTTCCACCAGCGAAACAAAGAGCGGACACGCCTGCTCAAACACCTTAACGCCCGGGTTAAGCTTTTGCAGCCGCAGCTTGTAGCTGTGACTGCCGACAGTGGCGGCGGTGCCGATGACGCCGATTTTGCCGTTTTTGGTTTTTCGAACGGCGGTGTAGGCGGTGGGATTCACAACGCCGGTGTAAGGCACGCTGAGTTTTTCACGCAGCGCCTCGCCCGCCACGGAGCTGACGGTGCCGCAGGCGGCGACAATCATCTTGACGTTGTGCGTCTGCAAAAATCTTGCGTCCTGAAAAGCATATTTATTGATAATCTCGCGGCTGCGGGTTCCGTAAGGCACGCGACCCGTGTCACCGAAATAGACGATTTTTTCAAACGGCAGCACGTTCAAAAACTCCTTGACCGCGCTCAAACCGCCCAATCCCGAGTCAAAAACGCCGATTGCGCTCTGTGACGACATAAAAAAACCTCTTTTACCGTGAATTACATAGTTATACGTATAATATCATAGCACAAATCCAGCCGCGTTGCAAGGGTTTTTTGCAGAGTTTAGAGGTATGAGTTGAGAGTTGAATGAACCTGTATAATAAAAGTATACATTTCATTACGAATTACGCATTAAAAAAAGCAGCTTAGCGCTGCTTTTTTATTCGTCCAGTTTTGCTTTCACTTCCACGATGGTGTGGGGTTTTGCTTCTTCCTCGTTGTATTCGCGACCCATGATGGTGCCTTTGGCGAACTCGAACACCACGCGGCGGGTTTCGGCGTGGCCGTCGCGGTAGGTTGCGGTAATGTCGAGCTTTGGGTCGATGTATTCGTTGAACATGTCGCAGCACACATCCTCGCTCCAGCTGTAGTTTTTAATCACCTTTGCGCCGCTTTCGTCGGTACCGAACACCTGCATATCCTCAACTGCCCTGCAATATTTTCCCTCTTTTTCCTCTGCTGTGAAAATCAAATTCGGGGTCACGTCAAACGCACCGTCCACCGTGTAGGAGGTTGCGAGCTCGGTGTGTTCGTCATCCGCCAGGAAATGCGTGTTGCTGTAGGGCGCCACATCGCTCACGCCCATTGTGCCGGGAATCAGCCCAAAATACGCGCCGTCGCTGACAGTATAGGTGACGCGCTCGATTCCCTCTCCCTCGCACTTCAAAAACAGCTTGAAGCATTTGTCGTAGCTGATGGAGAGAACATGCTCGTTCTGATCCCATGTGGTGCCGGAACCACTGCCGCCGGGATTCAGCGAGCCCAGCGTTACAAAGTCGCCGGTAGTAATTTCCGCAGCGTTGGCTGTAATGGAAAAGCCCGCGCTGTGCGTGCCGCTGCTCACGGCAATTGCCGTTATGCCCACAGCGACCGCCAAAGCCGCCGCCAAGCCGCCGAGCGCCTTGCCGCGCCACGCTTTCTGCGGACGGATTTCTTCCAAACGGGGCTGATACACCCTGTCGAGCGCCTTGTCAATCTGCTCCTGCGGCGCGTGAATTTTGTTGATGGTACGATAATATTGACTCATAAAAACACCTCAATCCGACAAATATTCCTTCAGCTTTTTCCGTCCGCGAGCAAGCCACGACAGCACCGTGTTTGGCTTTGTACCGAGCAGCTGCGCGATTTCCGCCGCGCTGTAGCCCTCAAAATAGTGGAGATAAACCGCGTTGCGGTGGTTCTTCGGCAGCCGCCTGATTTCATCGAGCAGGCGGACGTCCTCGTTCTCATAGAGAATGTTGTCCGAAAGCGCCTCGGTGTGCCTGCGCCACGCGGAAAGGTGAAGGTTTTTGCATTTGTTAAGCGTCACCCGAATTAACCAGTGCTTCAGGTGCGCTTCATCGTCAAGGGGCGGGTTTTTGGTGAGAAGCGACAGGCAAACCTCCTGAAAAATATCGTCCGCGTCCGCCTGCGACTGCGTGTTCTGGTAAGCGATGCGGTATATCATGTCGGCATGCTGCCTGATGACTGTCTCCAACCGTTCTTCAGCGCTGAATTGACTCATTTCCCTCTCCCCTTTCACCCATAATACAACGCAGCCGGCGGAATTATTGCAATTGATAATGGATAAGGTTGCGAAAATTACGCATTCCTAACTAAATTCAACTCTTAACTCTCAACTCTTACTCTCAACTCTAAAAAAAGGGCTTGCTCCTCGCAAACCCTTTTCTAATAGTATACGTTTTTACAGATGCAGCACGCGCTCCCGAATTTCCTGGGTTCTGCCCTGGTTCCAGAACTGGGTGCCGATATAGCCGCAGGTTCTGCGGGCAACGTTCATTTTGTCCTGGTCGCGGTTGTGGCAGTTGGGGCACTCCCAAACCAGCTTGCCGTCCTCCTCGACAATCTGAATCTCGCCGTCATAGCCGCACACCTGACAATAGTCGCTCTTGGTGTTAAGTTCGGCGTACATGATGTTCTCATAGATAAACTTCATGACCTGCAGCACAGCCGGAAGGTTCTGCTGCATGTTGGGAACCTCCACATAGCTGATGGCGCCGCCCGGAGAGAGCGCCTGGAACTCGCTTTCAAGCTTCAGCTTGTCGAACGCGCTGATGTTCTCGGTGACGTGAACGTGGTAGCTGTTGGTAATGTAGTTGCGGTCGGTCACGCCCTTGATGATGCCAAAGCGCTTTTGCAGGCATTTCGCAAATTTGTAGGTGGTGCTTTCCAGCGGCGTGCCGTAGATGCTGTAGTCGATATTCTCGGCAGCCTTCCACTTTGCGCAGTAGGCGTTGAGTTTTTTCATGATTTCAAGTCCGAGCGCCTTGCCCTCTTCCTCGGTCAGCTTTTTGCCGATTAAGCTGTAAACGCACTCCCACAAGCCCGCATAGCCCAGCGAAATCGTGGAATAGCCACCGTAGAGCAGTCTGTCGATGGTCTCGCCCTTTTTCAGGCGTGCCAGCGCGCCGTACTGCCAGAGAATCGGCGCAGCGTCGGACAGGGTGCCTTTGAGTCTTTCGTGACGCGCCTGCAGCGCGCGGTGGCACAGCTCCATGCGCTCGTCAAAAATCTTCCAGAATTTATTCATGTCACGGTTCGCGGACAGACCGATGTCAACCAAGTTGACGGTGACAACGCCCTGATTAAAGCGACCGTAATACTTGTGTTTGCCGGGAACATAGTTGCCCGCGTTAGCGATATTGCCCACGCCCGCGTCGGTGAAGCGGTCGGGCGTCAGGAAGCTGCGGCAGCCCATGCAGGTGTAAACGTCGCCCTTGAGCTCGAGCATCACCTTCTCGGAAATGTAGTCGGGCACCATTCTCTTTGCGGTGCACTTTGCCGCCAACTCGGTGAGATACCAATACTTGCTGTCCTCTTGCACATTATCCTCCTCAAGCACATAAATCAGCTTGGGGAACGCCGGCGTAATCCACACGCCCGCTTCGTTCTTGACGCCCTGATAGCGCTGCTTGAGGGTTTCCTCGATAATCATCGCGAGGTCTGCCTTCTGCTGCTCGTTCTCCGCCTCGTTGAGATACATATAAACGGTGACGAACGGCGCCTGACCGTTGGTGGTCAGCAGGGTAACAACCTGGTACTGAATGGTCTGTACGCCGCGGTTGACCTCCTTGCGCAGCCTTTCCTCGACAATCTGATTGAGCTTTTCCTCGTTGATTTCAACGCCCATTTCGGCGATTTCGGCGATGGTTTCCTTGCGGATTTTCTCGCGCGAAATCTGCACAAACGGCGCAAGGTGGGTCAGGCTGATGCTCTGACCGCCGTACTGGTTGCTCGCCACCTGCGCGATAATCTGGGTCGCGATGTTGCAGGCGGTGGAAAAGCTGTGGGGCTTTTCAATCAGCGTGTCGCTGATGACAGTGCCGTTTTGCAGCATATCCTCCAGATTCACAAGGTCGCAGTTGTGCATGTGCTGCGCAAAATAGTCGGAATCGTGGAAGTGAATGAGTCCCTGCTTGTCAGCCTCCACAATGTCGGGAGAGAGCAGCATTCTGCGGGTCAAATCGCGGCTGACCTCGCCCGCCATGTAGTCGCGCTGCACGCTGTTGACGGTGGGATTTTTGTTGGAATTCTCCTGCTTCACTTCCTCGTTGTTGCACTCAATCAGCGAGAGAATACGGTTGTCGGTGGTGTTCGCCTTACGCACCAGCGAGCGGTTGTAGCGGTATCTGACATAGCGGCGCGCCAGCTCAAACGCGCCCTTTGCCATGAGCTGGTCCTCAACCATGTCCTGAATTTCCTCAACGGAAACCGCGCGCTTGATTTTGTTGCACTTGTACTCTACATAGTCCGCGACGTCGATAATCTGCTCGTCTGTAAGAAACGGTGTGTCGGCGGAATTGTTGGCTTTTCTGACGGCGTTGATGATTTTTTCTACGTTAAAATCTTCCTCCGAGCCGTTGCGTTTAATAATTTTCATTGTTCTGACCTTCCCCTATCGTTTGTTTCAGTCCCGCCTATCAATACAATCATCTTCACAAAGCTTCATCAACGGCGGGAATCGTGCATTGCTTTTCTGCTTTCCGCCTAACCCAATTTGATAACGGCGGCTTCTAAATCATTATCATTTTCAGGCACAGCCGAAGCACACCTCAACCGTGCGAGTTCTATTATAACGCATGATTTGGAAAAAAGCAATAGGCAAATCAAATAAAAACACAATATCTTGTGTTCTTTAAAAGAAATAAACACAGTATATTGACTGTCTGTAAACGCTCGTCACAAAATTAACACACCCCGGAAACGGCGGTCTAATGCGGTTTTCGGGGTGTTTGTGCAATTTATTGTTCTTAGCAAGAATTAAATAATTACAATTTTCCGGCTATGCCTTACAAAATTGGAACCTATATATAGTGTGCCGCTTTTTGGGGATACTATATTTTGTAGCGGCGAGTGGTGAGTTATGAGTTATAAGTTATAAGTTATAAGTTATAACTCACTAACCACTAACCACTAACCACTAATCACTTCCCCGTCCCCGGCTGAAAACGCAGCCGCAGTAATTTTGACGGTACAGGTCAAACTCGCGTGAAAGCTCAATGCTGCGCTTGTAGCCCTCTTTCTTTTTGAAATCGCTGTAAAGCCAGCTTACGCCGTACTTTTCGCCCATTCCGGCGCCAATCTCATTGAGGAGCGCGGCGTTTTTCAGCGGACTGATGGTGAGGGTGGTCGTGAAATAGTCAAAGCCCTGCTCCTTCGCTTTTTGGGCGGAGGCTTCCAGCCGCAGCCTAAAACACTCCTTGCAGCGCAAGCCGCCTTCGGGCTCCTTTTCCAAGCCCTTGACCGCCGCGAAAAAATCCTCCGGGCGGTAGTCGCTCTCTGTCAGCTTGACAGGATACTTAAATTCTTTGAGAGAAATAAAGCGCTTTTCTTCGCTCAAGCGGTACTCATATTCTTCTTTTTTCGAAATATTCGGGTTGTAATAATAGACCGTGATGTCAAAATAATTCGAGAGATATTCCAAACAGTAGCTTGAACACGGCGCGCAGCAGACATGCAGCAATAGCCGCGGCACCTCGCCTGCCGCCTGATGGCGCTCAATGACGCGGTCAAGCTCCTTTTGATAGTTGACCTTGTTCATAGACTCACCAAATATGCCAGCAATTCCGCGGCGGTGTCGGCAACAAAGGGCGCTCCGGCTTCAAGCAGCTCCCGCTTGCCGCGAAAGCCCCAGCTTACGCCCGCCATTTTGACGCCGGCGTTTTGCGCGGTGAACACGTCAACGTCGCTGTCGCCGACATAGACACATTCCTCCGGCTTGACGTTGTGCATTTGCAGCATAGCGTGAACCGCCTCGCCGTCCGGCTTGATTTTATACTGCGGCTTTTGCCCCCACGCCTCGGCAAAGGCGCAGCCGGGATAGGCCTTTTGCAGAATCCGCGGCACAAACTCGTCGGGCTTGTTGGAGAGCACCGCGTACAAGATCCGGTGTGCCGCCAAGCCGCGCAGCAGTTCGTCACAGCCGGGGTAGGAAGCCGTGTTATCGTTGCAGTGCAGCTTGTATTCTCGGTTGAATATTTCTACTACGGAATTAAATTTATCTAAATCGCCGCTCCGCTCTCCCATAGCGCGCTTCACCATCATGGCTCTGCCGTTGCCGACAAATTTGCGGTAGCGCTCAATGGGCTGTTCGGGCAGTCCGACGGCTTTAAGACCCTTGTTGACGTTGAGCGCAAGGTCGGTGAGGGAATCCACCAGCGTGCCGTCGAGGTCAAAGATTACCATTTTTATCATCAGTTCAGCCCCTTTTCCATTTCAAGCAAAATCGCGCGGCAGGGCGCCGCTTCCAACCCGCCAAGCTTGACGGGAAAGGCGCACAGCTCATATTCGCCGTCGTAAACCGCGGAGAGATTCAGGTTTTCCAGAATCGCGATTCCGGCACGCGCCAGTTCGCGGTGCGGACGCGCTTCGTCAAACGGAGGCGCGATGGAATCCGCGTCGGTTCCGACCAGGACAACGTGGCTGTCGGCAAGCACGATCGCCGCCGAGTGGGAAAGGAAGGTTTCTCCCTCGCCGTGGAACAAAATCCGCCGCTTGCAATAGGGCAGCAGGCGCTCCATGTCGTCGCCTGTGAGAATTCCGGTGACGGTGATTACGGTGCACTTGCCGTAGAAGGTGCTCAGCCAAAGTCCGTCAACCGCCTGTCCGTCCTCGCAAAAATGCAGCGGCGCGTCAATGTGCGTACCCGCGTGAACGCTCATGGAGATTGCCGAAAGGTTGCACTCGTCAAAATTGTCAAGGCTTTGCAGCCGCGTCACCACGGTGTCGGGGTCGCCCTCATACACCGGAGAAGTCAGCGTATCGCGCGAAATATCGTGAATAATCATACCCTAATCACTCCCTCGGCTTCTATTTTAACATAGCTTCCCGCAATTTTCAAGTACACTACTTTTTACAATGGACAATTGACAATTTTCATCATTCAAAAAAAGCCGGGACGTTCGCACGGAACGCCCCGGAATAAATGATTGAATTGTGCTTAGTTGGCGGGAATAACGGTGCCGTCTGAAAGCAGCTTGCCGCCGGTAGCATCAGCCTTGGAGAAAATTTCAGCAAGGTAGTACTGTACGCAAGTAGCGTCGAGAATAGAAATTCTGCCGTCGCCGTTTACGTCAGCAAGCTTGGTCTGAGTCTCGTCAAAGTTCTCAAGCTCAATACCTGCGCGCTGAATCAGAGTAGCGTCCTCAATGGTTACGTTGCCGTCCTGGTTTACGTCGCCCATGATGCCGACTTCCTCAGCAGGCTCTTCTTCATAAGTAATGGTGATGGTGAAGAGTGCGCCTTCCTTGGTCTTATAGTCAAAGTTGCTCAAATCGAGCTGAGCCTTAACG
>CAMVLW010000029.1 GCA_947168445.1 uncultured Clostridia bacterium
ACCCCTACAGAATGTTTTATAAAGTTTTTGCTTAAGTTGACGACATTGCCTAACACGGGAATCACCTCACCGCTTCGGATTTGATAATACAAAAAGCGTTTCATATACGCTGAAAAGTCGGAAGATATACAATATGATAGTTTTAAAAAAGATAGGAAGTTGAATGAAGACACTGGCAGAAATCTTCCACTCCTTTGCGCCAAACGGCGAGGTCAGCAGCGCCGTTGCGCAGGGAGTGGTAACAAAGGTAAATATACTCAATGAGGTGCGCGTCGTTACCCTGTGGGTGAATTTTTCCGAACTGATTGACCGCGAACCACTGCTCGCGGCGGAAAAGGCGTATTCCAAAATGCTCGGCGCGTCTGTGGCAATCAAGCCGCATTTCGGCGCGGGGCTGTTCACCGCCGCGTATTTTCCGCAGCTTTACACCGCGGTCAAGCGCGAAATGCCCAGCATTAACGGCACCCTCAACAACGCCGAGGTCCGTCAGGACGGCGACATGCTGATTATCCACCTTCACAACGGCGGCAAGGCGCTGCTCGACGCCAAGGGCTTTGACCAGGCGCTCAAACGGCTGATTGCGGAGGAATTTGACTTAACCCTCAAAATCAAATACACCGGCACCTTTGAGGTGACCGACAACAGCAGCGAATACAAGCAGGCAATGCAGAGCGCGCAAAAGCAGATTCAGCGTGAAAAGCTGCAAAAGGCGGCGGATTTCTTCAAGGAAGAGGAGGAAATTGCCGAAACCATCCGCGAAAAGCAAATTGAAAACGCGGTCACGGAGGTAGAAATCCGCGAGGGCGCGTTTGCGACCCCGCAGATTATCCGCTCCTCGGTGCGCCCGCTCTACGGCAGAAGTATTCGCGGCAAAATGGTGCCGATTCAGTCCCTCAGCGACGGCACAAAGGGCGCTGTTGTTTGGGGCGACGTGATTGAAGTGGAAAAGCGCACCACCAAAAACAACAAAAACGTCATTCTCACGTTTGACATCACCGACTACACCGGCTCCATCACGGTCAAGATGTTCTTGCCCGTCAAGGACGCCGAGGCGCTCGACTCGCTGAAGGCGGGCAAAACCATTGTCGTCAGCGGCAATGTGGAATTCGACGAGTTTATGAAGGAGGTCGTGCTCAGCGCGTTCTCCGTCGGCACCGCCGAAAAAATCAAGGTGGTTGACAACGCCGAAACAAAGCGCGTGGAGCTGCACCTGCACACCAACATGTCGCAGATGGACGCCCTCACCCCGGCGGGCACGCTTGTGAACCGCGCCTACGAGTGGGGTCACAAGGCGATTGCGATTACCGACCACGGCGTTGCGCAGGCGTTTCCCGACGCAATGAAGGCGGCGGAAACGATTAAGTACAAGCTTGGCGGCGACATCAAGGTGATTTACGGCACCGAGGCGTACTTTATGGACGACTTGGTGGAATCCGTTACCGGCAGTCAGGACGAGCCGCTCGGCGGCACCTTCATCTGCTTTGACATTGAAACCACGGGACTCTCTCCGCTGCGCGACAAAATCACCGAAATCGGCGCGGTCAAGGTGGAAAACGGCGAAATTACCGATACGTTCTCAACCTTCGCCAATCCCGGAATGCCGATTCCCGCAAAGATTACCGGGTTGACGGGCATCACCGACGAAATGGTGAAGGACGCGCCTTCGCAGAAAGACGCTGTTTCCGCCTTTCTGGAATTCGCGGGCGACCATATTCTTGTGGCGCACAACGCGCCGTTTGACACGTCGTTTATCCGCCGTGCGTGCGAAAACATGCACCGCGATTACACTTATACCTCGATTGACACCGTGGCGATTGCCCGCGCCATCTTGCCCGACATCAAGAATGTCAAGCTGGACACCGTGGCAAATTACCTTCGCCTCGGCGATTTCAATCACCACCGCGCAACGGACGACGCCGAAATGCTCGCGAAGATTTTCATCTCGCTCTGCTCCCGCTTGGAGGAGGATTACGGCATCACCACCGCGCAGGCCATCAACACGCAAATCGCCGGCGGCGACTTTAAAAAGCTGCCGATGTTTCATCAAATTATTCTCGTAAAGAATCAAGTAGGATTGAAAAATCTCTATAAGCTGATTTCCACCGCGCATCTCGAAACCTACTACAAAAAGCCCCGAATCGCCCGCAGCGAGCTGATGAAGCACCGCGAGGGCTTGATTATCGGCTCGGCGTGCTGTGAGGGTCAGCTCTACCGCGCCATTCTGAAGGGCGCGCCGTGGGGCGAGCTCAAGCAGATAGCGTCCTTCTATGATTATCTCGAGATTCAGCCGAGCGGCAACAACGCATTTCTCATTCGCAACGGCACCTTCAAGACCGTTGATGAGCTGCACGAAATCGACCGCACCATTATCCGGCTCGGCAAGGAGCTGGGCAAGCCGGTTGTCGCAACCTGCGACGTGCATTTTATGGATCCGCACGACAGCGAGTACCGCAAGATTTTGCAGGCGGCGCAGAAATACAAGGACGCCGACCAACAGGCGCCGCTGTATTTCCGCACCACCGCCGAAATGCTCAAGGAATTTGAGTGGCTCGGCAAGGAAAAGGCGTATGAGGTGGTTGTCACCAACACCAACAAAATCGCGGACATGTGCGAGGACATCCGCCCGATTCCCAAGGGCACCTTCCCGCCGTACATCGAAGGCGCGCAGGAGCAGCTTATCAGCATTACATGGGAGAGGGCAAAGGCAAAATACGGCGACCCGCTGCCCGAAATTGTCAAGGCAAGGCTTGACAAGGAGCTCAACTCCATCACCACCTACGGCTTTTCCGTGCTCTACATGACCGCGCAAAAGCTGGTTGCCGACAGCGAGGCGCACGGTTATCTGGTCGGCTCGCGTGGTTCGGTCGGCTCGTCGTTTGTGGCGACCATGTCGGGTATTTCGGAGGTTAACCCGCTCTGCCCGCATTATATCTGTCCCAAGTGCAAGCACAGCGAATTTATCACCGACGGCAGCTACGGCTCCGGCTTCGATTTGCCGCCGAAGGATTGCCCCGAATGCGGCACCCACATGGATCAGGACGGTCACGAAATCCCGTTTGAAACCTTCCTCGGCTTCAAGGGCGACAAGGTGCCCGATATTGACCTGAATTTCAGCGGCGAGTACCAGTCCAAATCCCACCGCTACACCGAGCAGCTGTTCGGTAAAAACAACGTGTTCAAGGCGGGCACGATTTCCACCGTCGCGGAAAAAACCGCGATTGGCTTTGCGAAAAAATATCTGGAGGAACGCGCGATTTCCTGCAGCAAGGCGGAAATCAAGCGGCTCGCAAAGGGCTGCACCGGCGTTAAGCGCACCACGGGTCAGCACCCCGGCGGCATGGTTGTTGTGCCGCGCACCAACGAGGTCTATGACTTCTGTCCCGTGCAGCACCCCGCAAACGATATGAAGTCGGACAACATCACCACACACTTCGACTTCCATTCTATCCACGACACCATCACCAAGCTTGACGAGCTCGGACATGATGTTCCGACGATTTACCATTATCTGGAGCTGTTCACCGGAATCCCCGTGATGAATGTTTCCATGAGCGACCCGGACGTGATGTCGCTGTTTACCTCCACCAAGGCGCTCGGCGTGACACCGGAGGAAATCGACTCCCAGACCGGTACCTTCTCGATTCCCGAATGCGGCACCGGCTTTGTGCGCGGTATGCTGCTGGAGGCAAAGCCCAAGACCTTCACCGACCTGCTGCAGATTTCGGGTCTGTCGCACGGCACCGACGTTTGGCTGGGCAACGCGCAGGAGCTGATTCACAACGGCACCTGCACCATCTCCGAGGTTATCGGAACGCGAGATTCCATCATGACCTACCTCATGCACAAGGGGCTGGAGGATTCCATGGCGTTCAAGATTATGGAAATCGTTCGTAAGGGCAACGCCACCAAGCTGCTCACCGAGGAGCACTTCAAGGCAATGCGCGAGCACAATGTGCCGGAATGGTACATTGATTCGTGCATGAAAATCAAGTACATGTTCCCCAAGGCACATGCCGCCGCCTATATGATCGCGGCGCTGCGGCTTGGCTGGTACAAGGTTCATAAGCCCACCGAATACTATGCGGCGTACTTTACGGTGCGCAGCGAAAACCTTGACGGCGCACTGCTGATGCAGGGTCACAGCGCGGTGAAAACCCGCATGAATCAGATTAAGCAAATGCAGGCGGCGCATGAATCCAGCGATAAGGACGACAAGGATTACGCAATGCTTCAAATCGTCAACGAAATGATGGCGAGAGGCGTTGAGGTGCTCCCGGTTGACATTTACAAGTCCGACGCGAAGATATTCAAGGTGGAGGACGGAAAAATCCGTCTGCCGTTTTCGTCGCTTGCGGGCGTGGGCGGCGCCGCTGCCGAGTCGCTGGCGGAGCAGGGCAGAAAAACAAGCGAATACCTTTCGATTGAGGATTTGCAGAGTAAAACCAAAGTGACTAAGGCGGTCATTGAAACGCTGGCTTCCGTCGGCGTTCTCGCGGGATTGCCCGAAAGCTCGCAGATGTCTTTATTCTAAGGAGTGGTAAAAATTGAAGAAAAACCTGGGCTCGCTGAAAAATGTGTTGGTTGTCGTAGCGTTTGCGATTTTCCTCATCTTTTTCCTGTTTAACCTGGAATGGTTTTGGAATGTGTTCAAGTTTGTTTTGGGTATTCTCACGCCGTTCTTTATCGGCTTTTTGATTGCCTACATTCTGAACTTTCCCTACAAGTTCCTGCGCGAAAAGGTGTTCAAAAAAATGGGCGCCAAGCACAAGTGGCTCGCAAAGCTGAAAACGCCGCTGGCGCTGATTATCACCTATCTGGGCTGCTTTGCGATTATCGCCGCGTTGATTATTCTGCTGGTTCCGCAGATTATCAACAACCTGTCCAATCTGGTGCAGGATTTCCCGAAGCACTACAAAACGGCTGAAACGGCGATTAAAAACTGGATGGATCAGCTTGAGCAGACCAATATTCCGTTCCTCAAAAGCATTTCTCCCGACGAAGTATTCAAGGGCGTCACGAGCTTCTTCACCGGCAGTCAGGATTTGACAAAGGCGGTGCTCGATTGGCTGCAGTCCTTTGTGTCCAACGCGGCTTCCGGCGTTTACAACGCGCTGATGGGCATTATCATTTCCATCTATTTCCTTGTGTCCAAGGAACAGCTCTGCCGTCTTGTCAAGCGCTTGGCGGTGGCGTTCATTCCCATGCGCTATCTGCCGAAGGTCTATGAGGCGGTTGACATCACCGACACCAAATGCGGCCGCTTTTTGGTCGGCGACATTCTGGATTCCGCGCTGCTGGGCTTGATTTTCTTCATCACCCTGTCGGTTTTCCAGTTCCCTTACGCTTCGCTGATTGCCGTGCTCTGCGGTATTGCGAACATTGTTCCGTTCTTCGGCCCGTTCATCGGCGGTATTCCCAGCGCGTTCATTCTCCTTCTGATTGACCCGTGGCTCGCGCTGTGGTTCATTGTGATTACCTTTATCATTCAGCAAATCGACGGCAACATTCTCAAGCCGAAGATTATCGGCAACCAGGTTGGCTTGTCCAGCTTTTGGGTATTGTTCAGCGTTATCGTCGGCGGTGCGCTGTTCGGTATTCCCGGCTTCATTCTCGGCACCCCGATTTACGCGGTCATTTACACCCTGATTGGCAAAAGAGTGCGCCGCAAGATTGAAGAAAAGGGCAAAATCGCTCAGGAAGCGCTCGACTTCAAGGTGCTCAACTACACCGAAATTGCCGAGGAGCAGCGCAAGCTTCGCGCGGAAAAGGAGCAGGAGCAGCTCACCAAACTCAAAAAGCTTATTCACCGCAGTGAGGAAGAAGAAGAGGAAGAAGAGGGCGAAGAAGAAATTGAAAACTTCGCCGAAAACATGCACAAGAATAATTAATTATGTGGGAAAGAAAAAATAAAAAATTCAGCCTGCCGCACAACCGGGAAACCGTTTGTGCGGCAAGCCTTGACAGAATCAATTTATTGTGGTAATATATTAGCGTGTTAGCACGCTAAAGTAAATCAAACATAGAGGGTATATGAAAAAGTATTTGAGAATTACGCCCGAGGGCACAAAGGACTTTTTGTTTGCCGAATGCGCGGCAATGGACGACGTATGCGGCAGAATTGAAAATGTGTTTAAGACGCGCGGCTTCAAGCGCGTCATCACTCCGGGCATTGAATTTTATGATGTGTTCTCCCTTCCCTGCAGCGGCATCGCGCAGGAGGACATGTTCAAAATGACCGACAACAAGGGACGGCTGATGGTTGTGCGCCCCGATTCCACGCTGCCGATTGCGCGCATGGTTTCCTCGCGTCTGAAAAACAACGTCATGCCCGTCAGACTATATTACAAGCAGGCGGTTTACCGCAACAATCCCACCCTCACCGGCAGACGGAACGAATTCATGCAGATGGGCGTGGAACTAATCGGCGTGCAGGGCTTGCGTGCCGATTTGGAGGTTATCACCACCGCGATTCAGGCGGTGAAGTCCGTGGCAAACGACTTCCGCATTGAGTTGGGTCATGCCGAGGTGTTCGACGCGCTCTCGGACGAGCTCTCCATCAGCGAGGAGTACAAGGAGAAAATCCGCCAGTCAATTGAGGGCAAAAACTATTCCGCGCTCAATAATCTGCTTGACAAGCTGCAGCCCTGCCGCGCTGTTTCCGCGATTCGCAGCCTGCCCTCGCTGTTCGGCGGGGAAGAGGTCTTTGAGCAGGCGCGTGAAATTTGCAGCGGCACAAAGGCGGCGCAGGCGCTTGATTATCTGCACCAAATCTACACCAGCCTGCTCGCCCTCGGCTTGGGCGACAAGCTGATTATCGACCTCGGCTTGGTGCAGCGCAACGATTACTACACCGGCATTGTGTTCACCGGCTACATCAACGGAATCGGCGACGCGGTGCTTTCCGGCGGCAGATATGACGAGCTGCTGTCCGAGTTTGACATGCCGCTCGGCGCGGCGGGCTTTGCGATTGACACCGACGCGGTGACGCTGAAGGCGCTCAGCGACGGCGGAAGCTATTCCGACAAGCCGGATGTGTTGGTCTTTGCGGAGGACGGCTGCGAAATGCAGGCGATCGCTTTGGTGGAGCAGCTTTGCGGTGAAGGCAAAAAAGCGCAGTTTTCCGTGCTGTCCACTTTGGAAGAAACACAGGCGTTTGCCGCGCAGAGAGGAATTGCGGAGGTGAGGATATGCAGCCGCTGAGAATCGCCCTGACAAAGGGCAGACTGGAAAAGACAACCATTGAGCTGCTGGAAAAAATCGGCTACAACTGCGACGAGGTGCGCAACAAGGGCAGACGGCTGATTCTGCCTGTCGGCGACAACGACTTTGAGGTCGTGCTTGCCAAGGCTGCCGACGTGATTACCTATGTCGAGCA
Organism: uncultured Clostridia bacterium; assembly: GCA_947168445.1. GTDB lineage: Bacteria > Bacillota > Clostridia > Oscillospirales > Acutalibacteraceae > Ruminococcoides. The sequence goes on from CAMVLW010000029.1 coordinate 7,376, forward strand.
CGGTGTGTGCGACCTCGGCGTGGTGGGCAAGGACACGATTCTGGAGCACGGCAGTTCGTTTTATGAATTGCTCGATTTGGGCTTCGGCAAGTGCCGCTTTGCCCTCGCCACCAAAAAGGATTCCGACTTTTACGGCGGCTACAACACCAAAACCATCGCGACAAAATATCCCAACGTGACCCGCGCGTTTTTTGACGACAAAAACATGGACGTGCGCATTATCAAAATTGAGGGCAGCGTTGAGCTTGCGCCGCTGGTCGGACTCGCCGACGGCATTGTCGATATTGTGGAAACAGGCTCCACCCTCAAAGCCAACGGGCTTGAGGTCATTGAATGGGTCACGGACATTTCCGCAAGGCTGATTGCCAACACGGCAAGCCTGAAGCTGCGCAAGCGTGAAATTGAAGAATTGCAGAAGAAATTGGAGGCGGTCACCGGATGATTACGACTGTTATTGCCGACGGCAAAAAAGAATATGAGTTCATTGATTTTTTGAAAAAGAGAGCGCAGAGCTCCGATAAAAACGTCATTCCCACCGTTGCCGAAATCCTCGACAACGTGCGCGAAAACGGCGACGCCGCTGTGCGCGACTACACCGTCAAATTCGACGGAAAGGCGCCCGCGCAGGCGGAGATTCCCAAGAAAGAAATCGACGCATTGATTGAAAAATGTGACAAGGACTACCTGAACACCATCGTCAAGGCGGCGGCGAATATCGCCGATTTCCACCAAAGACAGGTGCAGCAAAGCTGGATGACCACCAAGCCCAACGGCGTGATGATGGGTCAGCGTGTGCGCGGCTTAAAGCGCGTGGGCATTTACGTGCCCGGCGGCACGGCGGCTTATCCCTCGTCGGTGCTGATGAACGCGATTCCCGCCAAAATCGCGGGCGTGCAGGAGGTTATCATGTGCACGCCGCCGCAGAAGGACGGCACGCCCAACCCGAACATTATCGCCGCGGCGAAAATCGCGGGCGTTGACCGCATTTTCCTGATGGGCGGCGCGCAGGCGGTGGCGGCGCTGGCTTACGGCACCGAAACCGTTCCCAAGGTGGACAAAATCGTCGGTCCCGGCAACATCTTCGTTGCCACCGCGAAAAAGCTGCTCTACGGCACGGTGGATATTGACATGATTGCGGGTCCCAGCGAGATTTTGATTGTCGCGGACAGCACCGCCGACCCCAAATTCCTCGCCGCCGACCTCATGAGTCAGGCGGAGCACGACAGACTCGCTTCGGCAATTCTGCTCACCGATTCGGCAGCGCTTGCCGAGCAGACCAAGGCGGAGCTTGCGCGCCAGGTGGAAACGCTTGAAAGAAAGGACATCATCAACGCCTCGCTCGACAGCTTCGGCGCGATTATCGTGTGCAGCGACATTTCGCAGGTGATTGACTTCGCCAATGAGCTTGCGCCCGAGCATTTGGAGGTCTGCTGCGCAAACCCGATGGAATACGTCGGCAAGCTCGACAACGCCGGCTCCGTGTTCCTCGGCAACTACAGCCCCGAGCCGCTCGGCGACTATTTCGCGGGTCCCAACCACGTTCTGCCCACCAGCGGCACCGCGCGGTTTTTCTCGCCGCTGTCCGTTGACAGCTTCATCAAAAAATCCAGCTTTATCTACTACACCGAGGACGCGCTGAAAGCAGACGCGGCGGACGTTATCCGCTTTGCGAACACCGAAGGACTCACCGCGCACGCGAATTCCATCAAGGTTCGCTTTGACCTCGACTGAGAAAGGCGTTTTATATGTATCAGTTAAACGACAAAATCAAAAATCTCGTGCCCTATGAGCCCATCAGCGGCACTTATCAGATTCGTTTGGACGCGAACGAATGTCCCGTGAATCTGCCGGAGGAAATCCGCGCGCAGTTTCACTTAAAGCTCGACGAAATCGCCTTTAACCGCTATCCCGACCCGCTTGCGGAGCGCCTCGTTAATTCCTTTGCGGAATATTACGGCGTAAAGCCCGAGCTGGTCACGGCGGGCAACGGCTCCGACGAATTAATCTTTTTAATCGAATCCGCCTTTATGCAAAAGGGCGACAAAATGCTCGTCGTCGCGCCGGATTTCTCCATGTATCAATTCTATTCGTCCATCTGCGAGGTGGAGTGCGACAGCTTTATCAAGGACGAAAAACTCGACATTGATGTGGACGCGCTGATTGAAAAAATCAACCGCGACAACATTTCGCTGGTGTTGTTCTCCAATCCCTGCAATCCCACCGGCCGCGGCATTTCCCGCGCAGAGGCGGAAAAGCTCGTCAGCTCCGTCAGCGCGCTCGTGATTCTCGACGAAGCCTACATGGACTTCTGGACAGAAAGCCTGCTCGACAAAATCGAGGACTATTCCAATCTGATTATCTTCCGCACCGCCTCCAAGCTGGTCGGCTCGGCGGCGCTGCGCTTGGGCTTTGCGGTGGCAAATCTGCCCGTTTCCCGCGCGATCAAGGCGGTCAAATCGCCCTACAACGTCAACAGCGTGTCGCAGGCGTTCGGCGAAGTGATTTATCAGCAAAAAGAATATTTAAGAAACAGACAAAAAACGATTGTCAGAAACAAAGAAATGTTGTATAATGGGTTAAAGGAATTATCTGCCGCGCAGAATGACTTTGCGCCCGTTGAAAGCGTGGCAAATTTTGTCTTTATCAAAACCACCCGGGCAAAGGCGATTTGGGAATTTCTGAAAGAAAAATCCATTGTCGTGCGCCTGATGGGGGACTATCTGCGTATTACCGCCGGCACCGAAGCCGAGGTTTCGGCAGTGCTTCAGGCTTTAAAGGAATTTTTTTGCTGAGGTGAGGGTATGAGAACCGCGTCAATTGAAAGAAAAACAAAGGAAACCGACATTACGCTCAGCCTGAATCTGGACGGCGGCGGCGTCAGCATTGACACAGGCGTCGGCTTCTTTGACCATATGCTCAATTCGTTCGCCACCCACGGCGGCTTTGGGCTGGAGGTGCGCGTCAAGGGCGACCTCTATGTTGACGAGCACCACACCGTGGAGGACACCGGCATTGTGCTGGGCAAGGCGTTTGCGCAGACGCTGGGCGACAAAAGCTCCATTGAGCGCTTCGGCAGCTTTTATGTGCCGATGGACGAAGCGCTTGCCTTTGCTTCCGTTGATGTGAGCGGCAGACCGTTTTTGGTGTTTGACGCGCAGTTTCCGCAGGAGCGCTGCGGCGGCTACGACTGCGCCATGACCGTTGAATTCATGCGCGCGCTGGCGTTTAACGCGGGCGTCACCCTGCATTTAAAATCGCTCTACGGAGATAATTCCCACCACATCACCGAGGCGCTTTACAAGGCGGCGGCGCATGCGCTCAGACTTGCCGTCAAGCCGAACGGCAGCGGAAAACCTCTTTCGACAAAGGGAGTGCTTTAAATGATTATTTTACCCGCAATTGACATTAAGGACGGCAACTGCGTGCGCCTGCAAAAGGGCGTGTATTCCACCGCGGAAAAGGTGGCGGAGTCGCCGTATCTCGCCGCACAGGGCTTTGCGCAGGCGGGCGCGACTTGGATGCACATGGTTGACCTTGACGGCGCAAAGGACGCAAAATTAATCAACGCCGATTTGATTGCCGACGTTGCCGAAAGCAGCGGCCTGCATGTGGAGGTCGGCGGCGGAATCCGCAGCATGGAGGCGGTGGAGTATTATCTCAGCCGCGGCATTGACCGCGTGATTCTCGGCTCGGCGGCTGTCAAAAATCCGCAGCTTGTCACCGACGCGGTGCGCGCCTACGGCGAAAGAATCGTTGTCGGCATCGACGCCAAGGACGGCATTGTGCAGGCGGAGGGCTGGCTTGACAGCAGCGAAATTCATTACATAGAGCTTGCAAAGCGCATGGAACAGGCAGGCGTGCAGACGATTGTGTTCACCGACATTGCGCAGGACGGCATGCTTTCGGGCCCGAACCTCAAACAGCTCGACGACCTCTGCCACGAGGTAAGCTGCAACATCATTGCAAGCGGCGGCGTGGCGGTGCTCAAGGACATCATCAACCTCTGCGACCTCGACGTGTACGGCGCGATTTGCGGCAAGGCGATTTACAGCGGCACGCTCGACTTGAAGCAGGCGATAGAAATGGCGGAGAAAATCTGATGGACGTTGAAAAGTATTTTGTAAAGGCGGACTTGATTCCCGCGATTATTCAGGAAAAATCGACAGGCGAGGTGCTTATGCTCGCCTACATGAACCGCGAGAGTATGCAAAAGACCTTTGAAACCGGCTACACCTGGTTTTGGTCGCGCAGCCGTCAGGAGCTTTGGAACAAGGGCGCAACCTCAGGCCATTTGCAAAAGGTGGTTGACGTCTTTGCCGACTGCGACGACGACACGCTGCTCATCACCGTGGAGCAGACAGGCGCGGCATGTCACACCGGCAATCATTCGTGTTTCTTTAAAAAATTAAAGTAGGCTTTGCCTGCTAAAATAAAAAGGGGGATTTCCTAATGGCAAATCAAGAAAAATTAGTGCTCACCAATCTTTACAAGACAATCGAGGACAGACGCGACAACCCGATTGAAAATTCCTACACCTGCTATCTTCTCGACAAGGGCATCGACAAGATTTTGAAGAAGGTGGGCGAGGAGTGCAGCGAGGTTATCATTGCCGCGAAAAACGGCGACCACGTTGAAACCATCTATGAAATTGCCGATTTGTTCTACCACCTGACCGTTATGATGGTTGACCAGGGTATTCCGCTTGAGGAAGTCCTTGCGGAAATCGGCTCCCGCAGCCAGAAAATCGGCAACCTGAAGCCCACCCACAAGGTTAACAAGAATTCCTGAACCGCTGCCACGGCAGCGTGACGCTGCACCCAATTCGCGAAACAGACGGTTATAAAAAGCCTAACCGTTATTCCCGCGTTCAAATGCGCCGGCAGCGTGACGCTGCACCCAATTCGCGAAACAGACGGTTATAAAAAGCCTAACCGTTATTCCCGCGTTCAAATGCGCCGTTCAGCGGAGGGTCAGCACGGAGCAAATTTTCCATAAATCAAAAATGCCCTATGACACAGCAGCGTCATAGGGCATACGTTTAAATCCTTCAATTAGTGAACGGCGGCAGGCGTAAAGCGCGAAATCGCGTTTTTCAGTTCTTCATCCGGCTCGCGCTCCAACAGCAGCTCAATCGGCTTGTTGATGTCGAGCGAGAAAACGCCAATCAGCGAGTGAGCGTCAACGGTGTATTCGCCGCTGCGAATCATCATGACAATGTCGGGAAAATGCGCTAAGGTTTCAAAAATATCAATTAACCCGTTTTTGTTGATTGCCTTAATCGGTAAAGAAAACATAAAAATCACCCTTGCCAAATGTTATAAATATGAATAATTATTTACATTCTTGTAATATTCTTTTCTTATAATAGCATTTTTTTATCGGATAATCAAGTGTTAAATGCAAAATAAAAGAATTTCAATAGATTTCACAAAAAGGAAGACAATATTTATGAATTTTAATATAATAACGCTCGGCTGCAAGGTCAATCAGTATGAATCGCAGGCAATGCGTGAGGATTTGCTGCGTCATGGTTTTTTGTTGTCTGAGGACAGGGAAAGGGCGGACGTCACCGTGATCAACACCTGCACCGTCACCTCGGTCAGCGACGCCAAGAACCGCAAGCTGCTCCGCCGCGTCCGCAGACAGAATCCCGAGGGAATCATTGTGCTGACAGGCTGTATGCCGCAGGCGTTCCCGGAGGAGATGGAGCAGTTTTCGGAGTGCGACATCATTATCGGCAACCGCGAACGCGCAAGGCTGATTCCCGCGCTGGAGCGGTTTCTCAGCGACCGCCGCCGCATGATCGACATTCCCGCGCACTTAAACCACGGCGCCGCCTACGAAAACCTCTCGGTGTCCTCCTTCGGCGAGCACACGCGGGCGTTCATCAAAATTGAGGACGGCTGCAACCGCTTTTGCTCCTACTGCATCATTCCCTACGCGCGCGGCAGAGTGCGCTCCAAGCCGCTTGACGAGCTGAAAAAGGAGCTCTTGCATGTCGCGCAAAACGGCTACAAGGAGGTTGTGCTGGTCGGCATCAACCTCTCCGCCTACGGTCAGGGCGAGGATTTCAACCTTGCCGACGCGGTGGAAGCCGCCTGTGCCGTGGAAGAAATCGAGCGCGTGCGGCTCGGCTCGCTTGAGCCGGAGCAGATGGAAGCGCCGCTGATTCGCCGCCTTGCCGCGCAGGAAAAGTTCTGTCCGCAGTTTCACCTGTCCTTGCAGAGCGGCTGCGACAAGACCTTAAAGGCAATGAACCGTCACTATGACGCCGCAAAATACGCGGAAATTGTTTCCAATCTCCGCGCGGCGTTTGATAATTCCTCCATGACCACCGACGTGATGGTGGGCTTTGCGGGCGAGAGCGAGGAGGATTTCCGCCGGTCGCTCGCCTTTGTAAAGCAAATCGGCTTTGCCAAGGTGCATGTGTTCCCGTATTCCGTGCGAAAGGGAACCCGCGCCGAGCAAATGCCCGACCATGTGAGTCCCGCCGAAAAAGACCGCCGAGCCGCCGTGATGGGCGAGCTGGCGGAGCAGTCGCGGCAGGAATTCCTGCAATCGCAGGTCGGCTTGACCGAGGAGGTTCTCTTTGAGCGTCTGCGCCACGGCTATTTGGAGGGCTACACCAAAAACTACACGCCCGTGCATGTCAATTCCGCCGACGAAGCCCTTTGCGGCACGGTTCGCAGGGTGACGCTCACGGCGGTGGGCGGGGACTGGTGCGAAGCGGTGCTCGCTTAACCGGAGATGGCTTTTTTAAAGCTCTGCATTTCCTTCGCGGCGTTTTTGCCGTTCAGAGAGGACACGCTGTAAAGCATAAAGCCCTTCACTTTCTCATTCTTTTTCAGAATATTAAACTCATCAGCCAACACGCTGTCCCTGCCAAGCCAGGTGCCTTCGTCGGCGTCGGTGCCCGCCTTGTAGCCCGCCAAGCCGACATACAGGCGCACGCTGCCGCTGAATTCGAGCGCCGACCACTGCGAAAGCGCCTCCGAAAAGCCCAGCGCGGGATTGTCAAGGCTGAAATAAATCTGTGGGCAGATGTAGTCCGCAAAACCGCGCTTGCCGCACCAGTTCACCACGTCGGCGCACAGCAGCTTGTTGTTGCCGAGATTTCCCTGCGGAGAAATGCCGAACACCGCGCCCGGCTTGTTGCGGTGAACGGTCAGACAGGTTTCCGCAATCAGCAGATTCACATTGCTCTCGCGCCATGTCTGCAAATCCATTGCGCCGTTCTCGGGCGCGCTGTCAAGATACGCCTGATAGTCAGCGCTGTCGCTGTCGCCAATGTCCTCCGGGTAAAAGTAATCGTCAAACTGAATTCCGTCCACGTCGTAATTTTTCACAATCTCCGCCACACCGTCCGTAATCAGCTTTTGCGCGGCGGCGTTCGCGGGATTCAGAATCGTGCCGCTTTCGAGCGCCAAGCCGATGGAATTATCCTTGACATACGGATTGCTTTCTCCCAGCTTTGCGGGCGTTTGGTTCGCCGTCACGCGGTAGGGATTCACCCAGGCGTGCAGCTTCATGCCGAGCTTGTGCGTGATCGCGCACATGATGTTCAGCGCGTCATAGCCCGCGCTTTTGCCCTGCTCGCCCGACAGAATATGCGACGGCGGAAACAGCTTTGACTGATACAGCGCGTCGCAAAACGGTCTGACCTGCACAATCAGCGTGTTAAAGCCCGTGTTTTTGCACATTGCCGCCATGCCCGCAAACTTTTGGCGAAAGGCGGCTTCGCTTTTGTCCGCTTCATTTTCCATGCTCAGCTCCATATAGGTCATCCATACGCCGCGCATATCGTCAAGCGTTTCGTCCTTTGGCGCCGCTTCGGACGCGGTGGCGGCGGCAGGCTGTGCCGCAGGCTGCGGGCTTCGGACGCTCAGGGAACTGATGGTGATTGCCGCGGTCAGCATAACGGCGGTGATAATCAGGGAAAGCGGTTTCGACAGTTTCAAATTTCATCATCCTCGGAGTTTTTTTATGATTTATGTTATTTTAGGATATGTGATTGTCATCAATCTTCTCGCGGTGATTCTCACCGTTTTTGACAAATACCGCGCTATCCGCCACGGCTGGCGCGTGAAGGAAGCCACGCTCCTGCTGGTCGCGGCGCTCGGCGGCAGCCCTGCCATGCTCCTGACCATGCTGCTGATTCGCCACAAAACGCGCCACGCCAAGTTTATGCTCGGAATTCCGCTGATTATGGTGGTGCAGGCGGCGGTTGTGTTCTTGATTTGGAGGGTTTTCCATGCCTGAACAGCTGCGCTTCACGGTGCCGCAGGAATTCGACGGCAAGCCCGCCAAATGGTTTTTGAAAAGCCGCGGGCTTTCTACCAGAATGATAACACGGCTCAAACGAGAAAAAGAGGGCATTTTGCTGAACGGCAAAATTTTGCGCACGGTTGACCCTGTTGCGGCAGGCGCCGAGGTTGTCGTGAATCTCCCGGAGGAGGAAAGCGCCTATATTCAGCCGGTTCCGGGAGCGCTCGATATTGTGTTTGAGGACAGCTTTCTGCTCATTGTCAACAAGCCGCCGCAGACCCCGGTTCACCCGGTCAAGCAGCACCAAACCAACACGCTCGCAAACTACGTCACCGCCTATGCGCAGAGCAGGGGAGAGCGCTATGTGTTCCGGGCGCTCAACCGTCTTGACAAGGACACCTCCGGCTTGGTGATGATAGCAAAAGACCGCTTCACCGTCAACAAGCTGAAGCACGCGGTACAGAAAACCTATTTTGCGCTGGTGCACGGCGAAATGACCGGCAGCGGCACGGTGGATTCTCCGATTGGGTTGCGTGATGATTCCAAAATCGTCCGCTGCGTCAGAGAGGACGGCGCGCCGTCGGTCACGCATTACACGGTGCTTTATTCTTCAAAGGAATTTTCGTGTCTGAAATTGCAGCTTGAAACCGGCAGAACGCACCAAATCCGCTGTCATATGGCGTCAATCGCGCATCCGCTGCTCGGCGACGACCTCTACGGCGGCAGCCGCGGGCAAATCAGCCGTCAGGCGCTTCACTGCGGCGAGGTGGAATTTGTCCACCCGGTTACAGACAAAAAAATAATCCTCCGCACCCAACTGCCGGAGGATTTCAGGGAAATGATAAAGGACGTACCGCTATGAAACGGCACGTCCTGTTTTTGATGTTGTAAGCTTAGCTCTTTTCTGTCAAAAGCTTGTTCAGTTCTTCCATAAAGGTGTTAATGTCCTTAAACTGGCGGTAAACCGAGGCAAAGCGGACATAAGAAACCTCGTCCACCTTTTTGATTTCCTCCATTGCCAGCTCACCGATTTGGGCGGTGGTGATTTCGCGTTCAAGCGCGCTCTGGATTTTTGTTTCAATCGTGTTGACCATTGACTCAATCTGCTGAATCGAAACGGGGCGTTTTTCACACGCGCGCAAAATGCCGGCGGTCAGCTTGTTGCGGTCAAACACCTCGCGGGATTTGTCGCGCTTCACCACGATAATCGGCACGGTTTCAATGATTTCATGGGTCGTAAAACGCTTGCCGCATTTCAGACATTCGCGGCGGCGGCGGATTCTTTCGCCGTCATCAGCAGAACGCGAATCAATAACCTTGCTTTCCTCAAAGCTGCAATAAGGACATTTCATCTAGTGTCACCTCGTATTTTTCGATAAAATAATTATATCATAGAATTATGGAGAATACAAGTAACAATTTATTGACAAAATCGTAAAAGCCGTTTTCAATCTCACGCGCCAAAGCAGCCCGCGGAGCGCAGCAGCTTGCGCTTTCCCGCGGAAATATGCCGCGAAACGGTGGATTCGCTCACGCCCAATTCGTCCGCAATGTCCCTTTGTCTGCGACCGTTCAGCTTGGCTTCAATCAGGCAGTAGCGCTGCAATTCGGTCAGTTCGGTGTCCATCAGCAGCCTTGTCAGCCGTTTGAGCCACTCAATTTTGCCGCTGTTGTCCGACAGCTTTCCGGCGGTATGGACATACATCTCATAGTCCAGATAGCGGCTGTTGCCTGATGTGCGGTGACAGGTTTCGTAAAGCATCAAGCCGCCCCCTTATGGCGCGCCATCAAGTGCTGCGCAATGTCCAGCGCCTCGTTGCGGCAGCGGCGGTAAAAGCTGATTTTGTCGGTCAGTTCCTTCTTTTCGGATTCCGACAAGCCTGTGCGTCTGCGCTTCAGCCGCACGACAACCTCATTGAGCGCTGCGGCGGTTTGTTCATATTCCTTCGACCAGTTATAATAATTCATGCTGTTTCCTTTCATATTATCTTCACAATTTCGCTTTTCTTTTTATGAGGCGGGGCTCCTCAACGGAACATACGTTCGTGTTCCTTAATTCTATTATAGCGCAATTTTACGCAAAAAGCAAACGCATGTTCGAAAATATTTCATTTTTGTGAAAAATGACAGGCATTGGGCGATTGTCAGGACAATGCTCGGGTTTATTGTTCTCTTTTCGAAAAATAGTAACAATCTTGTTTCCACATAAGAATAATAAACCGAAAGCCGTCATTTTCACCCCGCAAAAACAGAAAGCCGCAAAAAGCGCGTTCTTACGGCGTTTTTGCGGTATGAGGATTTTTGAAACAGCAAGATAAAACTATAAAAACAGAGAATATCATCTTAATTAATCGTCAAAATAAAATAAAATTTTTGTAACATTTGACGAGAGCGCCAAATTGCCAAAAGCCGAATGAGGGCATATCTGCGCGAAATCAAAAAAATGTTGCACAAACTTTGTCGAAAAAAGTTGTGCAAATCGTCATTTTGGCTGTTGAGTTAGGACAAAATCATGTTTTTCGTCTTGAAAAAAGCCCTTATAAATTGTATAATATACATAACAAAGGAAATAAACACAAGATGTAGTATTTCATTTTGTGTAAATAATTTTCGGCAAAATGAATTGCGTCTCAAGCATTCATTTTCATAAAACACACAATCGCGAAACAGGCTGCCACCCGGCAGCCTGTTTTGC
>CAMVLW010000030.1 GCA_947168445.1 uncultured Clostridia bacterium
GGGCGGCATCTTCTCCCTGATGGCAAATTCCAAATGACCGCTGCCGCGGTGGGCACTCCGCCTTTTTATACGTTTTCGATAACGGAAAGGTTCATCAACGGCGGGTCTGAACTATTAATGTAAAGGCAACTTTTATGTTGCCTTAATTTTATATCTTTCACTTTATCTTTTCTTTCACTCTATTCAGGTATAGCTTATGAATTACAAATTTGACGCGGTGATTATCGGCGGCGGCGCTGCGGGTCTGCTGTGCGCCATTGCCGCCAAGCGGAAGAATCCCGCGGTGAAAATCGCTGTCATTGAAAAAAACGACCGCGTGGGAAAAAAGCTGTTGTCCACCGGCAACGGAAGGTGCAATCTCACCAACCTTCATACCGGCGCAGACAAATACTGCGGCAGCTTTCAAAAACAGAGCAGGGCAATTTTTGAAAAATGGAATACGGACAGGCTGCTCGGCTTTTTCGGTGAACTGGGGCTTTTGACCGTCGCGGACAGCGAAGGCAGAGTTTATCCGCACTGCAAGCAGGCGGCGGCGGTGCTGGACGTGCTGCGCTACGGCTGCGAAACGCGCGGCGTGCGGATTTTCTGCGGCGAAACCATCAAAAGCGTTAAGCGGCAAAGCGGCTTTACCGTCACCACAGCCGAAAACGTGTTCGTTTCGGACAAGCTGGTGGTGGCGACAGGCTCAAAGGCGGCTCCCAAGCTGGGCGGCAACGGCAGCGCGGCAGATTATCTCAAAAATTTCGGGCACACCTTTTTGCCCTTCTCCCCCGCTCTTTGCCCGGTCAGGGTGCAGTCCGGCGTGCTCAAGCCGCTGAAAGGACTGCGGGCAGCGGCTGCGGTCAGCCTGCTGCGCGGCGAAACCGCGATAAAAACCGAACGCGGCGAGGTACAGTTCAACGAGGATAACCTTTCGGGAATCTGCGTGTTTAACCTTTCGCTGTTCACACAGCCAAAGGATACGCTTTCGGTTGACCTGCTGCCTGATATTTCCGGGAGAGAATTATTTAATCTTCTTCAAAAGAATCAAAAGCTGTTTTCCGCACTGCCTGCCGACAACTTGCTGACAGGCATTTTTCAAAAGCGCGTGGCGCAGGCGGTGATGAAATCCGCAGGCGCGGGCGACTTTTCCAAGAATTGCGCGGGTTTATCGGAAAAACAGTTAAAAGAAATCGCTCACACGGCGAAAAGCCTTTGCTTTGCGGTAGCAGGCAACGACGGCTTTGACCGCGCGCAGGCATGCAAGGGCGGCGTGAGCGGCAGTGAAATTGATGAACATACCATGCAGAGCAAGCGCGTGCGCAATCTGTTTATCTGCGGCGAAGCGGTTGACCTCTGCGGCGAGTGCGGCGGCTACAACCTGCACTTTGCCTTTGCAAGCGGTATTATCGCGGGAGAGAATTTATGATACGGCTCAACAATGTTAAAATTCCGCTCGATTACGACGACAGCACGCTGAAAAAGGCGGCGGCAAAGGAGCTGCGCGTTGACGCGAGGGCAATTGAAGCACTCAGCCTGTTCCGCCGTTCGGTGGACGCGCGGAAAAAGGACAATATTTTCTTTCTCTGCACGCTCGACGTCACGGTTTCGGGCAGCGAGGACAAGCTGCTGAAACGCGCAAAAAACGCGGCAAAGGTCACGCCCTATCATTATGATATTCCGAAATGGCACGGCGGAGCTTCGCCTGTGGTGGTCGGCTTCGGTCCCGCGGGCATGTTCGCTGCGCTGATTCTCGCGCAGAGCGGCGCAAGACCGGTTGTTTTGGAGCGCGGCAGAGATGTTGACCGCCGCACCTCCGACGTCAATCACTTTTGGAAAACAGGCAAGTTAAACACGGAATCCAACGTGCAGTTCGGCGAGGGCGGCGCAGGCACCTTTTCCGACGGCAAGCTGAACACCGGCACCAAGGACAGCCGTCAGCGAAAGGTGCTGGAGGAATTTGTCAGCCACGGCGCCCCGGAGGAGATTCTCTTTAACGCCAAGCCGCATATCGGCACCGACAAGCTGAAAACCACCGTTAAAAATATCCGGGAGGAAATTCTTTCGCTCGGCGGCAGGGTGCTGTTTGAAACCAAGCTGACGGGCTTTGAAGCAAAGGACGGCTGCGTGACAGCGGCAATCGCGGAGCATGACGGCAGGACAGAAAAAATTGAAACCGGCCATATCATTCTGGCAATCGGTCACAGCGCGCGCGACACCTTTGAAATGCTCTTTGACATGCGCCTTCCGGTGGAGCCGAAGCCCTTTTCGGTCGGCGCGCGCATTGAGCACCGCCGCGAGAGCGTTGACCGCGCGCAGTACGGCAAATTCGCGGGTCACAAGGCGCTGGGCGCGGCGAATTACAAGATGAACGTCACCACGCGGAACGGCAGAGGAGCGTACACCTTCTGTATGTGTCCGGGCGGCAAGGTGGTGAACGCTTCGAGCGAGGAAGGCAGGCTTTGCACCAACGGCATGAGCGAATTTGCGCGTGACGCGGAAAATTCCAACGCCGCGCTGCTGGTGAGTGTGTCGCCGCGGGATTTCGGCAGCGACTCTCCGCTTGCGGGCATGTATTACCAGCGCGATTTGGAAGAAAAGGCGTTCCTGCTCGGCGGCGAAGGCTACGCCGCTCCCGTGCAGCGCGTGGAGGATTTTTTGAAGGAGCAGCCGTCCGTCCGAGTCGGAAGCGTTCAGCCGAGCATTTTGCCGGAGGTTGTTCCGTGCAATCTGCACGATATTCTGCCGCCGTATGTGGGCGGGAGCATGAAGCAGGCGATTTCGGACATGGGCAGAAAGCTAAAGGGCTTTGACGACGGCGACGCGGTGCTGACGGGTGTGGAAACGCGCTCGTCCTCCCCTGTGCGGATTTTGCGTAACCAAGAAACGCTGCAATCCGTTGGACTAAAGGGACTTTATCCCTGCGGCGAGGGCGCAGGTTATGCGGGCGGAATTATCTCCGCGGCGGTTGACGGCATGAAATGCGCCGAGAAGGTCATGGAAAAATAAACAATATCATCAGGGTTTTCGCAAGTTTTTTCTGAATATATTCACCTTTACAGATAACAGAAAATTTGATAAAATATATTTGTTGCGGAGTTTTTCCGCGGCGCAGGAGAGTATAACAATTCATAAAAGGAGAGTACATATGAAATTTTGTAGAAATTGCGGCACACAGCTTGAAGACAACGCGGCGTTCTGCCCCGCTTGCGGCACCGCGACAAGCGCACAGCAGGAGGCTGCACAGCAGCCCGCTCAGCAAGCGGCTGCACAGCAACCCGCTCAGCAGGCGGCACCCCCGCAGACCGATTTTGTTCAGCCCCAGGTAGACAGCGCAGCGGCTGACGCTCAGCAGAACAGAGGTATTGCATGGCTTGCGTACATGGGTCTGCTGCTGTTGGTTCCCCTGTTTGCAAGAAAGCGTTCGGAATACTGCAAGTTCCACGTAAAGCAGGGCGCGACCTTGTGCGCGGTTGAGATTGTTTATTATATTACCCAGGCGATTGTTATGGCGATTGTCAAGGCGATTTTCCCCGGACACATTGCCTACGGCTATTTCACCTATTATTATCAGGACAGCGCGGCAACCATTATTTTCCGTCTGCTGTTCGGCGCAGGCTCCATTTTCCTTTTGGTGCTCGCGATTATGGGTATTGTGAACGCGGCGACCGGCAAGCAGAAAAAGCTTCCGCTCATCGGTCAGATTCCCTTCATCGAAATGCTGATGGACAAAATCTACGCTGCACTGAACAAATAATCATTTAACAAAACGGCAGACAGATTTTTGCAACCTGTCTGCCGTTTTTATTAGAGTTTAGAGTTGAGAGTTGAGAGTTGAGAGTATCAATCCGCCCTCTGACCCGCCGTTACGCCGCGTCAGGAACCACACCGCGCCATCGCCGCTGCAAAAAAGCAAGTCACTATCTGCACCACGACCCGCCGTCACGCCGCGCCGTGAAACCAACCGCGCCATCGCCGCTGCATAAAAAAGCAAGTCACTATCTGCACCACGACCCGCCGTTACGCCGCGTCAAGAACCACACCGCGCTATCCAAAGGCGGCATGCCTTCTCGCGGCAGCGAGCGAGTGCGTCTGTAAGCCGGGTTCTGTCTTGAACAGCCATCTATCTTGGCGGACGGTTGCCCGAACCGCTCGATGCCACCTCCTCAGGACGCGCCGAGCAAGCGCATAGTGTCCTTCCACGGTGTTGCTTCAAATAGGGTTTACACGGCAGAGCAGTCTCCTGCCCTCCGGTGAGCTCTTACCTCACCTTTCCATCCTTGCCCGCAAGCGGGCGGTTATTTTCTGTTGCACTATCCCTAGGGTCGCCCCCGGCGGCCGTTAGCCGTTATTTTTGCTCTGTGAAGCCCGGACTTTCCTCGCACAGACCCTTTCGGGCGCTGCTCGCGGCTGTTCGGCGCACTCGCCATAACCATTTTATAACAGAATGTTGAAATTGTCAATTACATCTTGTGATAAAGCCACGGCAACAGCTCATAAAAAAACACCTGTCATCCTGAGCGGTTCGCGCAGCGAAATTTCTCGATAGAGAAATAGTCGAAGGATCCCCTTCGGCGACGCACCATCGCTTCCTGTCAAGGGGATTCTTCGACTATTTGCTTCGCAAATTCGCCTGTCGGCGACCGCTCAGAATGACATAAAATATATGGATTTACGATAGATTTGAAAGGAGTCAAACACATGGACATCAGAGAAGAATCATTAAAGCTGCACTACGACTGGAACGGCAAAATCGAGGTTATCTCGCGCGTTCCCATCAATTCGTCAGAGGATTTGGCGCTTGCTTATACCCCCGGCGTAGCGGAGCCCTGTCTGGAGGTGCAGAAGGACGTCAACAAAAGCTATGAGCTGACAAGAAGAAATAACCTTGTCGCGGTGATTACCGACGGCACGGCGGTGCTGGGCTTGGGCGACATCGGTCCCGAAGCGGGCATGCCCGTCATGGAAGGCAAATGCGCGCTGTTCAAGGCGTTCGGTGACGTTGACGCGTTCCCGCTCTGCGTCAAGAGCAAGGACGTGGACGAAATTGTCAACACGGTTTATTTAATCAGCGGCTCATTCGGCGGCATTAATCTGGAGGACATCTCCGCGCCGCGCTGCTTTGAAATTGAGCGCAAGCTGAAGGAAAAGTGCGATATTCCGATTTTCCACGACGACCAGCACGGCACCGCGATTATCGTTGCGGCGGGATTGCTGAACGCGCTGAAAATCACCAACAAAAAGATTGATGAAATCAAGGTCGTGATGAACGGCGCAGGAGCGGCGGGCATTGCAATCGCAAAACACCTGATGAACATGGGCGTGAAGCACATCACCATGTGCGACAGCAAGGGAATCATCTGCAAGGGCGACGAAAAGCTGAACGCCGTGAAGCGCGAAATGGCGGAGATTACCAACCTTGAACACAAAACCGGCAAGCTGGCGGACGCGATGGCCGGCGCGGACGTGTTCCTCGGCATTTCGGCTGCGGGCTGCGTGAGCGAGGAAATGGTCAAGAGCATGAACCGCGACGCGATTATTTTTGCAATGGCGAATCCCACCCCGGAGATTATGCCCGATTTGGCAAAGAAAGCGGGCGCGGCGGTTGTCGGCACCGGCAGAAGCGACTTCCCCAACCAGATTAACAACGTGCTTGCGTTCCCCGGCATTTTCCGCGGCGCACTGGACTGCCGCGCAAGCGATATTAACGAGGAAATGAAAATCGCCGCCTCCTATGCGCTCGCCTCCATCATTGACGAAAGCGAACTGAGCGCCGATTACATTCTTCCCCATGCCTTTGACCCCAGAGTCGGCAAGGCAGTTGCCGAAGCGGTGAAGAAAGCCGCGATTGAGTCGGGAGTAGCCCGCCTCCGCGGGTAGGCAGTCCGCCTTTGGAAACGCCGTTTCATTCGGCTGTTGCAGATAAACGGCGGGTCAAATGTTCTATACAACTTCCGGTTATATTTAAAAAAACAAGGGTTCGGTTTGTGCCGAACCCTTTTGCTTTTTCTAACTTTGCTGTTTCTGTAGCCAAACATTTTAATAAACTTATCACTTATCACTTATCACTTATAACTCACTTGCCACTCAAAGCCTCCCCTGCCCTGTCGAGCAGCGCTTCTCTCTCATTGGGCAGGCGTTCTTCTATCACTTCGTCGAGCAGGAAATTAAGAATTCTGCCGACCTCTCTGCTCTTTGCGCCGAGCGACAGAATATCGTTGCCGTCAACGGCGAGCTGTTTGAGCGAAAAGCATTGGTTTTGCGCGAGGATTTCTTCAGACTGCCGCTGTGCGGTATCAACCGCCGCCAGCTTTTCCTCGCGGCGATAGTCGGACTGCGCCGCCAAATCCGCACGCTGTACCGGGAAGAGCAGGTGCATGTTATCCTCTCCGAGCGCCTGCAAAACCCGGCGCACCTGCTTTGCCGAGCCGTTGAAGCGCACGTCATGACAGCGGATCAGCTGCAAACAGGTCTGCGAAAATTCATTGGAAAAGTGCAGCCGCCTGAAAATTCCCTCCGCCATTTGCGCGCTGATTTCTTGGTGCCCCTTAAAGTGGTTGCAGCCCATGTCGTCGGTGGTGCAGGCACGCGGCTTGCCAATATCGTGCAGCAGCATTGCCACGCGCAGAACAGGCTGATTTTCCACCGCCGCAACCGCGTGAACAATGTGCTGCCACACATCATAGCAGTGGTGCTTGTTGCGCTGCTCAAAATCGAAGGTCTCGCTGAGTTCGGGAATGACGACCGCAATGACGTCGCGGAATTCCGTGAGCACCTCCGCGACATGCGCGCCGCAGAGAATTCCGAGCAGCTCCTCGCGGATACGCTCGCCCGCGATATTGTGCAGCAAAGCGGCGTTGCGGTGAATCGCCTTTGCGGTTTCGCTTTCAACGGTGAAGCCGTAAGCGGAAGCAAAGCGCAAGCCGCGCAAAATCCGCAGCGCGTCCTCGTGAAAGCGGTTGTCGGGATTGCCGACGCAGCGCAGCAGATTGCGCTTCAAATCCTCCGCACCGCCGAACGGATCCGCCAAACCCAGCTCGTCGCTGTAAGCCATCGCGTTGACGGTGAAATCGCGGCGCGACAAATCGAGCGCCAGGTCGCCGGTGAAGGTCACGCTTTCGGGGTGGCGGTTGTCGGCATAGGCGCCGTCAATGCGGTAGGTCGTCACCTCATACTTTTCGCCGTCCGACAAAACCGCGAGCGTGCCGTGCTTCAGCCCGAAATCGAGCGTTTGAAAGCCGCGGAATACCTCGCGCATTTGCTCCGGCAGCGCGTTGGTGCAGATGTCCCAGTCGTTCGGAACAAGCCCCAGCAGCGCGTTGCGCACGCAGCCGCCGACGGCATACGCCTCAAATCCGCTGTTTTGCAGGGTGTGAATGATGAAATTGGCTTTTGAATCAATGTCTATTTTCATTTCTGTTTCTTGGTAATTTGCTTGTTCATTTCAATATAGCGGTCGGCAATGTTGTAGAGCACGTTAAAGAGCACGGCTATTACCGCAACGCTGATAATCAGCATGATAACGGCGCCCTGTCCGAGCGGTTCGAGCATGAAGAACTGACGGAAGAAGATGAAGGCGATCATCAAGCCCGCCACGCTGAGAGCGAGCATTGCGCCGCGCAGCGCGTTAAACGGCACGCAGAGCCGCACGATCAGCAGCAGGCAAATCAGCGAGGTCATGTAGACCGCAATGGTAGACAGTTCGCTCTGAGAAATGCCGAACACGCCGCTGAGCAAAGCGGTGACGATGATGGTGAGCGTCACGCAAAGCGCCGCGGGCAAGGCGCGTGAGATGATGTTAAAGGTAAAGTTGCCGCGCACAATGTTCTTATTGGGCTGCAGGGCGAGCACAAAGGACGGAAAGCCTATTGTCAGCGCGCCAATCAGCGAAAGCTGAATCGGCTGAAAGGGATAGGCAAGAGATGAAAACATGAAGAACACCGCGAGCAGAATGGAGTAAATCGTCTTGACAAGATACAGCGACGAGCTGCGCTCAATGTTGTTAATCGAGCGTCTGCCCTCCGCCACGACATGCGGCATGGCGGCAAAGTCGTTGTTGACAAGCACCAGCTGCGACACGTTGCGCGCCGCCTCGCTGCCGGAAGCCATTGCAACCGAACAGTCCGCCTCCTTCAGCGCGAGCACGTCGTTCACGCCGTCGCCTGTCATGGCAACGGAATGGCCGTGCGCCTTGAGCGCGAGCACCAGCTTTTTCTTTTGCGCGGGCGTTACTCTGCCGAACACATTGCAGCGCTCGGCAGCCTCGTCAAGCTGTTCGTCGGTGGTGACGGTCGTCATATCCACCGCGTTCTCCGCGCCCGCAATGCCGGTATCCTTGGCGATATTCTGCACGGTTTTTACGCTGTCGCCGGAAATCACCTTTAAGGTCACGCCCTGCTCCTTGAAATAATTGACGGTTTCGCACACGTTGTCGCGCAGCTTGTCCTTAATCAAAATCAGCGCCATAGGCTGCAAATCTCCGGGGAGCGTGCTGCCGCTGACAGCCGTATCGGAGGAGGCAAGCACCACAATGCGGACAGTTTCGTTAATCTGATTGATTTTATCAAAAATTCCGGCGTATTTTTCTTTATCGGAAAATACAAACTCCGCCGCGCCCATCACATAGGACTTCCCGTTGGCAAAGACGCCACCCGACCATTTTGTTTCGGACGAAAACGGAATAAAGGAAGTGCATTTCACCGGCGCCGCACCCTCGGTGTACTCGCTGATTGCCTGCAAGGTGGCGTTGATTTCGTCGCTCGCGGCAACAATGGAGGCAAGCGCCGCCTTGATTTGGCTGCCGTTGGCGTTGAGCGGAAGCACCTCGTGCACATTCATTGTTTCGGCGGTCAGGGTGCCGGTTTTATCAAGGCAAATCACGTCTACGCGGGCAAGGGTTTCAATGCAGTACATCTCATTGACAAGCACCTTTTTGCGCGACAGGCGAATCACCGACACGGCGAGCACGGTGCTGGTGAGCAAAATCATGCCGCCGGGAATCATGCCGACCAATGCGCCGACGGTGGAAACAACGGTTTCCTGCAGCGGCTGGTGGTGCCAGAAGATTTTAGTGAGGAACAGTGCCGCGCCGAGCGGGAAAATCACGGCGGTGCAGATGTTGATAATCAGCTTAAAGGATTTGAGAATCTGCGAGTTATTCTTCTTGATGTACTTGGCTTCGTTGTTGATTTTGGCGGCGTAGCTGTCCGCGCCGACGCGGTGCACGCGGCAATAGCACTTGCCCGCCGAAATAAAGCTGCCGGAAAGCAGCTCGTCGCCCTCGTTTTTCTCAATCAAGTCCGATTCGCCTGTCAAAAGGCTTTCGTTCGCCTTGCAGCTACCCTGCACCAGCACGCAATCGGCGGGAACCTGGTTGCCGCGGGAGAGAACGATGATGTCGTCGAGCACGATTTCGTCCTTGGAAAGCTGCACAAGCTTTCCGCCGCGCAGCACCTCAAGCTTTGTTTCGGTGAGAATGGTGAGCCGGTCGACGCTCTTTTTGGAGCGGATTTCCTGCACAATGCCGATAACGGTGTTCGCCAGCACCACGCCGATAAACAGCAGGTTGCGGTAAGAGCCGACCGACAGCAGCGCGATAAACAAAATGAGATTAATCAAATTGAACAGCGTGCAGATATTGTCGTAAAAAATCCGCTTGATGGATTTTGTTTTGACGGTGGTGGACACATTGATTTTTCCGGCGTCAATGCGCTGCTGCACTTCCTCCGGGCTGAGTCCCTTTAGCTTTTCGGTTGAATTTTCCATAACGACCTCTTTTGAAAATTTTTTTAAAACTGAAAAGTTTTTGAAGTTTTCGGGAAAAACACGATAATCCGCAATTCTTCTTCCAAAAATCTTTATAATATTTGACGTCCGCTTATCTTTTTATTATAAATGCAAATGCTAAGAAAGGCAACGGGAAGAAGGTGAATTTTTGAAAAAAATTGTAATAAAACGAAGAAACCCCGCGCTGAAACGCACCGCCGCCTCCGCCGTGGCGCTCAGTCTGCTGTTTTCGCTCGGCACAATCGCGGCGCTGAGAGCGTCGGCGGCGGATTTGCCCGCCACCGTGCGGCTGGGCGGTCAGCCGTTCGGCGTGAAGTTCTATAACGACGGCGTGATGGTGGTGGAGCTGGAGGAATTCTACTCCGGCGGGCGCTATGTCTGCCCGGCAAAGGAAGGCGGCTTGCAGGAAAGCGACGTGATCAAAAAGGTCAACGACAATTCCGTCAGCACCAACGAGGACGTTCAGGCGGCGCTGTCAAACAGCGGCGGCTCCCCGGTTCGCTTTACCGTTGTGCGCGACGGCAAGGAACTGGTAAAAACCGTTGTGCCGCAGCAAAACACCGCCGGACAGTTTTTGCTCGGCGCGTGGGTGCGCGACAGCTGCGCCGGAATCGGCACGGTGACGTTCTATGACGACGAACATCATTATTTTGCCGCGCTGGGACACGGAATATGCGACAGCGACACCGCCGCTCTCATGCCGCTCGGCAGCGCCGAGGTGGTCAAGGCAAGGGTCAACTCGGTGACAAAGAGCAGCACCGGAAAGGCGGGCAGCCTGAACGGGTATTTTTCCGAAACCGCCCTCGGCAGTCTGACAAAGAACACGCCCTGCGGTGTGTTCGGCACCGTCAGCGACAGCGAAGCGCCTGCGGGCACAACGCTTCCGCTTGCCGAAAACAGCGAAATCAAGGTGGGTGAAGCGCAGCTTTACACGACACTGGAGGGTGATGAAGCCGGCTGCTACACGGTGGAAATCACCGAAATCTGCAACACAGACGCGCAATCTAATGAAAACTTTGTCATAAAGGTTACAGACGTTGCGCTGCTTCAAAAATGCGGCGGAATCGTGCAGGGAATGAGCGGCAGTCCGCTGGTGCAAAACGGAAAACTGGTGGGTGCGGTAACCCATGTGTTCCTCAACAGCCCGCAGGAGGGCTACGGAATCACAGCGCAAAATATGGCGTCGAATTATCAGGAATAACACAAGATATTGTGGATTGTTGTCATTTGGTATTTTTGTCCAAAAAAATTTTCAAGATTTTTGAAAAAATTTATTTGGAAACTATTGCCAACTTTGCCATTTTGTGGTAAAATCTACTCACAATCAAAAAATTGATAGGAGATAGACTATGGACAACAATATTAAGCTGATAATGACCGAGGACGCCGCCGATTTTGATAACAAAACCCTTGAAATGTTTCAAAATTTTAATATTTCGGCTGCGTTCTGTTCCAAGGACGGCGAGGAGCTTTTGAGCCGTATCAAGCGCGAGGAGCCGGACGTGGTGCTGATGGAATCCTTCATGACGCGGCTGGACGCCATCGGGGTAATGCGGGCGTCCAAGCGGCAGGGCGGCAAGCAGCCGCTGTTCATTGTGTTTTCGTCGTTTCACAGCGCGGTGCTGGAGCGCGAAATCATGAGCAACGGCGCAAGCTACTTTATGCTAAAGCCCTACGACCCCGAAGAGCTGTGCGAGCACATTGCCGTAATGACCAAAAAGGGCGACAGGCTGCGCCGTATGCCAATCAGCATTGACGCCTTCGGCATAGAGCTGCGCGTGACGGAAATTCTGCACGAAATCGGCGTGCCGGCGCACATCAAGGGCTATCACTATCTGCGCGATTCCATTATCATGTCGGTGGAGCAGCCTGAGATTATCAACGCGGTGACAAAGCAGCTTTATCCCTCTGTTGCCAAAAAGTACGACACCACCTCGTCGCGGGTGGAGCGCGCGATCCGTCACGCGATTGAGGTTGCCTGGGATCGCGGCGACATTGACGTGCTGAATTCGTACTTTGGCTACACGATTCACAACGACCGCGGAAAGCCCACCAACAGCGAATTTATCGCCATGATTTCCGACCGTCTCCGCCTCCAAATCAAAAACGCCTCCTAACCCGTTGCCACGGGAGGGCAGTGCGCCTTTGGATAGGTTGTTGGTTAAGAAGCGTTTGATTAACGGCGCGTCAGGTTTGGGATTGTTAACGATGTTTTTAGCAAGACATTACACCCGGCGCGTTATATTAAAATAATAACAAAAATGGGGAGAGCCTTTTTACAGGTTCTCCCCTATTCGTTTATTCGTAATCAATCTCTGCTAAAATTCTCTGAATCGCGGTAACGTCTGCAATGGAAATTCTGCCGTCGCGGTTCACGTCGGCATATTCCATATCGAAATCCCATTCATAATATTCCGCGAGCACTATTTGAATGTTGGTGGCGTCGTCGACCGTGACAAGATAATCGCCGTTGACGTCGCCCAGCGGTCTTTCGCCGAGCACGGTGATTTTGCCTGCCGCGGCGGTAAAGGGCACGCTCTGCAAGGCGGCGTTATAAATCTCGCTTGTACTCTGCCGGATAGATACGGGATACTCCCCTGCCGCGTTTTCGTTCGCCTTAAACAGCAGCGTTAATAGCGTGCCGCCCAAGGCGCTGTCCGTTTGCGAAAGATCGTTGATAAGGGACAGATGGCTTGGCTCCTTGTCCTGATTGGGATACGCGGCAACGGCATTCTCGAGCGAGTCACCGCTCCAAACGCCAAGCAGACTGAGCGCGGAGGTATCATATAGAATATCGAGATCCGCTGTGGCGATACCGGGATTTTCAGGCATTCCCACCGTCAGTAATACTGCATCACCTGCCTTTACCATCGCTTCGGAAAGCTCAAGCCGTGCGGAAGCTTCCGCTGTGCCGGTGATGTTCTTCGGCAGCTTTTCATAGCCTGCGAGACGCTCAAGATAACGCGCGAGCACAATCCTGTCCTTTGCGTTCACAACGCCGTCGCCGGTAACGTCGGCATTTTTCACATTGTCATAGCCCGATATGCCCGCGATATGCGCCGCAAAAAAGGCGTAATCGTTAGCGTTTACATAGCCGTTGCCGTCTATATCTCCCAAAATGTTCGCGGGGTTGGCGCTGACATTCACTGTCACCTTGGCGGTTTTGCCGTTGGCGCTCTTGACGGTGACAACCGTGCTGCCCGCCGCCTTCGCGGTGATTCTGCCCGTCTTATCGAGCAGAGCGACCGAGCCGTTTGTCTGTGAAAAGCTAAAGGTTGTTATCGCGTTAACCGGAGAAACGGTTTTGCCGATTCGCCAACACTCGCCGATTTTGAGGTTTACCGTCGCGGCGTCGGTCTTAAATGAGCTGAGCGCGGCGGAGGAGGTGTAATTCGTTCCGACGCTGCCCGAACCGTTGCAGGCGATATTGGACGCGCAGTTGTAGGTGGTGTTGCCCGCAATGCTCTTGGCTGAGGAGCTGGATTCCACATGAATACCCGCGTTGCCTGCGCCCGAAACGCGGTTGTCGGAAATGCGGATCGTGACGCGGGTGCTGTCAATCATGGACATGCCCTTGTCGGCGGTGTCACGAATGTCGTTGTTGCCGATAATGCCGATAGCGGAATTGTACGCGCCGATACCGTACTTGCCGGTGGTATAGATTTCATTGCCGGTGATAAGGTTAACGGAATTTTCATCATCAATCTGCATACCGTTCACCGGAGCGTTGGAAATGTAGTTCTTGGTGATTTCCGCAGCCGTAACCTTGTTGCGGAACACAATGCCGTAGTCGTTTTGGTTGGTGTTTTTGCCGTTGTGGAACACGACGTTGGAATCCACCTTAATCGTCTTGCTGTGCTCCACGCGGATACCGTTGCCCTTGACGTACATCAGGTTATTTTTGATGGTAACGGTGTCGCAGGGATAATCGCCCGCGGGCAGCGAGTTTGCATTGGAAGCCGTCAGCGCCGCGCCGATAACGGAAATCGCGGACTTTTCATAAGAGCTGTAAATGTCGTTGACGGTGCCGCAGTTGGAAATGTAGTTGTTGGCTATCAGAATATTGGATTTCTGCGCCTGATAGCTGTCGGAATAATGCGCCGTGGTATTTCCCGCATCGGCAATGCGGCTCGGCAAAAAGGTTCCCTGCGCATTATTCATGGTGGAATAAACCGCAATGGCGCGCGGTGCGGTGTCAATGGTGTTGCCGGTGATGGAGCAGTTTGTCCAGTTGAGGGTCTGTACCGCCGCGCTGCCCATGTTCCTAAAGGTATTGTTTCGGATAACAATGGTATTGTGCGGATTATTGTGAACCGCCGTGTGCGAGCCTACGCCGCGCGGACAGTTTTCAAACACGCATTTTTCCACCAGCACATTGCGCATTGACAAGTCCTCGTTGCGGCAGTTGGTAAGATTAGTGTAATAAAGCACGTCAAGCTGGATTGCCTCGTAGCCGTCGGCGTTTTTTTCGAGCGTCTGGTTCAGAAAGGAGCAGCCTGTGACCGTGAAGCCGTCAACACCCGCAACCTCCATCATGTGGGAATTGTAGTTATTCTGCACACGCACGCCCTTCATGAAAAAGTTCTTGGCATGGGCAATCTTGAACATGGTTCCCGAATAGGACAGCCCGTCAAAAACGCCGCCCTCAACGGTGATGTTGCGGTAGTGATAGCCTGTCACGCCGTAAGCAACAAAATCATCCTCGCCGGTGCGCAGCATGTTTATCCCGCTGCGGCCCCTGTTGAACGTAACGCCGTTGAGCGACAAAAAGGTGTTGCTGTAAACATGCAGCGCCATGTCGAGCGTATAGGCGCCGGGAGCGACGACTATCTTGTAAATGTTTGAATCCGTGGCGAAATCTCTCGCGTTATCCAGCTCATCCTGAATTGCTTCACAGGCGCCTAAGTCCGCAATTTTCTCCGCAGTGACATTTACGACGGTGAAGCCTGCCGTAACCGCCTTGCCGGTCGCTTGTGCGGCAAACGCCGGAACAGCCGTTATCAGTACCGTTACGGCGCAGAGCACCGATAATATTTTTAAAATGGTTTTTTGCATAAAGTATCTCCTGACAAGTAAGGAAAGCGGTGACGTCTGCCACCGCTTTTTATTGACTATTCAGCTGAAAATAAGAAATTCACGAAATAAAAGTATTTGTCGGACACATACCAGTGCTGCTTGTCGCTGCCGTCCGCCTTGTCAAAAAAGAGCGACAAATCGGGCGCAGGCAGACTCTTTTGCGTTTCCGGCGCGTTTGCGTCGGTCATGCTCTCGTCAAATTGCAGCACGCGGGTGGTTTTCAGGTGTGCGGCAGTCTCCGTTTCAACGGTCAGTTCTGTTCCGCTGAGCTTCCATGTGCCGGGAAGGGAATGGGCTGAGGAAGTGACGGCGGAGCCGATTTTTCCCGAATTCTCCAGCGTTGCCTCCCATGTTCCGTCGCCGCGGAATTCCAGCGTCAGGTCATAGCGAAAGCCCAGCACGCCGAAATCAACCGCACCGTCAAAGCCCGCCTTGTGCTGATAGCGCCATTTGTGCGCGGTCAGCTTTTCTGCCAAGCCGTTTGACGACGCAGCGCTTTCCTCTTTATTCTGACACGCGGAAAGGCTCAAAACCATAATCATAGCTAACAGAAGGGAAATTGCTTTTTTCATGAACGCCTCTATTCAGTCATTATTTTGTTCTGCCGATGTCGGTGCGGTAATGCGCGCCCTCAAAGGAAATCTTCTTCACAGCGGCATACGCCTTTTCGAGCGCTTCGTCAAGCGTGGCAGCCTTTGCGGTAACGCCGAGCACTCTGCCGCCGTTGGTGTAAAACTTTCCGTTTTCGTACTTGGTGCCCGCGTGGTAAACAATCGCGCCGTCCACGCCGCCGTTTTCGTCAAGACCGAACATCTCGATTCCCTTTTTATAGGAAACCGGGTAGCCGCCGCTCGCCATAACCACGCAAGCCGCCGCTCCGTCCTCCCACTCAATGTCGAGGTCGGAGAGTTTTTCGTCAATCACGGCTTCGCAGATGTCCACCAAGTCGGTTTTCAGTCTGGGCAGCACCACCTGCGCTTCGGGGTCGCCGAAGCGGGCGTTGTACTCAATCACCTTGGGACCGTTGGGGGTCATCATCAAGCCGAAGTACAAGCAGCCCTTGAAGGGTCTGCCCTCCTTGTTCATCGCTTCAATCGTGGGAACAAAGATGGTTTTCATGCACTCGTCCGCGAGCGCGTCGGTGTAGTACGGATTGGGGCTGATGGTTCCCATGCCGCCGGTGTTCAAGCCCTCGTCGTTGTCGTAAGCGCGCTTGTGGTCCTTGGAGCTGACCATAGGCTTGACGCAGTGACCGTCGGTGAAGGCAAGCACAGACACCTCGGGACCTGTGAGGAATTCCTCAATGACAATGCTGTTGCCGGAATCGCCGAACTGCTTGTCCTCCATGATGGACTTAATCGCCGCAACCGCTTCATCAATCGTCTGCGCGATAATGACGCCCTTGCCGAGCGCAAGACCGTCCGCCTTGACGACAACGGGCGTGGTGTTTTCGGCCTTGACATAGGCAATCGCCTGTTCGGGGTCGCTGAACACCTCGTATTTCGCGGTGGGAATTCCGTATTTTTTCATCATGTTCTTGGAGAACACCTTGCTCGCCTCGATAATCGCGGCGTTGGCGTTGGGACCGAACGCGCGGATTCCCGCCGCCTGAAGCGCGTCAACCATGCCGTCCGCAAGCGGGTCGTCGGGAGCGACAAACACCAAATCAATCGCGTTGTCCTGCGCGAACTTCACCATGCTCTCCTTGTCCATCACGCCGATATTGACAATCTCGGCGTCGCGGGAAATGCCGCCGTTGCCGGGCGCGCAATAGAGCTTTTCACATTTGGGGCTTTCGAGCAGCTTTTTAATCAGCGCGTGCTCTCTGCCGCCGGAGCCTATCATTAGTATTTTCATAATTACCTCTTTATATGATTTGCAGCGCAAATCAATTCATGCCAACGGCAATTCATTACAACGTAAATTCATGTTGCGGCAGCAACAATTCATTCCCGGCAGAAGGCTTATGAATGAATTGACTGCAAGCAGTCATGAATTGTTTGGTAACATGAATAGTGCCTTCGGCACATGAATTGACCGCTCGCGGTCATTAATGGTGGAACAGACGGATGCCGGTGAAGCACATGGTCATGTTGTACTTGTCGCAGGTGTCAATGACGTTGTCGTCGCGGATGGAGCCGCCGGGCTGGGCAACGAACTCTACGCCGGAACGCTTTGCGCGCTCGATGTTGTCACCGAACGGGAAGAACGCGTCGGAGCCGAGGGAAACGCCGCTGAAGGTCGCAAGCCATGCCTTCTTTTCCTCCTTGGTGAGGGGTTCGGGCTTGGTCTTGAAGAACTGCTCCCAAACGCCGTCAGCAAGCACGTCCTCATAATCGTCGGAGATATACACGTCAATGGTGTTGTCGCGGTCGGGGCGGCGAACGGTGTCCACAAAGGGAAGGTTCATTACCTTCGGATGCTGGCGCAGGAACCAGATGTCAGCCTTGTTGCCCGCAAGACGGGTGCAGTGGATTCTGGACTGCTGACCCGCGCCGACGCCGATTGCCTGTCCGCCCTTGGCGTAGCAAACGGAGTTGGACTGGGTGTATTTGAGGGTAATCAGCGCAATCAAAAGGTCGCGCTTCGCTTCCTCGGTCAGTTCCTTGTTCTTGGTGACGATGTTCTGCATGAGCATGGCTTCGTCGATTTTCAGCTCGTTTCTGCCCTGCTCAAAGGTGATGCCGAACACGTCCTTGTGCTCGATGGGGTTGGGAACGTAGTCAGGGTCGATTTTCACGACGTTGTAGGTTCCTTTTCTCTTGGTTTTGAGCACCTCAAGCGCTTCGGGGGTGTAGTCCGGCGCGATAATGCCGTCGGAAACCTCGCGCTGCAAAAGCTTTGCGGTCTGGACGTCGCAGGTGTCGGAGAGCGCGACCCAGTCGCCGTAGGAGGACATTCTGTCCGCGCCGCGCGCCATTGCGTAGGCGGAGGCAATCGGAGAAAGCTCCAAATCGTCTACAAAATAAATCTTTTTGAGGGTGTCGGACAGTTCGGTGGCAACCGCAGCGCCTGCCGGACTGACGTGCTTGAAGGAAGCCGCAGCGGGAAGTCCTGTTGCCGCCTTCAGCTCGCGCACCAGCTGCCATGAGTTGAATGCGTCGAGGAAGTTGATGTAGCCGGGCTTGCCGTTGAGCACCTCAACAGGCAGTTCCCTGCCGTCCTGCATGAAGATTTTGGAAGGCTTTTGGTTGGGGTTGCAGCCGTATTTTAAAGCGAGTTCATTCATGGGTATCGTCCCTTTCTTT